>CANKUB010000020.1 GCA_947486575.1 Betaproteobacteria bacterium | reverse complement strand
CTGACCGTGCCGCACACAAAAATCCGCCACAGCGTCATGCCCGGGCGGCCATTGTGTTTATCCACCAGCGGGGCAATGTTCTCTTCGAGCAAAGCAAATAGCTTGGTGCGTATTGCCGGGATGACGTACAGATGCTGCAACCCTCTTAAAATCTTCGGTATGTCGTCGCGGGATTTGAGGTCGAATTTGACCTTCGAAACGTCTACCTCGCCGATTTGCATCTGGATGTTCTGCACTACGCGCATCGTCTTCTTCCCCTATCAACCGATCAGGCCTTGGAACCTCTGGCGATACCTTCAGAACGTACAAGGCGTTCTGCGGTGTACAGCCTTTCGAGCCGGATGAAGAATATTTTTGTGATATTCAGTGGACGGCATTTTAGTGCGAAGATTTCCGGGTAAATGCCTGCTTTGCCCCACGCCCGCGCAAAAAACTACGATCCCACGCAAATCTTCGTATCGAAAACCACCCCTCAAATCCTGCGCTACCATAGGGTCCGCCGAGCATTTCGGCCAATCACTATTTAGATAAGCCTTCGGAATCAGTGAGTCCGCAGGCCAAAACAGTTTAGGGAGTGTTTTTGATGCCTCAGTATTTTCATCGAGCAACGCTGTCGATATCCTGTGCGGTTTTGCTTTTGGCAGCACCACTGAACGCGGCAGCACAAGCGTTGGGTAAGGGTGGTTCCATGGTGCAGGGCAGCGCCGGCCCTGGCGGTAACAGTCAGAACGCAACGTCGCAACTTGAGCGGTGCGATGTCCCCTTGGGCACGCTTGCCGTAGTAGAGCCGCAAAGTCAGGTGATGGCCGGTTTGCAGCGTTACGGGTTGGGGTCGCCCACCGGCATTATTCGTATTCTGATTCAGCAGTCGAATTGTTTTCAAATCGTCGAACGCGGCGCAGCGATGCAAAACCTCATGCAGGAGCGCGGATTGGCGGCGGGTGGTGAGTTGCAGTCGGGCGCGAACATCGGCAAGGGGCAGTTGGTCGCGGCTGATTTTGTGGTGAATCCGAGCGTGGTGTTCAGTGAAAACAATGCGGGTGGAGTGGGCGCTGGCGTGCTTGGTGCTTTCGGTGGCCGCCTGGGGCTGATCGGCGCGATTGCTGGCGGGCTGAAATTCAAGCAGGCGCAAACTACCATGCTGCTGGTTGATGCGCGCTCTGGTGTGCAGGTTGCCGCAGCCGAAGGCAGCGCCGAGAAGACGGATTTTTCACTCGGCGGCGCGTTGTTTGGCGGCAGTGGCGGCGCCGGTACGGGCGGTTATAGCAACACCAACGAAGGCAAGGTGATCGCGGCATCGTTCGTCGATAACTGGAACAACATCGTGCGCACGATTCGCAACAGCCCGTCGCTGATTGTTGCTAGGGCAGGCCCGGCATCGCAGGCCAATGCCGCCAATAGCGTACAGGCCAATGCGGCCGTAGCGGGTGACGTGATGGTGGCAAAAATTGCCGGTGCCAGAGTGCTCAGGCAGCCGCAGGACGAGGCTCCTGAACTGCTGTCGTTGGGCAGAACCGACGAAGTGCTGCTGCTCGGCGAAGAGCGCGACGGCTACGTCAAGGTGACAACTTCGCGCGGTGACGGCTGGATCAAAAAGATTATGCTGCGGAAGATGTGATTTGTAACTATTTGTTTTATTGATTATTTTAATTAGTGTTAAAGCGGATGGTTTTCACCACCTTGGTCTAGCGATCTTTCTCTGCTGCCAGCGCGATGGATTCGGTTTGCTGCACTCACCACATCCTGCGAACATTGGCATTGCGCAATACGTAGTATACCGGTGACGAAGGAACCGCATCGGTCGCGCCGAATGGCATTACTGCCGCGCCTGTTCATTGTCCCACCAGCGGATTACGCACCCGTAACCCTGGAAAACGCGAAAAATCGCGGTCTGCTGACCATAACTCGGTGACGTGGTGATCGAGGCAAATCGCGGCGATGCGTGCGTCGTGGATTGCCCCGCCCTGCACTTTGGCGTGCAGCGCAATCCGTGTCAGCGTGGTTAGATGCTGCGGTGTTTCCCCGAGCAGGTTCAAGCTGGGTGATTCGGTCCAGCTCACAAGCTGATGGATGGCCTGCTTCAAGGTTGAAGGCGGCTTGAAAATGTTTGCGCGTGTCACGATGGCAATGAATTCGTGCAGGCAAGGCCACGGTATCGCCCACGCGGCGCGGCCCGTCATCAAGGATGTCAGGCAAGCGTGCGCGGCGTCATTCCATTCGTGATCAGCGCGATGCGCATAGACGAGCAGATTGGTATCAACCGCTATCATCGCTCGTTTGCGGCATCAAGCACGGCGCGCCATCCCGACGCGCGCGCTGCCGTTGTCAGGCCCTTGCCCTTTACGCGGGCATCGCGTGGTTGAAATGCTGCCGGATCGTCAACGGATTTGAATGTTTGTCTGAGACTTTGTTCGATCAACGCGCGCAAGGTGATTCCGTTCCTGGCAGCGCGCCGCTTGGCCTCATTGAACAGCGCATCGGAAATGTCGATAGTGGTTTTCATAATATTATATGGGCACCCATATTATTTTATATGGGCATATTACCACTTTATCTTCGAATTGGCGCCGCCAGGTAATTTGGCTGGTAATTTGGCTAAAGTATATAACTATTTGTTTTTATTGATTATTTTAGATTACATCAATCAATTTTAAAGCCGCTGGCCTTTACCACGCCTGCCCAGCGGTCTTTCTCCGCGACCAGCCATTTGCCCATTTCCTGTGGCGACATCGGCAGCGGCACCGTGCCGTGCAACGCGAGTTTTTCCTTGATCTCGGGCAGGCCCAGTACGCGGTTGACTTCAGTGTTGAATTTGGCGAGTACGTCGGGTGGCATTTTCGCCGGCCCCATGATGCCCTGATACGAGCCGGTGACGAAGCCCGCGAGTCCTGGTGTTTCGGCAACCGTGGGCACGTTGGGCAGATTGGGGTCGCGTTTTTCACTGGACACCGCAAGAATTTTCAAGCGGCCCGCGCGCACGTGTGGCATGGTTTGCAGCATGCCCATGAACAGCAGATCACCTTCGCCCGTGGCCACTGTCATGATGGAAGCTTGTCCGCCCTTGGTGGGCACGTACACCCATTTCACACCGGTGCGCTGCTCTAGCGACAATGCGGCAACATGTACCGCCGCACCCAGGCCCACCGGCACATTCAGTTTGCCGGGACTGGCTTTGGCGAGGGCAATCAACTCCTGCACGGTTTTCACCGGTACGCTCGGATGTATGGCAAGTAGGTGTGCGGAGTATGAAATCATCGCCACCGGCGTGAAATCGCGGAGGATATCGAACGGCAGTTTGGTGTACATGCTGGGGCTGATTGCCAGATTGCCCAGATCATTGAGCACGGTGGTATAACCGTCGGCGGGCGCACGCGAGGTAATTTCCATCGCGATGGCACCGTTGGCGCCGACGCGATTATCGACAATGATCTGCGGCCCCCACGCCCGGGTGAGTTCGGGGCCGATCATGCGCGCGAGGATATCGGAGGTGCCGCCCGCCGGATAGGGAATGATCACGCGTATCGGTTTGGCGGGCCAGTTCTGTGCAGCGGCAGGCAGACTGGCGGCCAGATTGGCCAAAGTAGCCAGACCGGCTGTCGCGGCAGCGATCAATAAACGCATGGGAATCTCCTCCTGAATTGTGGCGGAACGTGTCCGTTTGGTGATCTAGTGTAGCCGCGCTGCTGGGCGCTGTCGAACGCGTGGTGCGAGCGGCAAATTCAGCGATCGTAGTATCCTTGGCGCTATATGAAAGCTTTGGCTTACAACGTACTGCGGCGGCTGGCTGACGGTGATTTCCATGCGGGCACGATGCTCGCGCAAGATATCTGTGTGTCGCGGGCCAGCGTGTGGAATGCCGTTCAGGAGATCGAAGCAGCCGGGATTGACGTATTCAGCGTGCGCGGACGCGGTTACCGGCTGGCGCGCCCGCTGGTTATGCTCGACGCGGGGCGTATTGCGCAAGCATTGGGTGAGGCTGCGCCGTTTACCGTGGAAATTGTGGATGAAGCCGACTCCACCAACACGCTATTGCTGCAACGCGCCCAGGCGGGCGCGCCGCACGCCAGCGTACTTGCGGCCGAGTGGCAAACCGCAGGACGTGGCCGCATGAACCGGCCATGGTATGCGACGGTGGGCGGCGCGCTGACATTCTCTGTGTTGTGGCGGTTTTCGCAGGGTGCTGCAACGTTGGCGGGCTTGAGCCTTGCAGTGGGGTTGGCCGTGGTGCGCGCGCTCGAAGCCATGGGGCTGAGTGATGCGGGCGCTGTGGGTTTGAAATGGCCCAACGACGTGTTGTGGCGTGGGCGCAAAGTCGCGGGTATATTAATTGAAATGCAGGGCGACGCCCTGGGGCCGAGCGCCGTGGTGATCGGCGTGGGCATCAACGTGCGCCTACCAGCGGCAACCGGCGTGCGCATTGATCAGGCTGCGGCGGATATCGAAACCGTATGTGGGCACGCGGTTGATCGCAATCAACTGCTGGCGACGTTGCTGACGGAACTCAATACAACGCTGCTCACGTTTGAGCGTTCAGGCTTTCAGGTGTTTCGCGACGATTGGCAGCGCCGTCATGTGCATCAGGGCTGCGCGGTGCGGCTGACTTTAGGCAGCGGCATCAGCGAAAGCGGTTTGGCGCGTGGCGTGCGCGACGATGGCGCATTGTTGCTGGAAACCGCGCGCGGCGTGCGGCCGTATCACAGTGGTGACGTAAGTTTGCGCGCTACGGGTCGTGGCGCATGAACATGCTCACGATTGATGCCGGCAACAGCCGCATCAAGTGGGGCATGGCTGACGCCAACGGCTGGCTGCGGCGCGCGTGGATCGAAACAACGGCTGCTGCAAGCTTGCGTGACGCATTGAACGGTTTGCCCGCGCCAGCGCACATTGTGGTATCCAATGTGGCGGGTGACGCCGTGCGCGCTGCAATCACGCAAGCACTGGCAATGTATGCCACAGCGCCCGTTTGGGTGCAGGGGTGCGCGCAACAATGCGGCGTAAAAAGCTCCTATGCCGATCCTGCGCAGTTGGGCGCAGACCGCTGGGCAGCGTTAATCGCCGCCTGGCGTCTATACAAACGTGCATGCGTGGTGGTAAACGCAGGGACCACGATGACAGTTGATGCGCTTTCTGGCGAAGGGGTGTTTCTGGGCGGTGTTATCGTGCCGGGGCTGGATTTAATGCGTCAGGCGCTGGATACCGGCACAGCGCAATTGCGCCAGCAAGCGGGTGCGTTTTATTATTTTCCGGATAACACGGCGGATGCCATCATGAGCGGCGCGGTGAATGCGCTGTGTGGTGCAATAGAGCGTATGCGCGGTTATATGGAAGAAACCGGGCAAGGCAGCCAGGGTGACGGGCCGCTGGTGGTGCTGTCCGGCGGCGCTGCGGCGCTGATAAAACCACAGCTTAACGTGAGGGTCGAGCTCGTGGATAATCTGGTGCTCGAAGGCTTGCGTGAAATTGCCAGAGAATCTATTGAAAAAGTTGCAAGAGTTGCAGATGCTAAAAAGTGAGTTGAAATAATGCGCGCGGTTTTTCTGGTGTTGCTGCTGGGCAACGCAGCATTTTTTGCGTGGGCCAACTATCTGCGCACAGCCGTAAGTGCGCAAGAGCATATAAGGCAAGTCGAGATCACGCCCGAAAAAATTCGCCTGGTGGGGGCACCGCTGTCAATATCCGCCGCTACCGCAAGTAAAAAAATTGCGGCGGGCGTCAAGGGTGCGGCCTGTCTGGAGTGGGGCGTTTTCATCGGCGCCGAAGCCGCGCGTGGTGATGCCGCTATGGCCGAATTGGGATTGCCAGCCGCGCAGGTGAGGCGTGTCGTTGCCGATCTGGATGGGCATTGGGTGATGATTCCGCCGCTAAAGACACGGGGCGAGGTAGAGCGCGTGGCCGAGCGGCTGAAGGGCTATGGCGTTACCGATTACTCCATCGTGCCGGATCCGCCACAACGGCGAAACGCGATTTCGCTGGGTATTTTTCGCACCGAAGAGGCAGCACAAAATTTATTGGCAGGCCTGCAAAAGCGCGGCGTAACCGAAGCCACCATTGAAGTGCGGGAGGCATTTTTTCGGCGCGTGGCATTCTATGTGCGTGAGCCTACTGACGCAACAGTGGCTAAATTAAGCGCCCTGAAAGCGGCCAATCCCGGCACCGACTTGAAGGCCGTAAGTTGTGCAGCGGGATAGTCTGTAACTATTTGTTTTTATTGATATTATTTCGTATCGCGTCCAGCAGGGCGGTGGTCGATTTCTGATGTAAAAACGGTATCGAATGCACGGTTCCGCCCCAGCCCGATACGTCTGCTGCGCCCACAATATCGGCAGGTTTCCAGTCGCCGCCTTTGATTAGAACATCGGGTCGCAGCGCCAGTATCAACGCAAGCGGTGTGTCTGCGTCAAACCAGGTAACAGCGCTCACCGCTTCAAGCGACGCAATCACCGCAGCACGGTCTGCAAGTGGGTTAATCGGCCGGTCGTCACCTTTGTTTAGGCGGCGTGTTGATGCATCGCTGTTAAGCGCGACGATCAGACTCGCGCCCAGCGCACGTGCTTGTGCGAGATAGGTAACGTGGCCGCGATGCAGTACGTCGAACACGCCGTTGGTGAACACCAGGGGGCGCGGCAACGATTGCACGCGTGCCGCCAGAACCGCCAGAGACGATGGATCGAGAGTCTTTTGTTCAAAGGCGGGGAGCGGATAGTTCAAGGTGCTCACACATTGCGCAAAGTAAGCTCAGTATTTTTTATCCGCACGCTCAATCAAGATACTCAAACAAGCGCACCACTTTTTGCACGCCGCCGGTGGTGCGCGCAACTTCAGTGGCGGCGTCGGCCTCGGCGCGTTTAACCAGGCCCATCAGATGCACCACGCCATTTTCCGTAATCACTTTCACGTGAACAGGACTGAATTTCTGGCCATCCACAAAGCGCGCTTTGACTTTGGATGTCAGATAAGCGTCATTGGTGCGAACGCTGAGCGCGGTTTTGGCTGCGACCTGCAATTCGTTGAAAACACCCCGCACGTTTTCAACGCCGCGCGCTGCGCGTTCGGCTTCTTCACGCGCCGCTGCAGTGGGCACTTCGCCAGTGAGCAGCACCTGCCGGTTAAAACTGGTGATGTTAATGTGCGCATCGCGAACGCGATCACCGATGCGGCTGGACGTTTTGACTTCTATGCCTTGATCTTCGGTTACCGTGCCCACTGTGCGCCGGTCTTCGGCCAGCAACACGCCGCCGCCTACTGCCCCGCCCAACACCACTGCCGCGCAGCCGCTTAACAGCGTGGTTGCAGCGATGACCATGAATAACCCAATCGTAAATTTACGCATTAGTCCACCCCCAATAGTAAACAATCAATGGCATCACAAAGGCAATGTATCGTCAGCAAATGCACTTCCTGTATGCGCGCCGTGCTTTGTGCGGGCACGCAGATATGGACGTCATTTTCGCCGATGAGTTCCCCAATGCTGCCGCCGTCGCGCCCGGTGAGCGCCACCACTTGCATGCCCGATTCGTGCGCGGCTGTGATCGCGGCGATGATATTTTTGGAATTGCCGCTGGTAGAAATCGCCAGCAGCATGTCCTTGGCATGGCCCAGCGCACGCACCTGCTTGGAGAACACCTGATCGTAGGCGTAATCGTTGGCAATAGAGGTGATCGTTGAGCTATCGGTGGTAAGCGCAATGCCCGCCAGACCGGGGCGCTCTTTCTCAAAACGATTCAGCAACTCCGACGAAAAATGTTGCGCGTCCGCCGCCGAGCCGCCATTGCCGCAGGCGAGAATTTTACCGTCGTCCTTCAGGCAATCAACCATGCGCTGCGCAGCCGCAGCAATAGGTCCAGCAAGCACATCCATGCACTCCAGCTTCAAGTGCGCGCTCTCGGAAAAGTTTTCGGTTACGCGGCTGATCAGGTCCATGGCGCTATTTTGCGCCGTTGTTGGGGTTTTGTACAGAGCGGGCTTTTAGGTCCTTTACGTTCCGAAAGCATCCCGTATCCACTCCGCCGGCCCATCGTCACCCGTGAGCAACACCGCATCAAAGCGGCACTGCGGCGTGCGGCTGATGCCTGCCATATAATGCAGTGTGGTGCGAGTGAGTTTTTGGCGTTTGCTGGCGGTGATGCTGGCCCCTGCACCGCCAAAGGCGCTGGATTTGCGCGCGCGCACTTCAACAAAAACCAGTGTTGTGCCATCGCGCGCGATGAGGTCGATTTCGCCGTAGCGGCAATGATAATTGCGCTCGACGATTTTCAGCCTCTGCTCCTCAAGAAAACGCGCCGCGTGCGCTTCGGCGTCTTTGCCGCGATTATTCACGGATTCACACGCGGGTTACGGCTTTGCGGTTGGCGACGTTGCGGCAGGCTTGGTCACCGCAGGCTTTACCGTTGCCGGCGGCTTGGGCGGCGCTGGCGTTGCGGGCGCTGCGATTGTGCCCACCGGGCCGACAGGAGCATCGGGTAAATTCGCGCCGAGACGCACGCTGACCAATTCGCGCGTGAACTGGCGATCGCGTCCGAGTTTCAGTTTACCGGTTACGCCGTCGAGCGAAATATCCGTGTGTCGCGCGAGCATGGCTTGGCCGATGCGCCATGCGTCGATGCCCAGTGCGTAAAGCCGGTCAAGATCTACGTCGCCACTGGCGGCGGGCCGAGGGTAAATCATCACCGCAGGGTGGTCGCGTTGCAGAAGCCACGGCATATCGAACACGCGTATGCCCGTGAGATCAATCACTGCGCCGGGACTTAAATCACCGCTGTACGCCTGCGACGACGCATACAGCGCCAGCGGATCAAGTGTGGCGCGCACGCTCCGTGCCTGCCGTGCATTGAGTGACAGAAATACCATGTCCGCTGCGCGCGATTCAACCGCTTGCTTTAAGCGCGCGAGTTCGGCGGGGCTGGCGTTATGAAGAAATTCAGCCACGTGCTTACCACCGAGTTTGACGAATTCTTCGATGAACGCGCGGTTTGAGCGGCGTAGAAGCTGGCTCTCGCCGACGATGGTGTACGCGCTGCGGCGGCCTTCGCGATAGGCCAGTTGCGCTGCGTGCTGTGCCTCGGTTTCGATTTGCAGGCTGATAGCAAAAAGGTTGGGCTTGTCGGGCAATGCGCCGTCTGGCGTATTGAGCAACAACGTAGGCACGATGATGTCGCCCGCTGCTAGGGCTGCTGCTGCGCCACGCACCAACGGGCCGATCACCAAGCGCGCGCCGGTTTCGGTGGCCTTTTTGTAGCTGATGACGGCTTGTTTGGCGTCTTCACCCACCGGGTAAATGCGTATCTGCAAATTGGGTGGATCGGGAATTTTCGATGCAGCAAGAAATCCATCGCGCAGCGCCTCAGCGTGACGCCGGAAAGTGCTGGAATCCACCGGCAGCAACAGCGCAATGTGCGGCGCGTCTACACCCAACGGCGTGGGCGTGGCTGGCGATGTCACGGCGGGTAGTGGCGCTTGCGCAGACACACTGGTCACGACGCCAAGCGCGCCGTATAGTAGGGTTGCCCGCAACAGGTTAACCCAGTGGAAACGAGCAATTCTGTGCATGATTCGCCGCCAAGCAGCCCCGGAACAAGTAAGCCGACATTATATGTAGTGGCGACACCCATAGGAAATTTATCCGATATCAGCGCGCGCGCCATCGAGATTTTGTCGAGTGCCGGGAACATCGCCGCCGAAGACACGCGCGTGACACGCCGCTTGCTCGATCACTACGGCATCACCGCGCGCCTCATGGCAGTACATGAGCACAATGAGCAGCGCGCAGCAGGCGACGTGCTGGCGCTGCTGGCCACAGGCGCAAATGTTGCGCTGGTGAGCGATGCAGGCACGCCGGGCATATCCGATCCCGGTGCGCGGCTGGTGGCAGCAGCGCACGCGGCGGGCTACTGTGTGTGTCCAGTGCCGGGGGCGAATGCCGCTGCGGCTGCGGTTTCCGCCAGCGGATTTTTATCGCCGCATTTTTTGTTTTATGGCTTTTTACCCGCGCGCAGCAGCGCAAGGCGCACCGCACTCAAGGCGCTGGATGCGCTGCCGTATACGCTGGTGTTCTATGAAGCGCCGCATCGTGTGGCCGAGTGCGTCGACGATCTCGCTGCCACCTTGGGCGCTGCGCGACGCATCATGATCGCGCGTGAATTGACCAAATTATTCGAGGAAACACACGTGTGTACGATGGGTGATGCTGCCGCGTGGCTGGCGGCGAGCGAACATCGTACGAAAGGCGAATTTGTGCTGGTGGTTGAGGGTGCTGCGGCAAGCGTGCCCGATGCTGCTGCGCTAGATCAAACATTGCAGGCGCTGCTGGAAGAATTGCCGCTGAAACAGGCGGTGGCGCTGGCGGTGAAGATTACCGGTGGCAATCGCAATGATCTGTATCAGCGGGCGCTGGTGTTGAAGGGCGACGCATAAATCTTCGCAGCCCTGCGTTTGCGTGCAGATGAGAAGTTCAAGCTCACGATCTAATCCGCATCAACTGTGTAATGACAGGGATTGCACTGCATCATCTTTTGTATTACTCTGCACATGTGATCAAAAGCTTTCGACATAAGGGCATTGAGCGCTTTTTCCGCAAGGGTGATCGTAAAGGCATTCAAGCGCAGCATGCCGGTCGTATTGAACGCATACTCGCGCTGCTGGACGAAGCGACTACGCCTGAGCAGTTGAACATTCCCGGTATGTATCTCCATGCGCTGAAAGGTGATCGAAAAGGAGAATGGGCCATTTCGGTGTCGGGCAATTGGCGCGTTACTTTTCGCTTTGAAGGCGAGGACGTGATTGTTGTAAACCTTGAGGACTATCACTGATGGCTATGAAATCGCTGCGCGACCCGAAGCGCCGGCCTGTGCATCCCGGCGCCATTCTGCGTGAGGACGTGTTGCCTGCGCTGAAGATGACGCAAAAGGAATTTGCCGATTGGATCGGCGTATCCCGATTGACCGTTTCCGAGGTATTGAACGAAAAGCGAACTGTGACGCCGGACATGGCGATGCGCCTGGGCCGGGCTGTGGGTAACGGCCCCGATATCTGGCTGCGCATGCAGCAATCCCTTGATTTGTGGGGGTTATCGCAGCAAGGCGGTTACGAGCAAATCAAGGTGTTAAAAGCAGCGTGATGGGCGGCGAGGCGAAGCAAGAAATTTAAAACGGCGATTTCTCATCGCGAACGCGAGGTGGCCGAGTTGCGCGCGGATCGCGAGTTGGTGGTCATATATATGAAGGCCGCAATGGAATCAATGGATAACCCGGACGACCGGGCTGCAGGGCTTCTGGCGCTGTGCAGTGTGGCCGAAACGTTTGGCGGCCTTGGCGCGGTTGCCGCCGAGGCGGGGATCAGCCGTGAATCACTGTATCGAACCCTTTCCAGCAAGGGCATTCCAAGCTGAAAACCGCGTTGGCTCCTGATCATCGTTGTAAAAGAGCGCGGCGAGATCGGTAATAAAATCGGGACGCTACATATCGCGCGCAATCAACGCACAGGAAGACACTTCATCATGTTTCGATTGAATCGTGTTCAAGGGCGTATCATCATAGACGCATTGCGGTTACTGCACGATACTCTGTACTATGGATTTGGCACGTCACCTGGCAGCGAAATAACGCAGCTGCCCCACGTATTCTCATTAAAAGCTGAACGCAAAACTCAAAAATGAGCGGCAATTTATTCATCGTAAGCGCCCCTTCCGGTGCGGGCAAAACCAGCCTCGTCGCGGCTTTGCTGGATAGCGATCCTTTGGTGCGCAAATCGGTATCGTTCACCACACGTGCGCCGCGTAAGGGCGAAGTTGATGGCCGTGAATACAATTTCGTCAGCGTAGCCGAGTTCGAACGCATGCGCGCAGCGGGCGAGTTTGTTGAAAGCGCGCTGGTTCACGGCAATCACTACGGCACTTCGCACCAATGGATGAGTGCGCGCATGGCCGAGGGGCAGGACATTCTGCTCGAAATTGATTGGCAGGGCGCGGCGCAGGTGCGCCGTGTGCACCCTGCGGCAATCGGCATTTTTATCCTGCCGCCGTCGTACGATGCGCTGCTGTCGAGGCTGAATAACCGTGCCACCGACGCGGCTGGCGTGATTGCGCAGCGGCTCAAAAACGCACGCGACGAGATCGCGCATGTACTTGAATTTGATTATGTTATTATCAACCAAGACTTTGATCGTGCTGCGCAGGAACTCGCCGCGATAGTGGTTGCCCAACGGCTCAGGTGTGCAAACCAGAACGAGCGCCACCAATCGCTTTTCGATCAATTGCTTCATCCCGTAGCATAGATTCTCCTTATTTTCTCCCCACTTACCTCGTTACCCAATCGGAATTTGCCATGGCCCGCATCACAGTAGAAGATTGTTTGAAGCGCATCCCCAACCGTTTTGAAATGGCACTGGCCGCCACTTTTCGGGCGCGCCAAATTGCCAACGGCTCGCAACCCATGATGGAAGCCAACCGTGACAAGCCCACGGTGATCGCGCTACGTGAAATGGCAGCAGGCAAGTATGGTTCAGAAATACTAATAAAAACAAATGGTTAGGTGATATAGCGCTGTAGCCTTGATCTGTCATGCCCGACGGCTCGGCACTTTTCAAGGAATGCGCTGGCTACCTTAAGCCGGAAGACGTCGCACAGCTAGAATCTGCCTATAAGTTCAGCGAATCGGCGCACCTCGGTCAGTTTCGTAACTCTGGCGAGCCGTATATCTCGCATCCGCTGGCTGTAGCCGGCATCCTTGCCAAGTGGCACCTTGATCCGCAAGCGTTGACGGCGGCCTTGCTGCATGACGTGATGGAAGACACCGCCGTCACCAAAAGCGAATTGCAGCAAAATTTCGGCAAGCCGGTGGCCGAGTTGGTGGATGGTGTTTCCAAGCTCGACAAAATTGAGTTCGAGACGCAGGAAGAAGCGCAGGCCGAGAACTTTCGCAAAATGCTGCTGGCAATGGCGCGTGATGTGCGCGTCATCCTCATCAAGCTCGCTGACAGGCTGCACAATATGCGCACGCTCGATGCGGTGCCCGTGCACAAGCGTCGCCGCATCGCGCGCGAAACGATGGACATTTATGCGCCGATCGCCAATCGGCTGGGGCTGAACAGCACCTATCAGGAGCTGGACGATTTATCGTTCAAGCATCTGTATCCCAGCCGTTGCAGTGTATTAACCAAAGCGGTCAACCATGCGCGCGGCAACCGCCGCGAGGTGGTGGGCAAGGTGCTCGCCAATATCGAAAAGCGTCTGGCTGACAACGGCGTGGCGGCGCAGGTGCGTGGCCGCGAAAAACACCTGTATTCGATCTACACCAAAATGCGCGAGAAGCACCTGTCATTTGGGCAGGTGCTGGATGTATTCGGCTTTCGCATCATCGTCAAAGATGTGCACGCCTGTTACATCACGCTTGGCGTGCTGCATGGGCTGTACAAACCCATCCCCGGTAAATTCAAGGATTACATCGCGATACCCAAGGCCAATGGATATCAATCTCTGCACACGCATTTGTTCGGGCCTTTCGGCAGCCCGATCGAGATTCAGATACGTACGCAGGAGATGCACAAAATCGCAGAAGCAGGCGTCGCCTCGCACTGGCTTTACAAAAGCTCGGATCAATCGATTACCGATCTGCAACGCAAAACGCATCTGTGGTTGCAGAGCCTGCTGGAGATGCAGTCGGAGTCCGGCGATTCTGTAGAGTTTCTTGAACATCTGAAGGTTGATCTTTTCCCGGATGCCGTTTACGTGTTCACGCCCAAGGGAAAAATCATGGCGTTGCCGCGCGGCGCTACCGCAGTGGATTTTGCCTACGCAGTACATTCTGATGTGGGCAACCGTTGCGTGGCCGTGAAGATCAATCAGGATTTGCTGCCGCTGCGTCAAGCGCTGAAGAACGGTGACCGCGTGGAGATTATTACCGCGTCGCATGCCAAGCCCAACCCACTGTGGCTGAATTTCGTGGCAACTGCCAAGGCGCGCGCGCATATTCGACACTATTTGAAGACCATGCATTTTGATGAATCGGTGCAGTTGGGCGAGCGCCTGCTGAATCAGGCATTGTCAGCACTGAAATCCAGCGTCGGCGAGGTGCCGGAAGCGCGCTGGGCCAAGCTGGTGCGCGACAGCAACGGCAAATCACGTAACGACTTGCTATCCGACATTGGCCTGGGCAAGCGTCACGGCGTGATTGTGGCGCGTCAGTTGCTGGCCCTGCGCGAACCTGCGCCGGGAGAACCCGGCGAACACGCAAGCATGGGCCCCATCATCATTCGCGGATCAGAAGGTATGGCGGTGCAGTTTTCAAAATGCTGCCATCCGATACCGGGTGACGGCATTGTCGGCCTCATCAGCAAGGGGCAAGGCATGGCGATACATACGCACGATTGCCCGGTTCTTGCGAAATCGCATCACGATCCGGAGCGTGTGCTCGACGTGGAGTGGGATAACGAATCCAATAAACTGCATGACGTGAATGTGCGTATCGTCGTTGCCAATGAACGCGGCGTCCTGGCAAAAGTGGCGGCGAGTATTGCCGATGAGGAATCCAATATTCAGAATGTCGCGGTAGACCCGCAGGATGGCGGCAAGTACGCCAGCATGAATTTCACGCTGCAAGTGACCAATCGCCAGCACCTCGCGCGCATCATGATCGAATTGCGGCGTATTCCAGAAGTGGTACGCATCACACGCATGCGAAATTAAACGCAGGCTCACCAGATCCAGTGACGAAACGATTGCAAGTCCCTGATCCGTTCGACACAGTGAAGTCGGTGCGAGATTTCATGCACTTGCTGAAAGTGCTGGACGCGTTCTAGACGCTGCACGATGCTGCTGCCACCTTAATTTTTCATCAGTCACTCGCATGCTTGTTCAAATCGCCATTTTTTTGCTGGCCGCCATCATCGCCGTGCCCCTGTCGCGCAAGCTGGGGCTGGGCGCGGTACTGGGCTATCTTGGCGCGGGCATGATCATCGGCCCATGGGGCCTGAAGCTGATCGATAACGTCGAGGCGATGCTGCATATCTCGGAGTTCGGCGTCATTCTGCTGCTGTTTATCATCGGGCTGGAGTTGCAGCCGTCTCGCCTGTGGGTGTTGCGCAAACAGGTGTTCGGTCTGGGCTCTGCACAGGTAGTCATCACCGGTCTGGTGCTGGGTGGCATTGCCCTTATCATGGGCTTTACCTGGCAGGCGGCACTGGTGGTTGGCGTGGGGTTGGCGATGTCTTCCACCGCGTTCGTGCTGCAAACACTGGCAGAGAAAAAACAACTCACCGCACGTCACGGTCGCGAGAGCTTTGCGATTCTGCTGTTTCAGGATCTGGCGGTGATTCCGCTGCTGGCTGCGCTGCCGTTCCTCGCGCATTCGCTGGGCGCAGACGGGGCCGCTGCACAAGGCCAGAGCGGATGGCTCAATGCCGCCAAGGCGGTTGGCATTATCGTTGCCCTGATTTTGTCCAGTCGCTTTCTGTTGCGCCCCTTGTTTCGTTTTGTGGCAACGCTCGGCGGGCGCGAGATTTTGACCGCCACCGCGCTGTTCATCGTAGTAGGTGTGACGCTGTTAATGGATATAGCGGGCCTTACCGCGTCGCTTGGTGCATTTCTCGCCGGCATGCTGCTGGCTGATTCTGAATACCGTCACGAGCTCGAAGCCGATATTGAACCCTTCAAGGGTTTGCTGATGGGCTTATTCTTTATCTCGGTTGGCATGTCGGCCAACCTGGGTTTGCTGGCGCAGCAGCCGCTGATGATCGCCGCCATCATTGTCGGTTTGATCGTCATCAAATTCGCGGTGCTCTACCTCATCGGACGGGCTGCGGGCACTGCAGCGCCCAGCGCACGCAAGCTGGGGCTGGCACTGGCACAGGGTGGTGAGTTCGCCTTTGTGCTGTTTGGCGCCGCCGCTGGCGCGGGTATATTCGCGGCACCCGTTTCGCAAATGCTGGTGGTGGCGGTGACCATCTCCATGCTGATCGCGCCGTTTCTGTTCATGCTGGAAGAGAAAGTGCTTGCGCCCAAAATGGACAACGCGACCCTTCGTGAGTTCGACGCCATTGAAGCGCCACAGGGCCACGTGGTGGTTGCGGGTTATGGCCGCGTTGGGCAAATCGTTACGCGCGTGCTGTCACTCAAAAGCATACCTTTCGTGGCGCTTGAAAAAGACGCCGATCAGGTGGACAGCGTGCGCCGCTTCGGCGGCAAACTGTATTTCGGCGATGCCACGCGTCTTGAGCTGTTGCATGCGGCCAATGTGGGCGGAGCGCGCTTGTTCGTGCTGGCCATCGACGACCCGGAAGACTCCGTGAAATGCGCGCAACTTGTGCGCCACCATTTTCCCGAGCTGCCGATTATCGCGCGGGCACGCAATCGTACCCATGCGCACCGGCTCGCTGAAATGGGCGTCACGCGTTACTACCGCGAAACCTGGCACACCAGCATGGAAATGGCGTTGCAGAGCCTGCTGCAATTGCGTATGCCGCTATCCGAGGCAACGACTGCCATTGCAAAATTTCGTGACCACGACCTGGCCCTGCTCAAACGCCAGCAGGCGATTTACCTCGACGAGAAAAAACTGATGCAGACCACCCGCGAGGCCAGCGAAGAATTGCTGACGCTATTCGAGGCGGATCACGAAGAAAAATAACAATAAAAATAAATACTTAACGTGTTTTTTAACTGATCGGCGCAAATGTTATAGGATGTCCGCATGGCCGTGAAGCAGCAGCAATCGCGCCGGTGCCCTGTGTGGTGTGGCCCGTGAATGCTTCTATGTCGTGGCGCACCTGGAAATGGAACGTAACAATTCCCCTGGAGGAGTCGATCTTGAAATTAGAACGCTGCAAGCCCCAATTGAAATGCCGCCACGGCGCGCAGTTGGCGATGATGGCTTTGCTGGCGCCGCTCGCGCTGAGCGCTGCCGCACAGGACTATCCCGCCAAGATCGTGAGAATTATTGTACCGTTTCCCGCAGGCGGATCCACCGACGTGCTTGCCCGCCTGGTTTCGCAAAAGCTCAATGAAACCTACGGCCAGAACTTTCTGGTGGAAAATCGTCCCGGTGCAACGGGCACGATTGGCGGCGCATTCGTGGCAAAAAGCGCTGCGGACGGCTATACGCTGATCATGCATTCGAGCAGCACCTATACGGCCGGATTTTTGTATCGGAAACTGAGTTACGACGCCGCCACTGCATTTGCGCCGATTATCCGCTGCGCCATCAGCGGTTTATACATCGTCTCCAGCACGACGCTGCCCGTCAAAAATGTCAGGGAGCTGGTGGCGCTGGCGCGCCGACGTCCCAACGAAGTGACCTATGCCACCGTCGGCAAAGGCAGTGCAGCGCATATGGGCGCGGAAATGTTCAACGCGGCAGCCGGTATCAAGACAGTCACGGTGGATTACAAAGGCTCGGCACCTGCCTTGCTGGCGCTGGCTTCGGGAGAAGTCGGCTTCTCCGTGTTGAATATTCTGGATCCGGGGCCGTTCGTGAAGCAAGGCAAACTGCGCGGCCTCGCGGTCACCAGCGTCAAGCGCTCACCCGCCATACCCGACGTGCCGACGCTACAGGAATCGGGCATCAATATTGAGGCAAACCTGTGGACAGGCCTGTTCGCGACGGCGGGTACACCGGCGCCGATCATTGGCAGGCTCAATGCCGAAATTGCGCGATTCTTCAACGCGCCACAAACAAACACGTGGCTGGTGAATAATCTGGGCGGCGAGTTTGCGCCGCACACGCCTGAGCAATTCGGTGAATTCCTGGTGGGCGATATTGCACGCTGGCAAAAAATCATCAAGCAGATCGGATTGCAGCTCGACTAACCACGCTACCGGGTTTCTTCCAGCGTTTTCAATATCACTTATGGCTCCAACACTTCCAGTACAGACCCGCCGTCCGGCGCTTGCCGGGCTACGTGTACTTGATCTAGCCAGAGTGCTCGCCGGCCCGACCTGCGCGCAAACGCTGGCCGACCTGGGTGCCGATGTCGTCAAGATCGAGCGCCCCGGCATCGGCGACGACACGCGACCGTGGGGGCCGCCGTGGTTGCCTGACGAACACGGCGAACCCACCCGTGATTCAACGTACTTCAGCAGCGCCAATCGCAATAAGCGTTCCATTGCGATTGATCTTGCCAACGACGCAGGTGCTGAACTGGTACGCCGTCTGGCATGTGAGGCTGATGTGTTGATCGAAAACTACAAAGTGGGCGATCTCGCACGGCGCGGCCTCGACTATGCCGTACTGTCGGCACTGAATCCGCGTCTGGTGTACTGCTCGATCACCGGCTTCGGCCAGACCGGGCCGCTACGCGAACGGCCGGGCTACGATTACATCTTTCAGGGCGTCGGTGGATTGATGAGCGTGACCGGACATCCGGATGGCGAGCCCGGCGGTGGGCCGATGAAAATCGGCGCGTCGATTGTTGATCTTTCCACCGGGCTGTACGCGGGAATCGCCATTCTCGCGGCGCTGCGTGAGCGCGACGCGAGCGGGCTCGGCCAATATATCGATATGGCGTTGTTTGACACGGTGGCAGCGCTGAGCACGCATCAGGCGGCGGGCTATTTCCAGACCGGCAAGGTGCCGGGCCGCATGGGGACATCATCCGGTGGCATCATGATGCCGTACGAGACGTTCAAATGCGCAGACGGGCATCTCATCGTCGCTTGCGGTAACAATACGCAGTGGCAAAGTTTATGCAAGGCGCTCTGCCGTGATGATCTCGCACACGATTCGCGGTTTGCCACGCCATCCACCCGCCAGATCAATCGTGACTTCGCGCTGGGCGAACTGCGGAGCACGTTTGCAAAAGGCAAAGTTGCCGACCTCGCAGCAAGGCTCGATGCAGGCGGCGTGCCAAACGGGCCGATCAACAATATGAAGCAGGTGTTCGAGATGGAGCAGGCGCATGAACGTGGCCTCAAAATCGAACTTGAACGCAGTGACGGCACCAAGGTTGCGGGTGTTGGCAATCCAATCCGTCTAAGTGCCACGCCTGTTGAGTATCGCAGTGCGGCACCCAAGCTGGGTGAGCATGCTGTTGCCGTGTTAACGGATTGGCTGGGTGCTGAGTCAGACGACATTGAAAAATTGCGTGCGGCAGGGGCACTGGGTTGATTGTCTGGCTGGTCACCCGCATGACGCTGGTGCGATAATCTGCAACCACTGCTGCACGATTTAAGTAATATCCGCGCCACAAACCGAGAATGGAATCCATGAAAATTTTTACAACGATATCGGCGTTACTGGCTCTGGCCTGTGGCCTCACCGCACACGCCCAGCAAAACTATCCCACGCGCCCGTTACGCGTGGTTGTGTTTTTGCCGCCTGGCGGCGCGGCGGATGTGCTTGCGCGCGTGGTGTCGCAAAAACTGGGAGATGTGCTTGGTCACACGGTGGTGGTTGATAACCGTCCGGGGTCGGGCGGCGTGATTGGCACGAACGTTGTCGCCAAGGCCGCGCCCGACGGCTACACCCTGTTGCACGCCGGTATCACCACGCACGGCATCGGTCCGCACGTCTATGCCAACCTGCCTTACGATCCGGTCAAGGACTTTACGCCAGTCGTCTCGACCGGGACCATGCCGGTGTTCATGATGTCCAACGCGCAAGTGCCGGTGAAATCGGTGAGTGAGGTGATTGCAATGGCGAAGGCGAAGCCCGGCGGCATCAGCTTTGGCTCACCGGGCACGGGCAGCGCGCCGCATCTGGTCGGCGAGATGTTCAAAATCGCCACCAGTCTGCCCAGCCAGCACATTCCGTACAAAGGCAGTGGTGGCGGCGCGCCTGCACTGGCAGCCGGCGAAGTGCCGATTTTTTTTGACGCTGTTGCCGGACATGCGGCCTTCATCAAATCGGGACGGGTCAAGGCGCTGGCCGTTACCAGCGCGTCGCGCGTCACGGCATTTCCCGATGTGCCGACCATGAAAGAAGCGGGCGTTGGCAAAGTGGATGGCCTGGTTTGGTACGGGCTGCTGGCACCTGCCGGTACGCCGAAGCACATTATTGCAAAACTCAATGCCGAATCGAACCGCGTGTTGGCCATGCAGGATGTAAAAGACAAACTGCTTGCAGTCAGCATCGAGACGGCGGGCGGCACGCCGGAGGAGTTCGGCAGATTCATTCGCGCCGAACTGGATAAATGGGGGCCAATTGTGAAGGCCGCCGGCGTTACGGTGAATTGAACACAATGCCAATAGAGAGATATAAATCATGACCACAACCGGCACGGTGCAATCGATCAACATCAACGACCTGAAAAAATATTCGCCCGACGCGCGCGTCAACCAGCCGCTGATTGACTCGAAAGACTTCACCACGCGCATGAACTGCTACGAGCCGGGTCAGGTGACACCGTTTCATGTGCATCCCAAAGACGATGAAGTCATCTATTGTGTCGAGGGCCGTGGTGCGATCACGTTCGCAGACCGGCCTGCCGCGCCTATCGGGCCGGGCAGTCTGATCAGCCTGCCAGCAGGGTTGCCGCACGGCATTGAGGCGGCCAAGGATAGCCGCATGGTTGTCATCTACACCACCAACGCGGGTTACACCAGCGAGCGGCCGCAGGCGCGTGCTGACGAGGCGGGCATACCGCTGCCGGGAGAGCGGTCGTAACGACGCCGTAGCCTTGCGTAGGGTGGGCGCATGCCACGGTTCGCCGTAGCAGTCCGCAAATTCTTTGAATCGTTTGAGGCGCGGCAGGGCGCAGCCGATAATGCAGCCTTGTTTTGTCAGGGAGCAACATCATGGATCGTGGCCTGTGGGCAATCTGGTATGAAATTTCCGATGCGATGCGCGCCGAGTATCTGGCTTGGTTTCATGATGTGCATATCCCTGAAAAGCTGGCACGGCCCGGTTACGCTTGGGCCGCGCATTACGCACTGGATGGCGGTGACGGGCGCGCTTACCTTGCGCTGTTTGCTGCCAGTAGCACCGCGATTTTCCTCAATCCAAGCCCGGCACAACTGGCACAAAGGCAAAGCGCGCAAACCCGGCGCATGATCGGTATGCGCCAGCATGCGCAAAACTGCATCCTCGCCGAAGAGTCACGGGTGGACGGCCCGCAGGTAGCGCAACGCGGGCCTGGACTTACCGCAGGTGCCGTCGTGCAGTTTGGCGGCTACAACACCGCCAACAGCGCAGTGGATGACGACCTCGGGGCGTGGTATGCGCAGGAACGTTTTCCCTTGCTGGCGGGGCTGCCCGGCTGCATCGGAGCGCGGAAGTTGCTGGTGAGCGTGGGCGCGCAAAAACACGCGATCCTGCACGAGTTTGTATCGATGGCGGCACGCGAGCAATACTTCGCGCCGCACGAAGCGGACGCGCACAAACCTGATACCTGGATGGGCCGCGTGCGCCCGCAACTCACACACGCACCCGGTTCGCCCATGATGGGGCGGCGCATATGGCCAACGGTGGAAGCGTAAGTGCGCGTGCCTTTGCCTGCGCGATTCGCCCGCCAACGCTTTACATGTCGCGACAAATCATCGAGCACGTGACCGTGATCGTGCACGCCGTTACCTGGCGCACTTGTTTGCGCACAAGCGTAATAACCAGCGATAGAATAACGTAAGTATTTGTTTTTATTGAATTACTTAAGATAACGAGAATCTTCATCTTTGTTAACCTGAAGACGTCGTATATAAACACTTAGCATCGCCGCCTGCTCCACCGATATCACTAATCCCAAATCCTCAATCCTCAATCTTCAATCTCTATGCCCTTCCTGAAATCCCACACCGAAACATCCGGCCCCGGCGAGGTGTTCAACGCCTACCCGGAGATTTACCGCCACTGGGCCGCGATGGGGCAAGCCCTGATCAACGGGCCATCGCCGCTTTCGCCGGGCGAGCGCGAAATGATTCAAGGCTTTGTGGCAGGACTGCTCAACTGCCAGTTCGCCTACGTGGCGCATAGCGCGGCTGCTGTTGCGAGAGGCATCGCGCCGGGCGTGGTCGAAAAACTGGTGGCGGATGTGGCCAGCGCACCAGTCAGTGCCAAGTTAAAGCCGCTGCTGGCGCTGGTGAAAAAGCTGGTGCTGGCACCCACGCAAGTGTCGCAAAGCGACGCCGATGCGGTGTTCGCCGCCGGTTGGGACGAGCAGGCCTACCATAGCGCGGTCGCTGTCACGGCGCGCATGACCTTCATGTCCAAAATCATCCACGGTCACGGCTTCATCCCGATGAGCGCTGAGCGCGCCAAAGCCAATGCTGAACATCGGGCGCAGGCGGGTTATGTGGGGTTGTATCCGAAACTTGAGAAAAAATAACACGCCTGGAGCGCGACATTGAGTAACAACAACCTGTTCGAAGGCATCAAAGTGCTTGGCGTGGCGCGCCAGATCGCCGCACCATTTGCGACCTATCAACTGGCCATGCACGGCGCAGAAGTAATCACCATCGACAACCCCAAAGAGGTTGACAGCATGCGGCTGGTCGCGGGTGACGGCGGCGAGCTGCACACGCATGCGATGAGTCATAGCTTTCTGGCGCAGGCGGCGAACAAAAAATCGATGGAGCTCGACATCAGTATTCCCAGGGGGCAGGAAATTTTCCGCAAGCTCGCCGCCGAATCCGATGTGCTGGTCGAGAACCTGGTCGCCGGTAACATGGCGCGCTACGGGCTGGCGTACGATGATCTGAAAAAGATTAATCCGAAAATCATTTACTGCTCCGTCACCGGCTATGGCCAAACCGGCCCCACGGCGCGGCGTGCTGCCATTGACGGTGCGGTGCAGGCCGCCAGCGGCCTGATGAGCTTGTCGGGCACGCGTGACACAGGCCCGATGAAAGTAGGCTTTCTGATGGCAGACTATGCGACAGGGTACGCCGCAGCGCTGGGCATCGTATCCGCGCTGTACCACCGCGCACTGACCGGCGAAGGCCAGTACATCGACTGCGCCATGCTCGATACCGCAATCACCATGGCTGGCGCCGATGTGTGCGAAGCGGCCACCACCGGCAAATACCGCCAACTCAGAGGCAACGGCGACGGCCGCTACATCTCCAACATTTTCAAATGCAGGGAGGGCACTTTGTCAGTGGCGGCCACCACCGAATCGCGCCGGGCGCGTTTCTGGCAGGCCATCGGCCGCACCGACATGCCGCTCGATCTGCGCTTTTGCAACGCGCAAGTGGTTGCCCAAAATTTCCCTGCGTTCTGCGCGGAAATTGAAAAAACGCTGCAACAGAAAACCGCACTGGAATGGGAAGAAATCGTCTCCGACGCCGGCGTGGCTGCGATGGCAGTGCGCGATTTGTATCAGGCTGTCGACAACCCGCAAATCCAGCACCGCGGCCTTATCCACCGCTTTCCGTTCGATGCGGAGCTGGGCTATGCAGTCGCCGTGCCCAAGGCCCCGTACCAACTCTCAAAAACCGGCGCATATCTTCACTCGCCGCCGCCGCGAGTCGGACAGCACACCGATGAGATACTCCGACGGCTTGGCTTCGGCGATAGTGAGATCGCCGAGCTGCGCAAATCCGGCGTGGTTGAAGGACGGCCGGTGTCTGAAATGCTGGCGCAGCAGAAGAAGGGCTGATGCTGCAAGCGTGAAGATTTTGGTATTCTCCCTGACTGAACAGTCCATTTTTACACACTGAGGAACATCGCATGATTACCGACGCACAAGTTCACCTCTGGAACGCCAACACACCGCAAGACCCGTGGGAGCCGGGCGCGCAAGCGCACCTGCCCGACCCCATGCCCGCCGAGCGTATGCTGAAGTTCATGGACGAAGCCGGCATCGATCGCGCGGTGGTTTCGCCCGCCAACGTTGCGCCCAATCGCAGCCCTGCCTGCGGCCAGGCGGCCGCCGCCAAATACCCCAAGCGCTTTCGCGTGATGGCGTGGTTCGTGCCCACACTGCCAGAGCAATACAAGCTTTTGCCAAGCTGGCTTGCGCAGCCCGGCGTGTGCAGCCTGCGCGTATCGATGAACGAGCCCGAGCACAAAAAGCTCTTTGCCGACGGCGCCTTGGAGCCGGTGTGGCGGGCCTGTATCGATCAGGATATCCCGGTGGCCATCTGGACCCGCGACGGCCCGGCGCTGATGGAGCCGGTGCTGCAGAAATATCCGAACCTAGCGTTCATCGTTGACCACTTCGCCTGGGCCGTGCCCGGCGACAAGCGCGAAGCCAAAGTGCAGTCCATGATCAACTGCGCGCGTTATCGCAATGTCACCGTCAAAGTGTCGTCACTGCCGCTGGTGTCGGGCAGCGCAGCACCCGAGTACGAAGACCTGCATCCGCTCATCAAGCGCGTGCACGCAGCCTATGGCGCCGAGCGCCTGATGTGGGCCTCGGATCAGACCCAGACCATGGGCAAGTGCCGCGGCACCTACGCGGAAAACGCCGACATCATCCGCAAATATGCGGCGGCTTATTTACCGGCGGCTGATGTGCAGAAGATGATGCATGACACGGCGACCCGCGTGTTCAAGTGGCCGGTAGCGTAAGCTGAACGCGGAGTCAGACAACACGGCATATAAAAATATCAATAAAAACAAATAGTTACATAATAATAGTACCTGATCTTCTATTTGCCTTTTGATGGAATCGGGAAAGCCGCGGTAGCCGGAACGCAGCGCCAGTTTCACACTTACCGGAGCAGCAATGCCGCGAAAAAAGCTCGTCGCCTATGCGTTTACTTTCCTCGCCGCGTTGGGGCTGGGCATGTTCCTGCTGCTGCCAGCGGAATCCGACCTGCGCCTTTTGGGCCTGATACTGCTGATTATCTGGCTGCCCATGGCGCTACGATACTTGAGCGGGCGGTTCAAAGAACGCGCCACCGCACTGCTGCTGCCCAAGGCAAGCACGCCGCCCGCGTTCCACCCGCGCGAGGTGAATGCGACACTTGAAGCAACGTTTTCCGTTACGGTCGGCACGGACTTGATGCGCGTGGATAATGGCATTCTGGATTTGCGCTGCCTGCTGGCGCTGGGCACCGACGGGTTCAGCGCAAGACTATGGCGCGCGGACAAAATCACGGGCCCCTGGCCCAGCGACGAAAAGCTGATTCTGAACGTGGAGTTCCTGATTCCAGAACGCGCGTTGCCGCGTTTTTCCGTCGATACGATGGCACGGGTACTGTTGCGCAACACGGTTATCGGCACTGTCAGGGTGTTGAGCGTGAACCCGCTGGCGAGCGCGGCGTGAAATTCACTGTGCCTGCGCTAAGGCGCTTTTCTTGATTTTTGTAATATCTGGCGTAAGATGCGCAATTTACGGAATATAAAAATTATACGTAACTTACGGAATATAATCATGAAAACCATTACATCCGGCGAGGCTCAAAAGAACTTCGGCGCGGTAGTCGATTACGCCACCACGGGCGAAAGTATCCGTGTAACGCGCTACGGCCGACCCGGCGTTTATGTCATCGCCGAAAACGAAGCCTCGAACGAAATGGTACGCAAGCTCGCCGCTCGCCACATGATCGCTCGCCTTAAGTCGATGCAGACCTCGGAGGCGGCGAAGAAGCTTACGCAGGACGACATTAACAAACTCATCGAAGACTGCTTTGCCTAAACCTATCGTCCTCGATACCAATTTCATCGTCAGCGCCATCATTCTTCCGCAAGGTGTAGCGGCTCAAGCTTTAGAAATTGCCTTCGAGCACTTTGATCCGGTTTTTTCCAAAGCCACCATCCTCGAACTGGCGACGGTTTTGAGCCGTCCAAAGTTTGATCCATACGTGGAAAGCGAGGTCCGCAAACTGCTGGTGAAAGACTACGCGGAAGCCGCCAAAGAGATATCCGTAACGACCGAAGTCACCGACTGCATAGACGCCAAAGATAATAAATTCCTTGCGCTGGCTCTGGATGCCAGCGCCAAGTTACTGGTGTCCGGCGACAAACGCCATTTGTTGAGTATGAATCCCTATCAAGGCATTGCCATAATAGGGTTGCGCGAATTTATCGACACCTACAAGAGCTATACCTAAAACACTTGAAACGACAAAGTACATAGTACGAGCGGGCCGAGACAGGAGAGGGGGCTATCGCGTGTTGGTGGCGTCGAACTTTGGCGAACGATGGGTGTGTATGTTCGGCTTCGCGAAAAATGAACGCGGCAATATAGACGACGATGAACTGAAACTGATCAAACGGCTCGCGGCCACCTGGTTAAGTCTGAGCGAAAGTAACGTGCGCAAGGCGCTGACAGCCGGAGAACTATTGGAGATCGATCATGGCAAATATAAGACTGCGCGAAGAAATGTTCGACAGCGCACGCGGCCTTCACGACCTGGGCCTGGTCGGCGCGGAAACGTTGCGGGAGTTTGATGTATCGCGCATGGCGGCGCTGAAGCCGTATGGCGCTGCAGGCATCAAGCGCCTGCGGCTGAAGGCAAAAACCAGCCAATCCGTATTTGCCGCCTATCTCCACACCAGCGTATCGACGGTGCAGAAATGGGAAATCAGCGACAAGAAACCGAGCGGCCCGGCGCTGAAGCTGCTGAATATTGTTGCGCGTAAAAGGTTGAAGGTGCTGGCGCAGATACCCAACTAAATCAATGCGAGCCTGGCCCCTTAGAATTGCTTAGAATTGCAAACACCTGCAACGAGGACGAGGAGAAGTCGAATGAATAACGAACAGTCAACCCGCTGGTTCACCGCACCCCCTGTGCGTCTGACTGGCCTGATCTGCCTGCTATGCGCTGCGGGAACAGCCTGGTCGCAGCCCTACCCCGCCAAGCCCGTGCGCGTGATCGTGCCATTCCCGCCGGCGGGCGCGAACGATATCGCTGCCCGCATCACGTTTCCCAAGGTGTCGGAGCAAATGGGGCAGACATTCGTCATTGAAAATCGCGGTGGCGCCGGCGGCACGATCGGCACCGCCGTCGTTGCTCAAAGCAAGCCCGATGGCTACACCCTGCTGGTGCAAAGCATCGCCTCGCACGTGGCCAACGCGCATCTCTACCGCAAGCTGCCGTATGACGCCCTGCGCGATTTCGTTGGCGTGGCGCCCATGGCGCGGTTGACCAACGTATTGACCGTGCATCCGGCGCTGCCGGCCTACTCCATCAAGGAATTCATTGCGCTGGCAAAGAAGCGGCCCAATGAGATCCTGCACGGTCACTCAGGCGTGGGCAGCTTCACCCACCTGAACGGCGTGATGTTCGACTCGCGCGCGGGCATCCGCATGCTGCATGTGCCCTTCAAGGGCGGCGGGCCTGCCGTGATCGCCCTGTTGTCGGGCGAAACACAGGTGCAGGTGGCGGCCATCAGCGAACTGATCTCGCACATACAATCGAAGCGATTGCGCGCGCTGGGAGTCACCACGCTGGAGCGGTTGAAGGTGCTGCCCGATGTGCCCACCATCGCGGACACCATTCCCGGCTATGAGTCGTCGACCTTGATCAGCATCTATGCACCGGCGGGCACGCCAAGAGCGATAGTGGACCGGCTCAATGCCGAACTCGGCAAAGCGGTTAGTGACCCGGACGTCTCGGCACGGCTTAACCAGCAAACACTGGACCCTTCGCACCGCCCGGTCGATGAGTTGAACCAGCGCATGCGCTCGGACTACGACATGGTCGGCAAACTGCTGAAGCAGTTTGATTTGAAGCTGGATTAGTCATCGTGGGTAAAGCGTAGCCTGTATACGCACATCTCAACATCGAAGGAAGGTTCTCTCGGAGGCAAAAGTAAAGACCTGACTCTTCGCGTACTTTGAGCGTAAGGGGTTGAAGGCGCTGGCGTAGGTGGAATTGCAGATACCGCTACATTGAGAAATATGTAAAACATCAATAAAAACAGATACTTAAATTCTCATCGTCGATGAGCGCTCGCCTGCTCAATTCACAAGGCTTGAATGAATCCCAATTTGGGACTATCCTTATTACATGCGTGTGATCGCCCTTTCAACCTTGAAGGCATACTGGACTGACAACCCCTCGGGGGCGGGCGCAAAGGATGCAACACTTGCGTGGTATCAGCATGCGAGCAAAGCCGATTGGGCATCACCAACTGACGTAAAGGCGGATTTTGGCAACGCCAGCATTCTGAAAGATGGGCGTGTCGTGTTCAACATTGCCGGCAACCATTATCGGCTCGTGGTGTGGATCAACTATACCTACCGCGTCGTTTACATTCGCTTCATCGGCACGCATGCGGAGTACGACAAAATCGATGCGCAGACCATTTGAATGTATTTGCACGGAGATTCAGCGAGGCAAGCCATGAACATCACACCCATCAAGACCAAGGCCGACTACCGCGCCGCGCTCAAGGACATTGAATCCTTGATGATGGCGAAAGCCAACACGCCGGAAGGCGAACGCCTCGACGTGCTGGTTACGCTGGTTGAGGCCTACGAACGCAAACACTACCCGCTGGATTTGCCCGACCCGGTGGAAGCGATCAAGTTTGCGATGGAACAGCGCGGCCTCGGCGTCAAGGATCTCGTGCCCCTCATTGGCCCGGCCAACCGCGTCTACGAAGTGCTGAATCGCAAGCGCGCGCTTTCACTCAGAATGATTTGGCGCCTGCACAAGCAACTGGGTATTCCGGCGGAAAGCTTGATCCGGCCATCGGAGGAGAAGGTTGCGGCGTGAGCGAAACTGCACACAGTGACCGGGAAAGGGTCAATGGGCAATAGGCGAGACCTGGCCCCCGGCCCCTTCATCTCAACATCGAAGGAAGGTTCTCCCGGAGGCAAAAGGAAAGACCTGACCCTTCGCGTGCATGACCCTTCGCGTGCAGGTCAATACATGATGTCTATACCCAAGAACTGACGGAGGAAAGTATGTGTCTTATCTTGAGTTTACTGCTCCTGATTGTCGCCGCCCCGGCGTGGGCGGCGTGGGAGTTCGTGTACGAAGGTCCTACCGGTACGGTTCACTTCGATCCCGCCACGCTTAGCCGAAGGGGGAATATTCGAAGTGTATGGGTAACGTGGCAGGGCACGTGGCTGGACACTGCCCCAAGCCTATCTCCGCCGCCGCCGCCAATAGTAATGCTTGATCTGATCGAATTCGACTGCGTGAGACAACAAGTAAGAAAGCTTTCAAGCTCCTCTCAGATGGGCGGAATGCAATTTGGATCGCCTACACAAACTCCTAACGCCGTCTGGGAACGCATCACAACACCCTCTGCGGCAACGCTTCTCGTCAAGGTCTGCGGCCTGTAAGGAGTCCTAGTAGCGAAAGCGCACGTCGGTATCGGACACACTCACCAAGCGATTACGCCTGCGTTTCAAGATGCGCTGCAAGCTTGGTTACGAATGCTTTGATCTCACCTAGTGATACCTCGGCGCGAAAGCAATTCTGATCGCTGAAGGTGTAGCCGGAAACTTGCCCATTTTCGTGACGTGGCTCAATCCGAAAGTGAGCGACGGCGTTTCGAAGCCTTCGAACCAATTGACGCAAGTTTGGACGGTGTTCATGTCCATAGTCACACCGGCCAAGTCTCTTGATAGAGTCGGGCTTGATGCCCCACTGTAGTAGTGAATCGAATTCTGTAGTCGGGATCTTTTCGATCAACGCTTCCTTGGGTACGATCAGCAGGCCAAGAAGGCAGTTGACAAGGAGGGTGGCGTCAAGCGGACCGTCGTACTCTGTCGCAAGAGCGAGCGTTCTCTTCATGAAGCTACGCGCGAAGTCTGGGTCGTATTCCACCGAATGCTCCTAAGCAGCTAATCAATCACTGTATGTTAAAGAATTGGACGAAAAAGGAATCGATGAGCAAGCGCGGTGTGACTGTTCTCAAGTTGCTCATCCTAAATAATTAAGTGAGGTAAACCCCCGGCTCTGCCGGGGGACTCCGCAAGGTTTGACCTATACGTTGGTCGACGTGGATCTTCGAGGTTTTGCCGCAAGATAGAAGTAATCACGAGATGATGGTATATCGGAATGTGGGGCAAACAAAATTCAGATTGAAGATATCACGTGGTGTATCTAGAAAAGGCATAAGCAAACGGTAATCGTATTCAAAGGGGCCAGCGTTGAATTTCCAGAAACAAGTCTAGCAAATAGCAAGCCCTGAACCGCGCTGATCAGTGTTCTACACGTGCCCGAAGCGCCAGCGCTCCATCGTTGACCACTTGTATACGCCGGCACGGTTGAAGGGCACACCGGCCCAGAACGCTTCGGCCTCGGACTTGTCGGCTACGTCCAGCATCAGCAGGCTGCCGATCATGCGATTGCCGTCGTCATCGAGCACCGGCCCGCGGGCGACAATGATATTGCGGTAACGGCTCAGATACGCGTGATGGGCCTCACGCAGCGGCGCCCGACGCGCCTCGCCGTCGGGCTTGTCATGGGTGTGGATGACAAACTGCAGGGTGCCCGCCTTGCGCGGATAGTCGCGCTGGCGCACATCGAAAGTCGGCTTCCAGCGCTCGATGGTGATGGACTGGAAGATGCCCGCCTTGGTGTAGGGGTCGGCGTTGATGTAGGCAGTCGCCGCTGCCCGATCCGCAAACTCAATCAGCCGCAGGCTGCCGATGGCATTTTTGTTGTCGTCGGTGAACAGCGGCCCTGAATACCACGTGACTTCAGAATAGCCGTCGAGAAAATTGCGATGCGCGAGCAGCGTGGCCTCGCGCAGCGCGTCGGTGGCGGGTTTCGAGCGGCACTTGATCAGCCAATGCATGGTCGTAGCTTCCTTTTAGCGAAGGGTAAATTGTTATATCGCTGTTCACCAACGGCAACCGTGGTGTTCACAAAAGTGCGGTTGCTACTCGATCTGCATCTTGCGCTCTTTGACCAGGCGCGCGTATTTTGTAACTTCGGCTGCGAGCAGCGTGCCCAGTTCTTCGGGTGAACTGGCCATGATGTCAAACTCTTCGGTGCGGGTGCGCTGCACAACATCCGGCAAGCGCAGCACATCCTTTAACTTTGCGTTCAGCGTATTGATGATGGGACGCGGCGTTCCCTTGGGCGCCATCAGCCAGTGCCAAGCGGAGAATTCAAACCCGGGAACGCCGCTCTCGATGACGGTGGGCACCTCGGGCATCGAGAAAGCGCGCTTGGTGCCGGTAACGGCAATGGCGCGCATGCGGCCCGACGCGACATGCTGAGTGGCCCCTGCAATCGCCAGAAAACTCATGGCGATTTCGCCGCTCATGATGGCGATATTCACCGGTCCGCCGCCTTTGAAGTGCACCGGCGACATGGTGGCGCCGGTCTGCATGGTAAAGAGTTCAGCGGCGATATGCGGATTGGATCCAGCCCCGGCGGTGCCGTAGTTGATCTGGCCCGGTTTGGACTTGGCCAGCGTTATCAGCTCGCGTACATTCTTTACCGGCACAGAAGGATGCAGCGCGATCATGGAGCCTTGATTCGCCATCAGCATCACGGGCTCGAATTCGCGTATCACGTCGTACGGCGGTTTGCTGTGCAGCGCCGGGTTGGCAACAAAGGGCAGCGTGTTCGACAGCAGCGTGTAGCCATCAGGTGCGGAGCGCGCAACCGCCACGGTGCCGATGGTGCCCGATGCGCCGCTGCGATTGTCAACAATGACCTGCTGACCCAAAGCCTCAGAGAGTTTCGGGGCTGCCAGCCGCGCCAGCACGTCGCTGCTGCCGCCGGGCGGAAACGCCACAATCCAGCGCACCGGTTTTGCGGGGTAAGCGCTGCCCTGAGCGAGCACTGGCCCGGCAGCGCCAAATGCCAGTATGAGCGTCACTTTCCACTGCAAAGCGCCGATTGTCATGATTCGCCCCCCGAGGTATTTGTCCGAACGCGGATAGTCTGACTGTCGTGTCCGTATGTGCCGGATCATCGCATGATTGAATAAAATCTGCCGACGTTTGGGCAGCACGAGGTGCGGTATCCTACACATCATGAATAATTCAATTGCCGCATTCGCTACGATCGGGTTTACCTTGCGTGCAACGTGCTGTCTCGGCTTGCCTGCATTGTTCGCCGTGCCCGCTGCCCACGCGCAAAACTACCCTGTAAAAGCCATACGCTTTGTCGTGCCGTTTCCGCCAGGCGGGCCGCTCGATATTGCAGCACGCGCCATCGGTCAGAAGCTGACGGAGGCCTGGAAGCAGCCGGTCATTATCGACAATCGCCCCGGCGCGGGCGGCAACATTGGCGCCGACAATGTGGCGAAAAGCGCGCCGGATGGCTACACCCTGCTCATGGGGGCGGTGAGCACGCACGCGATCAATCCAAATCTGTATGCCAAAATGCCTTACGACGCGCTGCGTGATTTTGCGCCGATCACGCTGGTGACCACGGTGCCCAACGTGCTGGTGGTCCACCCGTCCGTGCCCGCAAAGAATGTGCGCGAGTTGATTGCACTTGCCAGGGCGCGCCCCGGGCAGATCAACTTTGCCTCTGGTAGTACGGGCAGCACCGGGCACCTCGCAGGCGAGTTATTCAAAGTCATGGCTGGCGTGGAGATGGTGCATGTGCCTTACAAGGGCGCCGCGCCTGCGGTCACCGATCTGGTTGCTGGACACGTGTCGCTGATGTTCGACAACCTTGCATCGGCACTGCCGCAAATCAAGGCGGGCCGCACGCGTGCGCTGGCGGTGACCACGCTCGCGCGTTCGGCGATGGTGCCCGACTTGCCCACCATTGATGAATCCGGTTTGAAAGGCTTTGATCTCGCCACGTGGTTTGGCGTGTTTGCGCCAGCCGGTGTGCCGTCGGTCATACTCGGTGCGTTGCATCGCGAAATCACGCGCGCGCTCGACGCTGCCGATCTGCGCAGCCGCCTCGCCGCCATCGGCGCGCAACCCACACCCAACACGCCTGAGGCGTTTGCCGCATTCATCAAAGCCGAGCATGCCAAATACGCACAGGTAATCAAGGCGTCCGGCGCGAAAGTGGACTGATGATTTTCAAAGTGAACGCTGCGTTGCCAGGAAGCCCATGAAGACGTTCATTCAATCGCGCATTGCGTCTGCACTCGCCGCTATTGCCATTGCATCGCAGCCCGCTGTTGTGCAGGCGCAGGCCGCTTATCCGGTAAAGCCTATACGTTTCATACTGGGTTACGCGCCGGGTGGCAGTTCCGATACGGTTGCGCGTACGTTCGGGCAAAAGCTGCATGAGAGTCTGGGTCAGCCTGTCGTGGTGGATTTCAGGCCCGGCGGCAATACGGTGATCGCTGCGGAAATTCTGACGCGCGCCGCACCCGACGGCCATACGCTGCTGATGGTATTAAACACCCATGCCATCATTCCGCTGCTGATGAAGCTGCCGTACGACCCCATCAAGGATTTCGCCCCGGTAGTCTCGGTGGGCGTGAGCCCGTATATGCTGGCCATCCATTCAAGCCTGCCGGTGAGCAACCTCAAGGAATTCATCGCACACGCCAGGGCGCGGCCCGGCGAGTTAAATTACTCATCGTCCGGCGCGGGCGGTTTGGGGCATCTCTCGGGCGAATTATTCAATCAACTGGCTGGCGTGAAAACACAACACGTGCCGTTCAAGGGCGGCGGGCCATCGGTTATTGCACTGATGTCGGGCGAAGTGCAGATGTCGTTCATTATTCCAATACTTGTTGTGGGCCAAATCAAATCGGGCAAGTTAAAGGGCATAGCCGTGTCCGGCAAACAGCGGCTGGCGGGATTGCCAGGCATGCCGACCTTTGCCGAGGCAGGGTTGCCGCAATTTGAATCAACCAACTGGTTTGGCGTGCTGGCGCCCGCCGCAACGCCGCGCGCCATCATCAGCAAGATGTCGGCCGAACTCAACCGTATTCAGGGTCTCAACGAGGTCAAGGATAAACTCGGCGCGCTGGGCATAGACCCGCTTCCGGGCAACCCGGAGCAGTTCGCGGCACTGATCAAATCGGACACCGACAGATTTGCGCGGGTGGTGAAAACGGCGCAGATCAAGCTGGAACAGTAAATGGCAGGTATCAGAGAGCGCCTGGGCGCAACCGTTGCGTTAGTAAAAATATTCAATAAAACAATAACTTAGTGATGCGTGTTTTTTTAGCAAGTTGCGTTGGCAGCCGAACTGGGTAGAGAATCCAGCTCGGAATCGAACCCTAGGGAGATTAAATCATGTCAGTTCAAGCGGTGCGGGAATCGGAAGCTCAGCAAGCTGCGGCGACCAGTGTCGAGGTTGTTCCGATGGCGATACACATTGGTGCAGAGATTCACGGCGTCGATCTATCGCGCCCGTTGCCAGCGGCGCACGTGAACGCAGTGCGTGCTGCACTGCTGCGCTGGAAGGTGGTGTTCTTTCGCGATCAGACGCTTGACCACCGCAAGCACATTGCAGCCGCTCGCCAGTTCGGTGACACCACTGCGGGACACGTCGTCTACGGCAGCGATGGCGAATACCCGCAAATTTATTCGGTGGCCAAGAACCGCAAGGCAAACCGCTTTCAGGGGCAGACACTGTTCCGTGCGTGGTCGGGTTGGCACACCGACATCACAGCGGCGATCAATCCGCCTGCTGCGTCGATGCTGCGCGGCGATGTGGTGCCGCCCTATGGTGGCGACACGCTGTTTACCAATCTGGTGGCGGCTTACAACGCGCTATCGCCGGTGATGCAGAAATTTATGGATGGGCTGCGCGGCGTGCATCGATTCGCGCCGCCGCCCGGCGTGGATCAGACGCCAGACTATCTCGAACTCATGCGCAAGCGCACGCTAGTGAGCGAGCATCCCATCGTCAGAGTGCATCCCGAAACCGGCGAGCGCGCATTGTTCGTAAGCCCGTCATTCCTGAAATCTATTGTCGGCGTATCGCCGCGCGAGAGTCAGGTGCTGCTGGAGTTTCTGTGGGAGCATATCGTGCGGCCCGAATTCACTGCGCGCTTTCGTTGGGCGCCGGGCAGTGTTGCGTTCTGGGACAACCGCGCCACCGCGCACTTGGCACCCAGGGATATTTTCGATTCGGATTTCGACCGGCAGTTTTATCGCGTCACGCTGGTGGGTGATGTGCCGGTTGGCGTGGATGGCAAGCCATCGACGGCAATGGAAGGGCTGCCTATTGTTGCCGTTTAATATTATAAATATTAATAAAAACAAATACTTATGGTCGTAAAGCCATAAAACTAGAGGGCGAATCCATGCAATACGATTTGTTAATAACTGGCGGCGAAGTCATAGACCCCAGCGCGGGTTTGCGCGGCGTGATGGATGTCGCTATTGCCGGTGGCAAGATTGTGGCGGTCGCGCCGTCATTGCCCACGAACCAGGCACGGCAAACCATCAGCGCCAAGGGCAGGCTGGTGATGCCGGGGCTGGTTGACATGCACGCCCATGTGCTCGTTAACGGGCACGACATGGGAGAACATACTGATCGCTATTGCCGCGCGAGTGGCGTGACCACGCTGTGCGACGCGGGCAGCACTGGCTCGTCAAATTTTGCGGCACTGCGCAGCATGCTGGATAACCACGTGCATACGCGCGTGCGCGCCTTCGTGAATTTGTCGGCCATTGGCGTATCGGGTACTTCACGCAGCGGCGAGCTGGCGCATTTTCCGTACGCTGATCCCGAAGGCTGTGCGCGTACCATTAAAGAGAACCCTGATCTCACCATCGGCGTGAAGCTGCGCTTCGGCCCCAATCTGGTGTGGGAGTATTCCGCAGAGCCCGTCAAACTCGCACGCAAAACAGCGGATATGGCAGGCGGCGTGCCGATGATGATGCACATCACCGATTCACCGGTGCCGCTGCCCGATTTGATCGAGCACATGAAGCCGGGCGATATCGTGACGCACTGCTATCACGGCCGCAACCACGGCATCATGGGGCAGGAAAAACAATTTGTGCTGAAAGAGGTGGTGGAAGCGCAGCGCGCTGGCATCATTTTCGATTGCGCGCATGGCCGCAACCACTTCAATTTCCGCATGATCGAAAAAGCGCTCGATCAGGGCTTTTTGCCGGATACGATTTCGACCGACCTCACCATGACCACTGCCACGCAGGGCCCTGTGTGGGATTTACCGACCACCATGACCAAGCTGCTGCATTTTGGCATGCCACTGGAAGAAATCGTGCGCCGTGCGACAGCCAATCCAGCACGGATCATGGGCTACGAAGGTACGGTCGGCACGCTAAAGCCGGGGGCCAACGCCGATGTGTCAGTGTTTGAACTGCGTGACGGCAATTTTGAACTGATCGATGCCGACAAGAACACCATCACCGCCAAGCGTCGCCTGTTGGCGCAGTTGACGGTAAAGGATGGGCGGGTTTGGTACGAGCGGCCGACAGATTGAGGCAAACGCACAGGTATGTGATCACCAGTTACTACTGGCGTGCCGAGTAAATATTGAGCCAATTCTTTTCGATCCGGAATGAGCCGCGACCGCCCGTCGTCTGATCTTTTACGACTTGCTGCCCGATAAAGTCTAAAACCGCATCGCGCCGCTCCAGAGGAAGGCCGGTATGTGCCTGCCATTTTTGGCTATCTGGAATATCGATGCAGGCAACACAATCGCCACCGCCGTACTCGTAATACATCGCAAAACTGGCTTCCGAACTGCGGTAATGCACATGGCCATAGCGGCCTTCGCTCGAGTAGAGAATCTTCGCTTTGTTCAATGACATGGTCGAAGACATCAGGCCGCTTTTCCCGGCCAGCAAGTTCAGTAAGTTGCGAATGAGACGGGCAGTCAATGCCGAATTGCAAATCTGATGGAAACAGTCACGGCAAATTCATTACTTGCCAAAGAGGATAAATAACACGGCCAGTCCGCCCCACATCAAAATGACGGCCAGAATCGGCAAAGCGGGTATCCAGATCAGGATATTGGCAGCGAGCATTTTCCCGGTTGATTTCAGCCAAAAGGCTGTGCCTGCCAGCGCAACAATCGCGACGGGAATCAACCACGAGACCACACGACCAATGCCAGTCATGCCATCCATGGCGGTGGCGTCCAGACCTTGAATCGTCGTTTGCATCATGCCCAGATTTGAAACGGCAATAAGAAGGACAATAGCGTTTACGCCAAGGCCAGCAAAGAATAGTCCTGTCGATTTCATTTGACGCGTTTGAAGACGGGCATGGGGCTAGACGGCTGACCGCTGTTGAGATTGTGGTATGCGACTTTGGCGTTAATCGTCGTCCGTGGGAAATCGCATCACAAGCGCCTCAAGCCCTACACGCCCCGCCTTGATTTCGAATGCATTCTCGTTGGGCTCAACGAAAACCATGGACCATTCGGGATACGTGTGCCCGTCTTTATCCAGACTGCCATTGGCCACGTAAACGTAATAGCCGCCGCCGATCTTGTTGTCCGGCCCGGCAACTGACATACCGGCGCCGAGCCGCACGAGTTGTGCCGACATTTCGTCCTTGATTTCCTGTTCGAAAACCGGTTCCCAGGCGACTTCCTTGCGATACTGCAATACGGGCCGCGTGGACAACGTGATGTGCGGAGAAATCCAGTTGCGCCGCTTGCTGGGTTTCAGTTTTTCCCTGTAGCCCGGTTTGGACAGATACACCGGTGCGGAATCACCAATGCGATTTCGCAGCGCAATGAATGTCAGTCCATGCGGCCCGGCGACCAGCGGGCCGTACGCGCTGTGATGGTCCTTGTATTGCAGCATCAGCGGGCGCACTTCGATTTTACCCATCATGCCTGCACCAGATGGAAAAATCTGGAACTGCGCAACACCGTGAAAGTGCGGAAGTATGGTTTCGTTTGCACTCATCTGTGTCATCAGTGCCTGCGGGCCTGCGGAAATTTCAGCTGTGCTGTAACGCGGCCCGAAATAGGAGGAGCCCCAGTGTTCGATACCTGTGCCGGGCGAGTTCACCGCCTTCAGCGTATCGAGTACCTCAGTCCCGTCTTTTGCGTGAATCATTTTGACGATCTCATGAAATGGATGTGGGATGTTCGGAGCGCGTGGTTTGCCGATTGGCGGTTACTGCCCCTTGAACACCGGCTTGCGCTTTTCCTTGAAGGCGGCGACCGCTTCCCGATGATCTTCGGTCTGCGAACAGCGTGCCTGGTTAAAGGCTTCATGGTCAAGCACGGTGGCAAAGCTCTCGGTCTCGGCAGCAAACAGATTGCGCTTGACCGCCGCTACTGCCACCTGCGGCATATCAGCGATGCGGCGCGCGATTTCCATGGTGGTCGTGCGTAACTCTGCGTCCTCCACCACACGATTGACGATGCCCAGTTTCAGCGCTTCTTCCGCGCCGACCATATCGGGCATGAGGAATAACTCGCGTGCCTTGGCGGTGCCGACAAGACGCGTCAGTGTCCATGTGCCGCCCCAGTCGCCGGACAAACCGATCTTTAGAAATGCCGTGGTAAAGCGCGCTGACTTGCCCGCGATGCGCAGATCGCAGGCCAGCGACATACTCATGCCCGCTCCGGCAGCAACGCCATTGACCATGCCGATGATCACCTTGGGGTGCTTGCGCATCGCCATCGGAATCGTGTTGGAAAACTGAATGCCCCGTGCCCGCGCTTCATAGCCGCGCGCGGCGCGCTCACCCATGCCCTTGACATCGCCGCCTGAACTGAACGCACGCCCAGCACCGGTGATGACGATGCAGCGCACATTGCTGTCGTCGGCGTAGCGCTCCATGGCGGCGAGCAGGTCGTTGCGTATGTCCATGGATAGCGCATTCAGCGCCTCGGGCCGGTTAAGGGTGAGAACGGCTACGCCGTCTTCGATGGATTCCAGTAGGTCTGCCATGGGATGCTCCGAAAGTTAGAATGAAAAATAAAAGCACTGCTACCACGTGCGGCCAATGTAGCTGCCGTTGCGCAAACCGTCAAACGCAGGCATTTTTAAAAGCTGCTTCGCCGTTCCGGTGAAAATACGAAAACCCTGGCGCACTTAACAGCCGGCCTTGATGCCATCCACCGCAACGACATGCTCGCGGACCAATCGCTCCAGTTCTCCACGCATACCGATTTCCGCCAGCACACTAGCGGCATCCGATCCGGGTTTGGGCGCAGGCCGCCCGACCGTCATCGGCGTGCCTGACAGCCTGACACTCGGCGCCGTGGTGGTGATCTGACCGAAGCCTTCGTGCTCGCGGGTAATGGCCAGACCGCGTGCCTGTACCAGCGGATCCGTCATCAACTCGGCCAAGCTGGGTACCACGCGATGGGCGCCCATGCCCGCCTTGTTCAATGTTTCCACCCAGGCCGCGACGTTACGCGTGCGCAGCCGTGTTTCGAGCGCGCGTTCCAGGTCTGCACCGCTCTGGTTGGCATCGTTGGCAAGGTCAGCCAGTTCCGGGCAATGCGCCAGTTCGCCTGATTGGGCTGCGAGAAACAGCCAGCCATCACTGCCCTGATACAGGCGGTTCAGCGGCCCGCTGCCCAGCGCTTCCTGCCCGTGTGGTTCGTCCCACTGCTTGCCTTTGTAATCCTGCAGCAGCGTCGATTGCAACATAGTGGCTGTGTAGGCCAGTGCGCTGTCGACAAACTGACCCTCGCCAGTGCGTTGGCGGTGCAGTAGCGCCAGCGCAACACCATAGCAGGCCATCAGTCCGGTACCGTAATCATTCGCAGCAAACGGCGCTGTCGCCGGTTTCGCTGATCCGTAGCGCACCTGCATGCCCGACACCGCCTGCCCTATCTGCTCGTGGCCGGGACGGTTGGCGTACGGGCCGATATGGCCAAACGTATTCATGGAGCCGTAGATGATATGCGGACGGCGCGCACGAACCCGCTCGTAGTCGATGCCGAGCTTTTCGGCGACACCGCTGCGGAAATTTTGCAGCACCACGTCGGCCTGATCCACCAGCTTCCAGAAAATCTCCAGACCCTCTTTGGTTTTGAGGTCCAGCAGAATGCTGCGCTTGGCGCGATTGATGTCGTTATGCCGCAGCACGGTGCGGGTGTGCGGGCTGTCGATTTTGATGACATCAGCGCCGAACTCCGCCAGCGTGCGCCCGCAGGTTGGCCCGGCGAGTACGATGCACAAGTCTACGACCTTGATGCCTTGCAGCGCGGAATGCAAAATTTCGGCACCGACTGTTTGCCCTTCGACAGGCTCAGGACGAACGGGAGGTGCGGCCAGTTCTTTCAGAATCTCCGCGCGCTGCGCATCCGTCTTCGGTCGTGGCATACGCACCGAACCCGGCGTAGCCGAGAGACGCGCGTTGATGCCGGGCCCACGGAAGCGGCCCAGTTCCGGGTCGTCATAATCCGCAATGATCTTCGAAGCCAGTGCCTGAGGATGCTGAAGCCATTCGGAGCTGGAGTGGCAGATCACGCCTTCTGAGCCCATTTCCGCAATGATGTCTTCCCATTCTTTGGCCGTGCGTGTGCGCATCACCTCGTCGAATTTCTGTGCCAGCTCTTTGGGCGGCAGATTGGCGTCGCGCCATTTATCCATGCCGATGCTCTGGATGAAAGCGCCAAACTTTTTATTGTTCGCCACGTACATCAGCCAGCGACCGTCCTTACACGGCAGTTGGCGGCTCCAGTTGAATTCGGGTTCGCTCTCAGGCTTGCCGTTGACCAGCAGGCCGCGTGCGCCGACCACGGTAAAAGTTGCATCGAACAGCGGAATCTCTACGCGCTGCCCCAGACCTGAACGCGCCCGCGCATTCAGCGCCATGGCGACCGTGACCGCGCACAGAAAAGCTGCATAGGCAGAGCTGTAGGGAATGACGGTATAAACCGGTCGCGGGCCGGCTGCTCGATACGCGCCTGTGGCCGCCCCCAGCACGCCTTCCCATGCTTTGATCTGTGCGCGCGGATCATCCGCGCCAAACCCCGGCAGCGAACAGTAAATGAGGCGCGGGTTTGCCGTGGCCGCTGTCATGTCCTTGGCCCCCAGACCCAGGCGATCCATCACGCCGGGCCGGAAGTTCTCGATTACCACATCCGCGCCTGCGATCAATTGCTGCGCGGTATTCCGATCCGCCTCTTTTTTCAGATCGAGAACAATGCTGCGCTTATTGCGATTCCATGTGGCATTGGCCGGCGTATTCCAGCGCGGCCCACCTGGTGGGTCGATGCGGATAACGTCGGCCCCGTGATCACCCAACAGCATGGCTGCCATGGGCCCCGCGATGTACTGGCCGAAATCAATGACACGTAGTCCTTGCAGAACGCTGGGCATGTTCACGCCTCCCCCTGATGGTAACTATTATGGTAACTACGGTTGCATCAGACGATACCACCCACCTTCATGCGCGCAACGTCTGCGGGCTGCACGCCACACAGTTCGGCCAGCACGCTTTCGGTATGTTCGCCCAGCATCGGTGGGCGCGTAATACTGGCGGGTGAATCAGAGAGCTTCAGCGGACAACCCACCGTCTTGAATTTGCCGCGCGGCGGATACTCGAGATCGACGATCATGTCGCGTGCTTTCAGGTGCGGGTCGGCAAGAACCTCGCTGGTGTCCTGACAGGCGCCAGCGGGCACGCCGGCGTCACCCATTAGCTTCATCACCTCATGCTTGGTGCGGGCTGATGTCCATTCAGTCATGATGGCGTCGAGCGCGGCGCGGTTTGTCCAGCGATCGTTGGCCGATTTGAACAAGAGATTCTGTTCCAGTTCGGGACGCCCCAGCACCTGGCATACCGCAGCCCACATCTGCGGCGGCGCATAGATGTACACCCAGTCGTTGGGGCCGCCCGGTGCGCATTTGTAGGCTGTGCCCGGCACGGTCTTGCCGAGCTGATTGCCGCTGCGCTCAGGAACGCCAGTGCGCTGGTGCTCGCGCAGGCTGATGCGGATAAGGTTCAGCACGGCTTCCTGCATTGAGACTTCAACATGCTGTCCACGCCCGGTGGCATGGCGCTGGTTTATCGCGGCGAGAATGGCGATGGCCATATGCATTCCTGTGCCGTTGTCGCCAATCGAGGGCCAGTTGAAGGTCGGCGGTCCATCCGCAAAACCGGTGACGCACATGGCGCCGCCCATCGCCTGCGCAATCGGTTCAAAGCTTTTCATGTGTGCGTGCGGGCCAAAGGTACCGAACCCCTTGATGGTGGCGTAAATCAGGCGCGGATTGATTTTCTGCAAATCTTTCCAGCCCAGACCCATCCGGTCCAGCGCGCCGGGGCCGAAGTTTTCCAGCAGCACATCGGATTGCGCAATGATCTTTTTAAAATGCGCTTTGGCTTCGTCCGTCTTCAGGTTCAGCGTGAGGCTGCGCTTGTTGGCATTGAACGCAAGAAAAAACAGTTCGTCGTTGTTTTGCGAGCGTGAGATGTCTCCGCTTTTGGGTTCTTCGAGCTTGATCACATCGGCGCCCAAAAACCCCAGCATCTGTGCGCAGGCGGGGCCTGCCTGATTGTGCGTCATGTCGATAACACGCAGGCCTGTCAGCGCTTGATTCATCGGTACTCCTTGATAAAATTGGATTGCGGCATCTGGCTTCGCTAATTGGCGCGCACACCGGTCTCTTTGACGACTTTGGCCCATGTCCTGACGTCATTGAAGATTTGTGCAGCCAGTTCTTTGGGCGTGCTGCCCGCAGGCTCTGCGCCCATGTCAGACAGCCGCGCCTGCACGTCGGGTCGCCTGAAAATTTTTACCATTTCGGTATTGAGCCTCGCAATGATGGGCTCGGGCGTTTTGAGCGGCGCGACCATGCCATACCACTCGCGCATCTCCAGCCCCGCCGGCAGTGGCACACCCGCTTCAGCTATCGTGGGCACATCGGGCAGCGCAGACGAGCGCTTTACATTGGTGACCACAATAGCCCGCACACGCTTGGCCTGAATCAACGGCATTGCCGAAGGAATGGATGCCATGCCAAAAGTTACTTCACCTGTGGCAATGGCTACCAGCGCCGGGCCACCACCCTTAAAGGGTACATGCACCATTTGCGTACCCGTCAGCCTTTTGAACACCTCGCCTGCCAGATGGTGCAGCGAGCCGTTACCCGATGACGAGTTGGAGACCTGGCCCGGTTTTTCTTTTGCCATGCGAATCAGATCCTGCACGGTATTGATCGGCGAATTCTGTGCCACGATGAACGCATTGGTCACCCATGCCAATAGCGATATCGAGGCGAAGCCGGTGGCCGTGTCGAATGGCAGATTGTCATAGGTGCTGGCGCTAATGGTGAACGGCCCGCTAGGCACCATCATCAGCGTGTAGCCGTCCGGTGTGGCCTTGGCCACCAAATCGGAGCCAACGGTGCCACCCGCGCCGCCACGGTTATCCACCACCACTGTCTGTCCCCACGCCGATGTGAGATTCGCCGCCAGAATGCGCGCCAGAATGTCGGTAGCGCCACCAGGCGGAAACGCCACGAGAATGCGGATCGGCCGCTGCGGATAAGCGGCTGCACCCTGCGCAAATGCCTGGTTTGCAATACTGTTCAGGCTGACTATACCAACCAATGCCAGCGCTGTGATAACGGTTTTATTCATGGTCTTTGCCGAAGATATTGCTAGTGCCGGGTGGCACTAGCAGCCCATTATAAGCAAACCTGCCACAACCACACGACGCTGCAAAAATAAGAAAATAGCAAAACGATGTCGCGCGTCGAATTCACCCGGAGCGAATAAATTGCGTGCTTTACCGGCAAGCGGCTATTGACGAATCCGGCTTAATCCGTTCCCCGGTCTCCGCTTAGCTCGCGTGGCCGCATCATCCTGAAAGCCGCCAGTGCGACCAGCATCAACAAAGCGATCAGCCCGAACGATACGCCCCAGGCGAAGCGCGCATCGTGTGTAACGCCGCCCGCGAGATCGAGCGTATAACCGATCATCAGCGGGCCGACAAATCCGCCGCTGTAGCCCAGCATTGAATGCACCGCCAGCGTTGCGCCGCGGCGCGAGGGCTCTGCGGTGCCCGCCGCGCCCGCCGTCAGCGATGATGAATCCAGCCACACCACAAATCCATAAATCAGCAGCAGTGCAACGGCCACGGTATACGACAGCGTGCCGATGAAGCCGAGGCTGATGCTCACGATCATTGAACCCAGCATTGCCAGCGTGATCAGCTTCACTCGGCCCCAGCGGATGGCGGTTTCGTTGCCAAACACACTGGCGAAGGTGCCAATCACACCCAGCGCGGTCAGCACGTATGTGGGCGAGAAACGCGCCTCCGCGCCGGTGCTTACCGCCACATACGCCAGAAACGCCACACCCCAGCCGCGCAGCGCGTTCATCTCCAGCGTGTGGATGCAATAGGCTATCGCATAGGCCATCGCCGAGCGATTGCGAAACACGGGTCTGAAATCAAACAGCGCTTGTCCGTCCGCTGCGCGCGGCAGCGGCGTACTGCGGCGTGGCACCAGCAAGGCAACGATCAACCACGCCATGATCGCGGTTGCGGCGGCCACCAGAAACGCCGATTGCCAGCCAAACGCATTGCTTAAAATATCAGCGCACGCAAACGACGCCGCGCCAGAAATGCCGATGCTTGCGGCATGTCCGGCCGTCGCACGCGACATGAGTTTTTTATCGACTTGATCAGCCAGCAACTTCAGGCCTGTCATGTAGGTGCCGGCCCAGCCGATGCCCGCCAACCCGCGTAGCAACAGCGCCGACCAGAAACCTTCGGCTATCAAACCAAACAGCAGATGCGCGATGATCGTGCAGCTCACGCCAAACAGATACACTCGTCGTGCGTCGATGCGGTCGGTGAGCGTCACCAGCAGGGGCACCGCAAGCAGGTGCGCGCCATAGAACGCAGCGGTGATCCAGCCCGCCTCGCTGTTGGCCAATCCCCAGCGCAGCATCATGCCGGGCAATAGCGCCGGCCAGAAAAATGCGCCGAGCTGCACCAGCACCTGTGCCGCACACACCACCGTCACGAGCCGCGCACCTGACAAATGCCGGGCTGGTGGCTTATTCGGCATGCCTATCATAGATAATCGTAACTACTTGTTTTTATTGATATTAATTATGCTTCAAGCACGCTATTCAATTCAACCAGATCGTCAGCAGTCAACGGCCAGTTGACCGCGCGCGTATTTAACTCCAGTTGCTCCGGTGATGTCGCGCCAGCGATGATGCTGGCTACCAAGGGCCGCGATGCGAGCCAGCTCATCGCCAGTTCCAGCAGTGTGTGGCCACGCGCCTGGCAGAAGGCGCTAAGCCGTTCCACCGTGCCCCAGTTTCTATCGCTGATCCAGCGATCAGCCTGGCGTTTTTCGCGGGTCATGCGCGCGCCCGCAGGCAGCGGTGCATTGCGCTGGTATTTACCGGTGAGCAGGCCTGAGGCCAGCGGGGTGTGCGGAATCAAGCCAAGGCCGTAATTCTGCATGACCGGTTGAAGATCGCGCTCCAATCCGCGTTTGAGCAGACTGTATTCGTCCTGACATGCGACAAAGTGATTCAGATTGTGATGCTTCGCTGTCCACTGCGCTTCGACCACTTGCCATGCCGCAAACGTCGAGCAACCGCTGTAGCGAACCTTGCCTGCCCTCACCAGATCATCCAGCGTGCGCAGGGTTTCTTCGATTGGTGTGAGCGGATCAGGGCGGTGAATGATGTAGAGATCGATCCAGTCGGTTTTGAGCCGCTTCAGACTGGCATCGATGGCGGACAGAATGTAGCGGCGCGAAGCACCTTTCAGGTTGCCTGTGTCATCCATGGGCAGCCCGCATTTGCTTGCCAGCACGATGTCTTTGCGACGTTCACCCAGACATTCGCCGAGAATTTTCTCCGATTCACCGCGATTGCCATAAGTGTCGGCAGTATCGATCAGTGTAATCCCCAGATCGAGTGCCTTGTGTATGACTTTGCGCGAGGCTTCAAGATCGCAACGGTCGCCACCAAAATTATTGCAGCCGAGCCCAACCACAGAGACCTTGAGACCGGCGTTGCCCAAATTACGCTGTTTCATAGTGAGCGCCCTTTCGCTGACGTGTTGTGACATATTGCGATGAAGATAAACCGTGGCATGGATTTAAATATCCGTTTTCATTCCGTGATGCTAAAGGGCACAGTATCCCCGGTCTCGTGCGCGGTCAACTCTATGCGACACCATGCAATGCGTAATTTGCAAACTGCCCGCGACTGACCTGTTCGCCGTGACAGGCGTGCTCTATGATCCGCCATCTTTTCTACCTACATCGTGCGCACAGCAAGGGCTAGGCGCGCATCAAAACGCGAGGAGCAACGCATGGATTATCAAAGCATACTTGACCGTGTTCATGCTGCGGTCAAACCCATTATCGGCACGGGCAGTGTGGCGAGCTACATACCAGAGCTGGCCAAAGTGGCAGCGAATCAGTTCGGCATCGCCATGGTTGATCTCAATGGGAACGTCTATCAGGCAGGCGCTGCCGATACACCGTTTTCGATACAGTCGATTTCGAAATTGTTTGCGCTGACGCTGGCGTTTCATCAGGAAGGCGATTCGATCTGGTCACGCGTGGGGCGCGAGCCGTCGGGCACGCCGTTTAACTCACTGGTGCAACTGGAGCAGGAGCGGGGCAAACCGCGCAATCCGTTTATCAACGCTGGCGCACTGGTCGTTACCGACATGCTGCTGACGCACTATGCCAGCGAGGGTGGCGCGGGCAACGCGTTGATCAAGTTCATTCGCAAGCTCGCAAATAATGACGATATCAGCTACGACCGCGCAGTGGCAGCGTCCGAGCAGGGCACTTCGCACCGTAACGCGGCAATGGCGAATTTCATGAAGAGTTTTGGCAATCTCAACCATAACGTGAATGACGTAATCGAAACCTATTGCCGCAACTGTGCCATTGAGATGAGCTGCGTTGATCTGGCGCGTGCAGTGACGTTTCTCGCCAATCACGGTGCGGTACCGTGGTCGGATGAAAAAATCCTCGACGCCAGCTCGGCCAAGCGCATCAATGCGCTGATGCTGACCTGCGGCACCTATGATGCGGCAGGCGATTTTGCGTTTCGCGTGGGACTGCCTGCCAAAAGCGGCGTGGGCGACGGCATCGTCGCGCTGATACCCGGCGAATGCGGCATTTGCGTGTGGAGCCCGGCGCTGGAAGAGAGCGGCAACTCGTATGCGGGTTCGGTTGCGCTGGAGATGCTGACTTCGATCAGTGGGCGGTCAGTGTTTTAAGGGTTATTGTGGCATTAACGCGAGCTACATACACGGCGTATACTTTGCAGGATTGGACGGCTTACGCGCACCCCGTGTCCAAGCCGCGAGCAGGTCTGGCATAGACGGTAAGGTACTTTTGGGGCCCTACAGGAGTGGATATCATGAAACGAATCTTTCGCTTTGGCATTGCGCTTGCGCTACTGATCGGCGTACTCGCCGGTTGTGCCAATCCTGGCGCCATTGCGCTGAACACAACCGCCGACGAGTTGGTTAAAAAGCTGGGTAAACCCACCGACACGCGCCCCAATCCCCAGGGCGGCGAGTTTTGGGATTACGTCTACGGGCCCGAAGGTGTGGCTACATGGCGCTACGCCATCGACAACAACCGCACGGTGCGCAGCGCCGATCAGTTGCTGACGCATGAACGCCTGTACTTAGTGGTGCCCGGTGTTACCACAGAGGCAGGGGTACTTGATCTGCTGGGCCGCCCGCGCCTGGTCACGCGGTTCCGCAACGAGGCTGCGTGGGAATGGCGTGCCGATCTATCACCAAACACGGGGATATTTATCGTCCGCTTTAGTCACGATGGATTAGCGCTGGGTGTAGGGGTAATCATGGACGCGTCGATAGATGGCGATTCGAGCCCGCCGTAGCCTGGTGTAGCGCTCATTGAGAAGCCTCGCTGCGCTGGCCGATAACGCGATAAGCCCGCATAATGCGAGCGTGATAGTGCTACGCAGTAGCAGCGAATTCGTGCTCACGCTCGAAATTGCTTTGCTGAATGCATCGCGTAGGGTCGTTGTCGCAATAGGTTAACTATCTGTTTTTAATCATAATATTTCCTGAATGATTTTCGAGCATCGTACTACTCGTGCTGCCGCTCGCGAATATCGAAATCCCAAATGAAACCAAAATCCACCATTGAACAGTATGCAGATATTGTCGTCATCGGCTTCGGTGCCGCTGG
>CANKUB010000019.1 GCA_947486575.1 Betaproteobacteria bacterium | reverse complement strand
CTACTATTGCTGCGGATGGCGGGCGGTCTTCTTATCTTAAGATTTATGCGGAGGAGGAGTGATTTAATTTAGATGTAGTTTGAAGGTATTGGAAAACTCAAATATACCTTCATTCTACTTTGTCGTGATGGGAAAGTTCGCTAAGACTTTTGGGAGTCGCGCTTCGACCCGTTGTCGGAGGGCAGCATTATTTTCGCATTCCTCCATGAATGCGCCGACGGCACGTACCACGTCGTTCAGAAATGAAGCAGTGCCAATAATTACGAGTTTCTTGTCTATATTGGGATCATATGCATGCTTGCCGCCGTCGTGATACCCAAATTTCTTGGCATCAGGATACTTCTGATGAAAATCTGCTTCAGCGCCGAACGCATGCAAAACAGCGCATCGAGCTCCATAGACGTCAAGTCCACGGTACTGGTAAGGCTGTGTTTCATGACCCTTTAGGTAGGTGTCTACCCAGGAAATGAAATCTGTCCGGCCTTGACTTTCTTTTTCAACTGGAAGCGAGAGAAATGCCATTGTATCGATGCAGACGTACGACATGGCAACTCCTGATATTGTTGCCCCGGCTTTCTCGCAAGCTTTGATTTCTGTAACGAGCCCGGTAAGACATTCCCACATCGAATCGCTCGGTAGAATTTATTTCCCGCTGGCGAGATGCTATGCCGCAATCTCAATGTACTCGACTTGACTGGAAGGCGGAGGAACCAAGTCGCCGTCTTCCCGCAAACCCTCAATATGAAACGCAATAGCCCCACGGATTTCGGTCTCGACTTCTTGGATAGTAGTGCCGGTAGCAACACACCCCGGTAAGTCAGGAACATACGCCGAGTAATTAGATTCGGCTTTTTCGATTACGATGGCGTAACGCATAGACACCTCATTTTTTCAAACCGGACTGCTTCATGATGCTGTTCAATGTCCCCGGAGCAAGATCATTGCTGGGCTTGCCCGGCACGGTCACTCGGCCCGCTTTCGAGGGATGCTTGTATTGCCGGTGGCTGCCGCGTGTTGCCACCAGAAACCAGCCATCGGCATGGAGCATACGCAGAATTTCGCTGACTTTCATCTGTTAAGAATATCAGCTTGTTTCCAAGCTAACAATGCTCATATTCAGTGACAATCCGCCCAGCCCTTGTGTCAAAATCCGCTCCGAGCAACGATCCAAAATTACCTTCACAACGGACTTCCCATGCGCACCAACAAAACCGTATTCTGGTTCCAAGACGGCAAGACTCCAAACGTCGCCGATTCGCTCGACAAAAACAAAGAAATCACGCTGCATCGCCTGACCTTCGACGGGCCGAACGCGGATAACTGGGGTGCGATGTCGGCTTCGCACGCCTATTGCATTACCTCGACACGGCAAGAGGTGCCCGAAGAATATCAAGCCAAGTCGCCGTTGCTGGCACGTTGTCCTGATCTGCTGGTGGTATCAACCAGCGGTGCGGGTTATGACACTGTAGATGTGCCCGCTTGCACGGCGGCGGGTGTGCTGGTGGTGAATCAATCGGGCGGCAACGCTGATGCGGTGGCGGAACACGCGGTGGGGATGATGTTGTCGCTCACCAAGAATATTCCGCAGACGGATCGCTCATTGCGTACCGAGCGCGGCATCAAGCGCGAGTTATTCAAGGGCTGGAATGCGAAGGGCCGCACGGTGGGCATTGTGGGCCTGGGTGAGGTGGGTAGTCGTGTGGCGCGCATCTGCGGGCTGGGGCTGCAAATGAAGGTGATTGCGTGCGACCCGTATCTCACGGCGGAGCAATGTCAGGCGCGGGGTGCCACCAAGGTGGATTTGCCTACGCTGCTGAAAGAAGCGCGCTTTATCACCCTGCACTGCCCTTATGACAAAGACACCCGCAACATGATTGACAGCCGCGCGCTGGCGGCGATGCAGCCCGGCGCGATTGTGATTACCACCGCGCGCGGTGGCATTGTGAATGAAGAAGACCTTGCTGCCGCTTTAATCTCCGGCCACATTTCAGGCGCGGGCGTTGATGTGTGGAACGACGAGCCGCCGCCCCTAACGCATCCGCTGCTAACGATGAAAAACGTGATCGCTACCAATCACACCGCAGGCGTCACGCACGATTCGCGCAACAATATGGCCAACTGGAATGCGGATCAGATTGCGCAGATTCTGCGCGGTGAGCGTCCGCCGCGTTTGATTAATCCGGATGCGTGGGACGGGTTTGCAAAACGTTTTGAGCGTATATTCGGATTTCGCCCGAAATCATAAACATTCTTTCAGGAGGCAACCATGAAGCAAGGAACCCTATTTGCCAGCACACTCGCAGGCGCATTGCTGATGTTGCTTGCGCCATTCGTGCCATCGGCAACTGCACAAACGGTCGTCGAGGCCGCAGCCGAGCATCGCTTCCAGATTGACTTTCGGGTGAACGATGCGGCACTGGCCAAGATGTTGCCTGCGGGTTGGGAGACCGTGATCGCCACCACCGGCCCGGCCAAGGATTGCAATCTGCGCATGATTTTTATTGACCGCATGGCGGTCATGGTAGGCACAGATAAGACAGCGACGCCGCATACGGCCCGTCTGGTTTATCTGGCGATTCCCGTCAGGGAGATCGGTACCAAAAATGCCGGGCAAATCATTATTCACGGGCTGACCGAAAACGCAGGTGATGCACCCGGCACGTTTGGCACTTATCAGCATGCCACCACGGCAAAAATGTCGCGTACGCATGCAGCGTCGGGCGGCGTGATGACTGGTTCGGAGAATTGGGAATTCGCAGCGGCGAGCGGCGAGCACATGTCGTTGCAGGTGGAATATGTGCGCGGCCCGGCACGCAAGGGTGTCAACGAAGTGAAATTCTTTTATCCGAATGATCCGTCGAAATACCAGATATTCAAGACCGATCAGGCCATCGATATCATGCGCAACCCGACGACCAATCCGCCGGATAACATCAAGAAATTTTCTTACAAGGCGGGCGGCGGCAAAATTGCGGCTTTGTTTGATGGCACGGAAAAAGTGGTTAGCTGGGATTCGTTCCCGTGGTACATCCGTACGGTTAGCACGCCGTAAGCAGCGCAGTTTTCGGGCGGTACGCGTAATGCTGCTCCCGCCGGATTTTCTGCTGTTACACCGGCAGCGCGGGCTCTGCGCCACCGGCAGGTGCCGTCACTTCATAGGCGTTCATGTTGTAGGCCAGCACTGCGTAGCAGGCCACGAGATTGGTTAGCGCCAGCGTGCCGCGCTGACCGAAGCTGGCGCTGGCCTTATCAAACACCGGTTTGCTGACCTTGTGATGGCGCAGCAGTTCGCGCGAGTAGTCCACGCCAGCCTGCTCGTCTTCCGATAAGCCAGCATCCGGACGCTTTTCGCGGATGTTGTCGATGACTTCACCGCTCACGCCGTTTTTGCGTGCCGCCGCAGCGTGGGCGTGCCAGATGTACGCGCAGTTCATCTCACGCGCCACCGTGATCATCACCAGTTCCTGTACTTTTTGCGGCAGCGTGGCCTCATCCCGCAGATAGCGGCGTAGCGAATCAACTTTTTCCGCTACCGCCGGTATATGCAGCATGGTCGAATAAGGGCCTTCATGGGGAAACACGCCGCGTGTCCCCAGAAAACGCTCGACGGCCGGCTTTTCAGCATCGGAAAATTGATCTGGTGTTACCAATGGAATACGGGCCATAGGGTCTCCATGCGAATGGTGGATGATTGATGAGGATAGTCTAAAGCACGGCGAGCGTTTATGATGGCGCAGAATTGAATATTAAAAATATGATAAAAATCAATAAGTTACACATCGCTCATCCGTTGGGGAATCGTGCGCTGCGTGTAGCCGTGTTGGCTTTGCTGTTGGCGACAAACGCTGGCGCACAAAACTATCCTGCTAAACCCATTCGCCTGATTCTGCCAGTGGGTGCTGGTTCCACCAGCGACACCATCGGGCGCATGGTTGCGCGGGGCCTCGCGGAACGGCTCGGTCAGCAAATGGTTGTGGACAATCAACCGGGAGCGGGTGGCAACATCGGTATGCCGATGGCGGCACGTGCGGCGCCAGACGGTTACACGCTGTTGATGATTTCTTCGGCGCAGGCAATTTCACCGCATATCTACACGAAACTTAGCTATGACTTGGCGCGCGATTTCGCACCGGTGTCACAGCTGGCGGACGGACTGTACTTGCTGGCGATTCATCCCTCTGTGCCTGCACATTCCGTCAAGGCCCTGATCGCGCTGGCGCGTGTGCGTCGTGGCGAACTCAGCTTCGGCTCGGCAGGCGTAGGCACCGGCACGCATCTGACGGGCGAGCTATTCAAAGCCGCGTCGAAAACCGACTTGCTGCATGTGCCGTATCGCGGCATGGGTCCGGCGATTGCCGAGCTGGTGGGCGGGCAAATTTCCATGGCGTTCCTGGGGCTGCCTTCGGGTTTGCCGCAGACGCAGGCAGGCAAGGTGCGCGCGCTGGCCGTGACGTCCGCGGCACGTTCGAAAGCGGTGCGCGAATTGCCGACGCTGGCTGAGGCGGGGCTGGCAGGATTTGAGGCAACCACATGGCAGGGCATTGTTGTGCCGGTGGGCACGCCGCGCGAAATCATTGTGCGCCTGCAGGCTGAGGTGGTGCGTGTGTCGCAGTCAACTGAGATTCGCGAGCGATTTGCCGCGCTGGGTGTCGAGCCTGTGACGAGCACGCCTGCACAGTTTGCGAATTACATTCAATCGGAAATATTAAAATGGGGTGGTGCGGTACGTGCCACCAGCCTGGCGAAACAATAATTGGCAGTAGACGCTGCGCGGCATCGCTAATATGATGAATTCGCGTCAGGATCCAGCGTTATAAAACAGCGAAGCAGTTTTTGTAACCCGTTGATTTTCAGGAATTGATATGAGCAAGCAACGTGTCGGATTTATTGGTGTCGGCTTGATGGGCAGCAGCATGGCCAAACATTTGATGGAGGCCGGGTACCCGGTGATCGTGCACGACACCGATCCCGCGCGCGTGGCGGACGCAGTGAAGCTGGGTGCGAAAACGGTCGCCTCTGTTGATCAAATACCCGAACAGGTGGATGTGCTGATGCTCTCGCTGCCGACGTCTGACATCGTGAAGGATGTGGTGCACAACCAGCTAAAGCTGTTTCAAACCGGCAGGCCGGGATTGATCGTACTGGATGCCACCACCGCTGACCCGGATAAATCGGCAGCGATTGCGGCTGATCTTGCCAAAGTCGGCATACGATTTCTCGATTGTACGGTGAGCGGCACCAGCGAAATGTGTGCGGTGAAAGATATTATATTTATGGCGGGCGGCAGTCAGGATGCATTTGCCGAATGCGAGGGCATGTTCGCGGCGATGGGCCGCGAGTGGATGCACATGGGCGCAAACGGCAGCGGGGCGATCATGAAGCTGTGCGTGAATCTGGTGCTGGGCCTGAACCGTATGGCGCTGGCGGAGGGTCTGACGCTGGCGCGCAAGGCGGGCATCGAACCGCTGCAAGCGTTGGAAGTGCTGAAAAAATCCGCAGCGTTTTCCAAGATCATGGATCAAAAAGGCTATCGCATGGTCGAAAAACGCTTTCATCCGCCAGCAGGCAAGCTGCGTATCTATCTCAAGGATGTGCGCGCCATGCTGGCGCTCGGCGAAAAACTCAACTGCCCGCTGCCACTGATCGGGCTGCATGCGCAGGCACTGGCGTCAGAAGTGTCCAAGGGCCGCGGCGAGTGGGATAGCGCGGACATTATTTCGTTTTACGACGAACTGGCCGGGTACCCCGCCCCCAAGGCGCCCTCATCACCGGTGGATGCGAAATAGCCGCGCTACGATCCCGCCTGCATCGTTACCCAACGGGCTACCGCACGCGAAATGGATGCGATACCTGCTGCATTCACGTTCCCCGGCCAGCGGTCACTTGCTGCATGAAAATGCAGATTGCTGCCGGCGAGCGACAGCACTTTAGCGCCGAGATGCGCGAGATCGTGGCCTTCGCCGGAAATCTTGCTGATGGGCTCGACCAGAATGTGCTGCGCGGGATAGCCTTCCGCCACCAGTAAATCGCGCATCGCTTCGGCATCTGCGGTGTCTGCAGCGCGAATCATCATGGTTAGGTTCCCTGCGCCACCCAGGTTTGCGCCAAGATGCAGCCAGTATTTCGCCGCTTTGACCAGCGGTGCGTGCTGCTGCGTCAGTGTTTGCAAACCCAGATGGCCGAGTTCGTGTCCGCAGGTGGCATAGGCGTGGAAATCGCGCTTGAGTGTGCCCGCTTGTTTACATGCGCCAGCCGCGTGTACCGCTGCCAGCCACGCGACCATGCCGCCCGCGCGTTCGGCGGTGGATTCCCACCAGCCGGTGCGTGGGGTGACTACTGCTATCGACGCATTGTTCGCATCGTTAGAGCCGCTGCGTGCAACAGCGGCGATGTTGAATGAATCTGCTGTTTCACGCCGGTAAGTGCTGACGAATTTGACGGGGGCATTGTTGCCTGCCTGTGCTGCCAGAAACGCATGATGCATGCCAGCCACTTGCAGCACGGGTGGGCCGAACGGCGTGTTGTAGTACTGCGCGTTGATAGGCGCAAGCGAATCGCCGGTGCCACGCGTTGCCACAACCAGCGCGGTGTGCTTTGTGGAACGGCGTAAATTTTCCAGCGGCTGGCCTTTGATGGAAGCGGCGTTTGACGGGAATTCCGCCAGACCGATTTCCCCTGCATTGCCACTGAGACAAAGCTTGCCCGTGACTTCTGCGGCTGAAGGCGCGTCAAACATCGGCAGGCCGTCGATGCGCAGCCCTGCGCATTCGAGATACGCTTCGTCAACAATGGTGCGCTGTAGCGGTGACGCCATGCGTGATACGTCGATGCCCTTGGCGGCCGCCACACATTCAAACCACGCGCCGCTGGCGTGATCACCGGGCGTGCCTACGCGGTGGATGCCGCTGGCGTCAAAAGTTGCAACCAGCCGCGCCGCCCATGCCGCATTGAATCGATCAAAAGAATCCATCATAACCTATTGTTTTATTGAATATTTTTCCAATTGGAAATTTTGGGCACAGTTACTCCCACCAGCATGTCACGTGAAATCAACCCGGCGAGTTTTTCTTCGCTCCAGCCGTCAGTCCCCGCAGGCCGCATTGGCACTACGAGATATCGCATATCGGCATTCGAATCATGCACACGCACGGTGACGCTGTCAGGGAGTTCGGTGCCAAACTCCTTCAGCACCGCACGCGGTTCGAATACCACGCGCGAACGGTAGTTTCGGCTTTTGTACCAGGTGGGCGGCATGCCCAGCAGCGTGCGCGGATAACACGAGCACAGTGTGCAGACGATAACGTTATGCACCGCTGGCGTATTCTCAATGGCGATCAGCCGCTCTGCTTCGAGCATGACGCCCGCTTCAGCACAGGCGGCGCGCCCATCGTCGAGCAGCCGTTGTTTGTAAGCCGGGTCTACCCAGGCGCGCGCGACTATCTGCGCGCCGCGATACGGGAATTCTTCATCGAACTGTTCCATGCGTTTGGCGACCTGAGCGGCGGTGATGATGCCTTTTTGCTCAAGCAGTTCCTGCATGGCGCGGCTCATGATTTCGTATTCGCCGGGCGGGCCGTTATCGTGTTCGTTGGCTGGTGCGTGATCGTCGTGATCATGATCGTGTGTGTGATCGTGATCGTGGTGGCTGCGTGCGTAGTAGTCGTGGTTTGGATTGCTCATGTTTGCTCCGTTATTGAGGGGCGGGCACTAACCAGTGCTCGAATATTTCCATTTCAATAATGTCGTTGGTCGGTCCTGCGTAGCCGGGCCACACATGCGTTTGCAGAAACCGCACGCGGTATAACACCTTCTCAGGCTTGCCGTCGAAGCCATAGGCGAGTTCTTCCGGGTTGGGATAGGCACCGCAGATGCGTTCGATCACCCCTTGCTTGCCGCGTATGTATTGCGGCGTGCGGCGGTGTCCCGGCGGAAACGCGCGCTTCACCACAACCTTGTCGCCGATGTTATAGCGATGGTGCGGCGCAGGAGCATAAGTCGACTTGAATGAAAACTCTGCGCTCATTGTTTGGCCGCCTTCTTGAGGGGAGATTCCATCTCATCCGGCACATTAAAGCGCGCGCGAATCTCTGTCATCTTGGCGTTGAGTTCCTGTTCGGTAATCACGCCTTTCTCGAGCAGGACGGTACGCATTGCACTGGTGGTGATCTCGAAGTAATGCATGTCTTTGTAGCGGCTGCCCAGATCTTCGGCTGCGCGGCGCAACTCGTCAGTGCAGGTCAGTTTGGTCATCTGCACCACCGAGCGAAATGCGTTTGCCTGACGCTCCCAGTGCTTCATGCCGTGGTCGTTGGTGTCCACCGGACCGGCGGATTCGCCGCCGATGTCTGAAGGGATCTTTGTGGTTGCGGATTCGTTCATGCGCGTCGTCCTTGTCAATAAGCATTACGATATTCGGCTCAAATATTAATAAAAACAATAGCTTGAATGGCGCCTCTGTTGCTGCCACCTATGGCTTGTCATAACGAGCAAGTTTCCTGCGAGCAGCGCCTTTCGCATGATAATCGTTCACGCGTCACTGTAAAACCTTTTGTTTGACCGACCAGCGACGCGGGCGTAGGATGAATTTGCAGCAGGTTGTGACCACGTTAGACCATCGCACGCCCACGTTTTTCTCTGGAGAATTATCATGGAACGCACGATACGCGACGTTATCCAAAATCAGCAACCCGTTACCGCGCCTGGCAGCATGTTTGTGCGTGAGGCAGCGCAGCTGATGAAGCAGCGGAGCATCGGCGCAATGATGGTGGTAGAACAGGGTTTTCTCGTAGGCATATTTACCGAGCGTGATGCGCTGAATCGCGTGGTGGCCGAAGGCCGTGAAGCGAGCGTGACCACGCTGGCGGAAATCATGACCAGTAACCCGCGCACGGTCAGCCCGAATGCTTCGTTTACATCAGCGATGGAAATGATGCACGAAGGCCGCTTTCGGCACGTGCCGGTGGTGGAAAACGGCCGGCCTGTCGGCATGATTTCCGTGCGCGACGCGATGGGGCCGGAGCTGGAATCTTTTGTCTACGAAATGTTGCGTCAGGAGCAGGTTTCGCAGGTGCTTGCATAGATTTTGGCGTGCGGGAGCGTGCTGCTCCGCTTCAAGTGTTCCCTTGCCCCGCACGCCATATTACTTAGCGTTCTCCATTCTCCAGTATCCACTTCTGGATTACATCCGCGACCTGCAAATTGTTTTTGTCCATCATCATCATGTGACTGTTGCCGGCGATACCGTTTTCGGGCAGCAGATAAAACGTGGCTTTGCCGCCACCTTTATTAATCATGTTCACCGCCTGCACGCAGCCTTCGCGCCGCTTGTCGCCGTTGGCGCCCCACGCGCCTTTGCTGTTGTCGCCCCATACTGAAATCAGCGGTATTTTGACGAACGGCGTGGCGATGTCTTTGGCCGTCACCGTTTCGCAGCCGCCTTCAACGCTGACCAGCGCCTTCACCAGATGCGGACGCTTGCGAGCGGCATCCAGCCCCAGAATGCCGGATTGCGAATGCACGAGTATTACTGCCGGGCCGATTTTATCGAGCAGTGCGACCAGGCCATCCACCGTGTTGTTGACACCGCCGTCGAGTGTGGTTTCGGTGTTGGGCACCAGCTGCGCCAGGTATTGATCCAGCGCTTCAATCGGAAATTGCAGGTTGGCATAGGTCTTTGGATACTCCGGGCCGAAGCGAAAATTCGGCCAGGCACGCTCAACCGTGCTGATAAAAATAACGGGCGATGTGCCGGGATCAGCCGCTTTTTCACCGACAGCGTTGATCGCCGAGGGATTAAACCCGGAGCGCGCACGTCCCGCCTGATCGACTACGTACACGGGGAACGATTTGCGCAGGAAATACGTGGCCCAGCCTTCGCGGCCATCCGGTGTGGTTTCAAACGTCATGCCGGTGTGGCCGGAGCCGTGCACCATAATCACTGGCACGTTCTTGCGTCCGGCGGGGATACGGTACTGCACGTACATTTGATTTACCTTGACGCTGCCGGGTGGCGATTTTCCGGTAACCAGCGAGGAGCCGGGGTGATCGGCTTTCACCGTACGCGCATTGACGAAAAAGCTGCCGTAATCTTCGAGTTCAAGTTTGCCGCCGATGGATGCCGCCATGGTGTTTCCCGCAGAAGCGAGTAGTGCGCACAGGGTAATGCGTGCCAGGATGCCGCGTAAACGCATGGAATTCTCCTTGGTGTAGGTCGTGCGCGGGCATTGTCGCAGCCAACTGAAATGAAGTCCAACTTGCGGCGCACCGTACGCGGCGCTATGCAATAATCCGCCAAACTTATTCGAGGAGCGATCATGCAGTTATATCGGGTTTTTTGGGTGGCGGTAATGGCGAGCGGTGTTGCGCACGCCGCTGAAGACGTCAAGAATTTTCCGTCAAAGCCCGCACGCATCATTGTGGGATACGCACCTGGCGGTGGGGTTGATATGGCCGCGCGTCTGGTGGGGCAATCGCTGGGGGAATTGTGGAGCAGCACAGTGGTGATCGATAACCGGCCTGGTGCCGCCGGAGGCATTGGTACGGAGTTGACGGTCAAGGCTGCCCCCGATGGTTACACCATGATGTTGTGCAATATTGCCACCCACGGCATCACGCCGGCGCGCATACGCAAGCTGCCGTATGACCCCATTGCGGATTTTTCTTTTCTGTCGATGGTGGGCGGCAATCCTAATGTGTTGATGGCGCACGCCTCGTTGCCCGCGCGCAATGTGCCTGAACTGGTGGCGTATGCGAAAGCTAACCCCGGTAAGCTGAGTTACGGTTCGTCGGGTTTGGGCGCGTCGCCGCATTTGTCGGTTGAATTGCTGAAAATGATGGCAGGCATCAACATCGTGCATGTGCCTTACAAGGGCGCTGCGCCCGCGCTGGCGGATGTGATGGGCGGGCAAATTCAATTGTCAGTGGGTAATCTGCCCGGCGGACCGCTGGCTGCGATCAAGTCGGGCAAGGTGCGCGGGCTGGCTGTGACGACATTAAAGCGCAGTTCAAAAGCACCCGATGTGCCTACCGTTGCGGAGAGCGGCGTGCCGGGTTACGAGGTGAACGGCTGGTATGGCATTTGCTCGCCGAAGTTGCCACGTGCGCTGGAAGTAAAAATCAATGCAGATTTGCTCAAGGCGCTTGCCAGCAATACGCTAAAGCAGCGCCTCGACGATCAGGGTATCGATGTACAGTCTTCAACGCCGGAGCAATTGGTGGCGCATGTGCGTGCCGAGATTGCCAAATGGACCAAGGTGGTGAAGGAAGCGAAGCTTGAAAGCAACGAATAAAAAATCAATAAAAACAAATGGTTATGGGATTGTTGTCATGGCGGCCCCTTGGCGATGTCGGCGCTCACCGCTACTGAACTGATTTACTGCGCCGCGATTCTGCTGCTTGCCTATGGGCTGCGCGGCAGTACGGGTTTTGGCGGCTCAGTAGGCATGCCGCTGCTGGCGCTGGTAGTGCCGATCAAGATACTGGTGCCAGCCTGGACGTTATTGGGGTTGGTGTCGTCACTGGCCATTCTTGGCAAGGATCGTCGGCATGTTGACCTGAAAAAATTTCTTGTCTTCATCCCGTGGTGCGCACTGGGCGTGGCGGTGGGCCTGTATTTTTTTACGACGCTGGATTCACACACCTTGCTGCGCGCGCTCGGCGTGATGGTAATGGTCTACAGTGCATATTTTTACTGGACTACGTTGCGGCCTTCGGCAGTATCAGAATTACCGCTGCGCCCGGCGCCGCGCTTTCTGAGTCCGCTGGCGGCGTGGCTGGCCGGGCTGGTGGGGGCACTGTTCGGTGCCATGGCGACGGTATTTTTTGCGATGTATCTCGATGTGAGAGCCATGCCGAAGGCGGCCTTCCGCGCCACCGTTTCGGCCATGCTTTTGACGCTGTGCGTGGGACGCGGTTTGGGTTACTGGGCCGTGGGTGAATTCACGCGCGAGGTGTGGATCGCGTTTGCGATGGCATTGCCGCTGATGTTGATCGGCATCTGGGCGGGCGACCGCATACACGTCAACCTGTCTGAATTGGCGTTCAAGCGGCTGGTGTGCGTGGTGTTGTTGCTATGTGGAATACCGCTGCTGCTGCGTTAGCGTCCCGGTATAGAATCGAACGTATCGCGAATGGGGGAGGCACTGCGTGAGATTTATGCATTGGCGGATATGGCTGATTTTGCTGATGGCCCTTTGGCTGCCGTCGCGGGCATTCGCGCAGACGGTGGAGACGGCTTATCCGTCGCGCCCGATTCGGCTACTGGCGCCGTTCACCGCAGGCAGCACGGTGGATGTGATGGCGCGGGTGGTGCAGGAACAACTGACATCGCGGCTCGGGCAAAATCTGGTGATCGATAATCGGCCCGGCGCTAACGGTATTATCGCCACCGATATGGTGGCGAAAGCACGGCCCGATGGTTACACCATGCTGATCAGTACGGGTTCGTTCACCGGCAATGTCATCGCTACGAAAAAATTGCCGTATGACACGGTGCGTGATTTTGCGCAGATCACGCAGATCGCGCGCTCGTATGGTTTGATGCTGGTGGTACACCCGGGTGTTGCGGCGCAGTCGATCAAGGAACTGGTCGCGCTGGCGAAGGCGAATCCGCGCAAAATGGGGTACGCGTCCAGTGGCGTGGGCAATATGACGCATCTGGTGGGTGAGCTGCTGAACGTGCTCGCCGGTATTGAGCTCACCCACGTGCCGTACAAAGGCAGCGCGCCTGCGCTCACCGATGTGGTGGGCCGCCAGATTGACATGACTTTCATTTCAACCGTGTCCGTGATGCCGTTTATCAAGGCCGGGCGCGTGCGCGCGCTGGCGCTCACCGGCGGCGACCGTTCGCCGGTAATGCCACAGGTACCCACCTTCAAGGAAATCGGCTATCCTGATTTTGAAATGACCGGTTGGTATGGTCTGTGGTTTCCGGCCAAAACGCCGCAGCCGATGGTGGCGCGCATAAACGCTGAAATCAAAAAGGCCGTAGTGTCAGTGGAGATGAGGACGAAACTCGATGAATTGGGTTTGATCGCTGTCGCATCGACACCAGCGGAATTCGCCAAATTTTTGCAGGAAGATCTGGCGTTGCAGCAGCGCATCGCAAAAAAAGCGGGTATCGAGCCGCAGTAAATAATTTCTTAAAAACAAAGGGTTACCATGTTTGAATATTTTCCGAACAATTACACGTGGAGCCTCGCTGTGATGTCTGCATTGAATCGCGGCGGGCAGATGTCAGAGATCGATGAAGCGTGCCGCCCGTTGAAAGAAGTCGCGGGTGTTAAAGCGCTGCTCGGCGACGCCACGCAACAGCGTGCGTGGTTTGAAAGCTGGATGAAAGTGGCCGAGCGTGTGCAACGGTTGGGCGAGGCGGACGAAGCCGCCGGGCACCCGCTGTCAGCAGGGCGCAAATATCAGCGCGCGGGACTTTATTACCTGCTGGCCGAGCGCATGCCCAGCCACAAAGACCCGCGTCGGCTGGATGCCTATAAGCGTGGCATTGAAATTTACAAGCGCGGCTTGATCTGCCGCAAAGAGCCGGTGGAGTTTGTCGAGGTGCCCTACACCGACAAATCGGGAAAACACAAATTGCCTGCCTATTTCATGAAGGCGCCTGTGCCCGGACGTGCGCCTTGCGTAGTGCACTTCGACGGCCTCGATGTGACCAAGGAAATAATCTACGCGGCGGTGGGTGATGAGTTCCGCAGGCGCGGCGTATCGCTGCTGATCGTTGATCATCCCGGCGTGGGTGCTGCGTTGCGTTTGCAAGGCTTGCCTAGCGGTCCGGACACGGAGAAGCCCGCGGGCGCCAGCATCGATTACCTTGAAACACGTGATGACGTTGATCCGAAACGCATCGGCATCATGGCGTTGTCACTCGGCGGTTATTACGCGCCGCGTGCGGCGGCGTTTGAGAAGCGCTTCGCCTGCGCAGTGGCGTGGGGCGCCATCTATGATTACCACGCGTGCGTGGCTGATCGTATCGGCGGGCGTGGCGAGCCTTCGGTGCCAGGCTATGCCGAACACGTGAACTGGGTGTTCGGTTGCGACAAAATCGAAGACACGCTGAAGATCGTCAAGCAGATGACGCTGGAAGGCGTGGCCGACAAGATTACTTGCCCGTTGCTGATTGTGCACGGCGAGAACGACCGGCAGGTGCCGCTGTGGCATGCGCAGAAAACGTATGATGCGGCCGTGAACAGCCCGGAACGTGAATTGAAAATCTGCTATCTTGCCGATGGCGGTGCGGAACACTGCGGCGCGGATAACGGGCCGCTGGTGGTGGATTACATGACCGATTGGGTGGCAGAGAAGCTGGGTGGGCAGGTGAAAGGGATTTGACGGCGAACGGTTTTATTTTTTTACGAGGACATACAAATGAATCATCCACAAACTGCATCCCTGCGCGAACGCGTCAGCGCCGAAGAGTGGCAGGCACGTGTCGATCTTGCCGCGTGTTACCGCTTTGCCGCGTATTTCCGCATGACTGACCTGATTTACACCCACATTTCAGCGCGTGTACCGGGGCCCGAGCATCATTTCTTGCTCAACGCGTTCGGCCTGATGTGGGATGAAGTGACGGCCTCGAATCTGGTCAAGATTACGCTGGATGGTGAAATTGTTGATGACCCCACCGGGCTTGGGTTCAACCAGGCAGGTTTTGTGATTCACAGCGCAATTCACGCTGCGCGGCATGAGGTGAATTGCGTGATGCACACGCATACGGCCGCAGGCATTGCGGTATCTGCGCAGGAGCAGGGCCTGCTGCCGATCTCGCAGCATGCCATGCGACTTACGGGTAATGTGGGCTATCACCAGTACGAAGGCGTAGCGCTGAATCTGGAGGAGCGCGAGCGACTGGTCGCCGACATCGGCAGCAATATGACGCTGATTCTGCACAACCACGGTCTGTTGTCGTGCGGCAAGAGCGTACGCGAGGCGCTGGATTACATGTATTACCTGGAACGCGCGTGTCAGGCGCAGGTTGCGGCGATGGCGGGCGGCGCCAAGCTGATCATTCCCTCGCAGGAAATCGCTGAGGGCGTGGCGCGTAGCTTTGAGCGGCCCGGCTATCAGGAGCGCAAAGGCGAGTGGCGGGCGCTGATACGCATGCTGGATAAAACCGATCCGTCGTATAAGACCTGATTGCGGTTTTTGTACGCGGGAAGCAAAGAATGCTTCCTTCCCTCACCCCCGGCCCCTCTCCCGGAGGGCGAGGGGTGAAAAGCCCTTCTCCCGATGGGAGAAGGGTTGGCATGAGGGAAAGTTTTTGACTTCAATCAAGGATATTTTCATGACTACCCAAGGCACAATGTCCCAACCCAAAGACTACAAAATGATTGTCGAGAAAGACGTTTGGATTCCGCTGCGTGATGGCACGCGCGTGTGTGCCGACATCTTCCGTCCTGAAAGCGCTACGGAAAAGTTTCCGGTAATCATGAGTCTCGGCCCGTACATGAAAGACAAACTGTGGGTGCCGCCGCCCGATCTTGAAGAAAAGCCCAATCCCTATATGAATTGGGAGACGGTGAACCCGGAATGGTGGTGTCCGCGCGGCTACGCCATGCTGCGCGTGGATACGCGCGGTTCGGGCAAATCGCCCGGCAAATCCGAGCCGAGTTCGTATCAGGAATCGCTGGATGCCTACGATTGCATTGAGTGGGTGGCGAAGCAGCCGTGGTGCAGCGGCAACGTCGGCACTTGCGGCATTTCCTATCTCGCGGCGTTTCAGTGGAAGGTCGCTGGCCAGCAACCGCCTTCGCTGAAATGCATTATTCCGTGGGAAGGCCGTGCCGATCAGTATCGTGATCAAGCGTATCACGGCGGTATTTTTGCAATGGGCTTCATTGCCAATTGGGCCAACCGCGGCACCGCGTGGAATTTGCTCGATAAGCCGCACACCTATAACCCCGATGCATTCGATAACAATTTGCTGTGGAACTTCATGCGAAATAGCCTGGATTCGGAATATTGGCGCATGGCCAGCGCGCGCTGGGACAAAATTGAGGTGCCGCTGCTGAGTGCGGGCAACTGGAGTGGTTTTGGCATGCATCTGCGCGGCAACACCGAGGCCTACCTCTGCGCAAAATCCAGGCACAAAAAGCTGCGCATTCATAGCGGTACCCATTTTCACGCGTTCTATTCGGAAGAGGGCCGCATCGATCAATTGCGTTTTCTCGATCACTGGCTGAAAGGTATAGACACGGGCTTCATGGATGAACCGCCGGTGAAACTTGAAATTCGCACCGGCGGCACCGAGCGTTCGGCTTTCCGCTTTGAGGACGACTGGCCGATTCCGCGCACGCAATGGACGAAGATGTATTTGCGGGTTGACCGCGAGCCTGTCGCCAATCCCAAAGCGGTTGAAGGTGAATTGGTGAAGGAACCACTCGCTGCAGCGGCTACCGTGAGCTTTGGCGCAGCCGCGCCGTCGCGTCCCGGCAAAATTCCGCGCGGCGCGTCGTTTGAAACGCCGCCGATGGCCGCGGACACCGAGGTGACAGGCCACATCGTGCTCAATGTGTGGGTGTCGAGTACGAACGAAGACATGGATATTTTTGCCACCATCCGCAATATCGGGCCGGATGGCAACGACGTGATGGAGATGGGGCAGATGGGCGAGCCGCTGCAATGTGTGACCAAAGGCTGGCTGCGCGCGTCGCACCGCAAACTTGATCCAGTGAAGTCGCTGCCCTACCGCCCCTACCACGTACACAATGAGCGTCGGCACTTAAAACCCGGCGAGGTGGTGGAGTGTCAGGTGGAAATCATCGCTACCAGCATGGTGTTCAAGAAAGGCCACAAACTGCGCCTGGATATTTCCCCGGCGGACGGGTTGGGCACGCAGCATTTCACGCACTTTACTGCGGATTACAATCAGGGTGGTACCAGCACGATTCACTCGGGCGGCGACAAGCCGACTTACCTGTTGTTGCCCATCATTCCGCCCAAGTAATCATGTTGCTGCGGGCGGCGGCTGGCGCGTGGGTGGCGGTGCTGGCTAGTGCCGCTGCCGCGCAAGCGTTTCCCGAAAAGACGGTTACCATGATTGCGCCGTTCTCCGCGGGCGGTTCGGTCGATCTGGTGGCGCGCGCGGTGGCGCAGCAGATGGGTGAACTGTGGAAGCAGCCGGTGATCGTGGTCAACCGACCCGGTGCCAGCGGCAATATCGGCGTCGAAGCTGTGGTGCGCGCACCGCCGGACGGCTACACCCTGTTGATCGGCACCACAGCACTCTCCAGCAGTTCGGCATTGTTTCCCAAGTTGCCATTCGACCCGGTGCGTGATCTGGCACCGGTGAGTCTGGTGGTAACCATGCCCAATGTGCTGGTGGTGCATCCTTCTTTGCCTGCGCGTTCGATCAAGGAGTTGCTGGCGCTGGCGAAGGCGAATCCGAATGCGCTGAATTCTGGTTCAGCCGGTGTGGGCAGTTCCAATCATCTATCGCTAGTGATGTTTAACATGCTGTCCCATGCGAGCATCAGCCATGTGCCCTACAAAGGCGCCGCACCTGCCGTGGCGGATGTGATGGGCGGCCACGTGTCGATGACGTTTGCGCCGATTGCCGCCGTGGTGCCAATGATCAAGGCAAATCGTCTGCGCGCCCTGGGTATAACTGCGGGTGTACGCACCGCGCTGTTCCCCGAGATCCCCACCATTGCTGAAGGGGGTGTTGCGGGTTACAACGCTGCTGGCTGGAATGCACTGTTCCTGCCCCGCGCCGCGCCGCGCGAGTTGGTGATGCGTGTGAACGGCACGCTGAAAGAGTGTTTAGCTGCGCCGCGATTAAAGGAAGTGCTGGTGAATGCGGGCGCCGATGCCGTCGGCGATTCGCCTGAAGAATTCACCAGGTTCTTTCAGGGTGAGATTGTGAAGTGGAGTAAAGTGGTTAAAGCAGCAGGTATAGCCGGAGGATAAGCTAGTGAAAAATAACATTAAAAAACAAATAGTTACCGTATTTTCGGCGAGCACAGCCCTGGTAGTGTTCTCGTCAGTGGGTGCGCAACCTTATCCCGCAAAGCCGGTGCGTATCGTGGTGCCGTTCCCTGCCGGTGGCGGCGTTGACGTGACAGCGCGCATCCTCGCGCAACAACTCACGATACGCATGGGGCAATCGTTTGTTGTTGATAATCGGGCGGGTGCAGCCGGCGTTATCGGCACCGAGTTCGCGGCTAAATCGGCGCCGGATGGTTACACGCTGCTGGTCGGATCACAAACTTCTCAAACTGAACACCGAATCCGCTGCCGGACTGATCGCGCCGGAAGTGCGCGAGCGTATGGCCAAGCAGGGCTACTTCGTGACTGCCGGCAATCGTGATCGGTTCAGCGCGTTGGTCGCCAGGGAAATCCCGCGTTGGGCGCAGTTCATCAAGTCGGCGAATATCAAGGGCGAATAGCCGACAAAGGAGCCGCACGTGAAATACGAACTCTATTATTGGCCACACATACAAGGGCGAGGCGAATATGTTCGCCTCGCGCTCGAAGAAGGTGAAGCGGATTATGTAGATGTCGCGCGATTGCCGGAGAACGAGGGCGGTGGACGGCCCGCTGTGGCGCGCCTGTTGCAGGATGCCGCCAATAAACACCCGCCGTTCGCGCCGCCGTTGCTCAAAGCGGGCAAGCTGGTGGTATCGTACACGGCGAATATTCTGCAATATCTGGGGCCACGGCTCGGCCTTGTGCCCAAGGCGGAAGGGCTGCGCTTCTATGCGCATGGCCTGCAATTGACGATGACCGATTTTGTGCGGGAAGCGCACGATGTTCATCACCCGATTGCCAACAGCCTGTATTACGAAGATCAGAAGGTCGAAGCACTGCGTCGCAGCAGGCATTTCAAGAGCGAACGGCTGACCAAGTTTTTGAATTATTTTGAAACCGTGCTCGCCCGTGGCGGCGGCAAGTACATGCTCGGCAAATCGGTGTCGTATATCGATTTGTCGCTGTTTCAGGTGATGGCATCGCTCAATTACGCATTTCCAAAATCGATGGCTGGCATGAGTGAAAAAGTACCGCGATTGAACACCCTGCATGACATAGTGGCAGCGCGTCCACACATTGCAAAATACATTGCGTCGCCGGCGCGGTTGCCGTTCAGCACGCATGACCTGATGCGGCATTATCCTGAGCTGGACGGTTAAATGCCATCGCTTACAGACAATAAGCGCTTGATCCAGCGGCTGATGGATGAGGGCCACAACCGGCAGGATGCCGACGCTGCGGCTGCGTTTTACACCGAGGATGCGTCCAATCATCTGCGAACCGTAGGGCGCGCCGGGATGAAAGCAGTTTTTGAAACGCTATATGCTGTGTTCCCGGACTTTCGTTACACCATCGAGGAAATGATCGCAGAAGGCGATCGCGTGGTATGCAAAGTCAACATGACCGGCACGCATCGCGGCCAACCAGTGTTGCGTGAGGCGTTCAGCGGCATGCTGAACGGTGTAACCCCTACCGGCAAATCCGTGAAGGTTTTGCAGTTTCACAGCTTCCACATCCGCGAAGGATTGATCGCGGAACATGCCGCCGTGCGCGACGATATGGGGATGGTGTTGCAGTTGGGGTTGGTGCAGCGGCCCTGAGTTGAATGTGATTGGGTTGAGCTACGCGCCACCCATCTGCATTTAGGCGTGCGGCGGCAAGCCGCCGCACGCCACATTACATGCGCAATAGCTTGGCCGCGTTCCCGCCAACAATCGCATCGCGCTCATTCGACGACAAATCCTTCAGCCGCTCAACGACATCCACCGGCCGCGTGTAGCTCATGTCTGCTGGACAATCGCTGCCCATCACCACGCGATCCACGCCCACGAGTTCAATCAGGTTCATCAAAATCTTGTCGCTGTGGGTGATGGTGTCGTAGTGAAAACGCCGCAGATACGAGGACGGTGGTTTGGTCATGTGCTTACATTCTGCACGCACCGTGGTGCCATGATCCATGCGGCCGATCAGCCAAGGGAAGGTGCCGCCGGCGTGGGGCAGCATCACGTCGAGTTTGGGGAAAGCATCCATCACGCCGCCGAATACCAGTGATGCGGCGGCGATGCCGGATTCATACGGATTGCCGAGGAAGTTGCCGAGGTGATACTTGGTCATACGCTCTTTGCCCACCGGCGCGACCGGGTGCAGGAAAATCGGCAGACCGAGTTTTTCGCATTGTTCGTAGACCGGCCAGAACTCCTTCTCTTCAAGGTTCTTGCCGAGCACGTGTGTCGGCATGTAAACGCCGCGAATGCCCGGTAATTTTGCGGCGCGTTTCACTTCTTCTGTAGCCAGCGCAGGTGCCTGCAGGGGTAGCGTGGCCATGCCGATGAAACGCGTCGGATATTGCTGATGGACCTCAGCACAACCGTCGTTGAACACTTGCGCGAGTCTCAGGCCGAGCTCGGGCGGCGCCCAGTGCACCATGGGACTGGTGAGGGATAGCGCGTGCATATCGACGCGCGCGTCGTCCATGATTTTGAGCCGCGTCGGGATGTCGATATAGGGTGGCGTAAAGTTGGGGCGCAGGCGTACACCGGGCATCGACGCGATGAGCCGCCCTTGTTCGTTACGCGTGATCTCGACGCCGCTTTTGGGGCCTTCGCGTTCGATGGTTTCAACCCATTGCTGCGGAAACCAGTGGGCGTGCGTGTCCAGCTTGATCATGTCGGTAATCTCTCTAGGTAAAGTAACTCAAGTATCTGATTTAACTTGATATGTTAATTTAGTTGCATCCCAGAGTCGACAATGATTTTGCGAAATTTTTCGACTTCGCGCTTTTGTTTTTCCGAGAACTGCTCCGGCGTGCTGTTCACTACCGTGTGACCGGTCGCCTCGAAGCGCTCGCGCATTTCAGGCAGTGCGACGATGCGTGAGGTTTCACGATAGACCGCCTGCACCAATCCGGGCGCGGCCTTGGCCGGCAGGAAAAGGCCATACCACATTTCGACGGCATAGCCCTCAAGGCCGCCTTCGGCGATGGTCGGCACGTCGGGAATACGCGGGCTGCGTTTGGCGCTGGTGATGCCGATAATACGCAGCTTGCCGGCCGCCACTTGCGGCTCGACGGCAACGTAGTTGGTGAATAGCAAATCGGATTCGCCAGAGATCAGCGCAACGATGGCTGGTCCGGCGCCCTTGTAGGGAATATTCCGAATATCGACCCCGGCCATCAGTTTCATCGCATTGCCGGAGAGTTCGCCAGTTGCCCCGGCGATGGCGACGTTAAGCTTGCCGGGCGATTGTTTCGCCAGTGCGATGAGCTGCTTGACGTTGCGTACAGGAACTGAGGGATGCGTGAGCAGTACTAGCGTGGGTGAGGCGATCTCACTCACTGCGGAGAAGTCACGTACTGGATCGTACGGCAGCTTGCGATAGAGCGAGGCGTTGATCGCGTGGGTGCCGGAGTTGCCAATGATCAGCATCGAACCGTCAGGCGCGCCGCGTGCCGCGATTTCGGTACCGACGATACCGTTGTTGCTGGCACGGTTGTCGACCACCACATTTTGCTTGATTGCTTCGGACAATTTCGGCGCGATCAGCCGCGCTATGTAGTCCGGGCCGCCGCCGGGCGCATTCGGCAGGACGAGTTGCACCGGGCGGGCAGGTTGCCATTGAGCGTAGGCGAAGCCGCCACTGAGCGCCATCAGGATCACGGTAAAGCGAGTCAATATCATAGCGTTTTCGGTTGCAATCGGCGTTAGTTGATCGGCTCCATGCAGTATTCTACTGCGCGGGCAAGCTCAGTAGCGCTGCTTGCTAACATGCGGATGATGCGGTTTGCCGAGGCGAGAAGCTTGGACTAAGATGCGGTGCATGTCGTGGTGAAGTCTGCGCAGAACACAGGGCGCACTATCGCCGCGATAGAAAAAATTCATAAAAAACAAATGATTGCGCGAATTCATCAATTTTTCACTGGGAGCTGCTATGAAACTACTCATGTTTAATGATTACCGTCTGGGCGTGTTAAAGGGCGACAGCGTTGTTGATGTCACCGCTGTGGTGCAAAAGATTCCGCATACCGGCCCCGGTGATTTGATGAACGGCCTGATTGCGCGCTGGAGCGAATACAAAGGCCCGTTGGAGAAAGCGGCTGCAGCAGGCAAGGGGCTGCCGGTGAGTCAGGTCAAAATTCGTCCGCCGCTGCCCAAGCCCGTCAACATCGAGTGCATGGCGGTCAATTACATGGAAGACGGTACGCGTAAAGCGCCTGCGCCGATCAATGCGTTTCATAAATCGCCAGGCTGCATTGTGGGTCACGGCGATACCATGATTCTGCCGGATATTCCGTCGAACATATTCGAAGGCGAAGCCGAATTGGCAGTGATCATCGGCAAGCGCGCGAAGAATGTGAAGGCTGCCGACGCCATGAGCTACGTGTGGGGCTATGTCAATTTTATCGATGGCTCGGCGCGTGGTGTAATTCCGACGGGCAATTCGTTTTACCAGATGAAGTCGCGCGATACCTTCGCCCCGATCGGCCCCTATGTGGTGACAGCCGATGAAATCAAGGATCCGCACAAGATTCAGGTCAAGCTGTGGGTCAACGGCGTGTTGAAGCAAAACTACAACACCGACGACATGGCGCACAATATTCCACGCAGTATCGAATGGATGACCGGCATACACGAGCTTGAGCCCGGTGACATTCTGGCAATGGGCACCAATCATCGCGGCTTGTCGGCGTTCCAGGATGGTGACACGGTTGATCTGGAGTGCGAGGGCATGGGTAAGCTCACCATTAAAATCAAGGATGATCTCAAGCGCACCTGGGCGCGCGAAACGCGTCTTGATCGTGAACAAAAGGGACTCACCGGCACCACGCCGCAATTGAGCGGCAAATATGCGAAGGCGGGTGGCGGCACCATCACGGGCGGTTGATTTTCCGGTGACGGCTTTTTGCGCTAAAGCGCTGGCGGCGCTGCCTGCAATGGTGGCTATGGCGGTGGCCTCGCCGGTTTTTTCTCAGGGTAGTTTCCCCAGTCAATACCCCAGTAAGCCGATACGCATCGTCGTGCCGTTTTCGGCGGGTAGTGCTACCGATATCCTCGCGCGCTTGATCGGCCCCAAGCTGTATGAATCCTGGGGGCAGCAGGTGGTGGTGGACAATCGCGCCAGCGCGGGCGGCACGGTGGCGGGCGGCATTGTCGCGGGCGCTGCGCCCGATGGGTATACGCTGTTGCTGCACTCCTCGGGCTTTGCGGGCAGTGCGGCGCTGTATGACAAGCTGCCCTACGATTCGGTGAAGGATTTCGCGGGCATTATGCAGATTGCGGGCACGCCGCTGATTTTCGTGGTGTCGCCCACACTCGGCGTAAAAACGCTTAAAGAGTTGATAGCGTTGGCGAAACAAAAACCCAGGCAACTGAATTACGCGTCATCTGGCATCGGCAGCGGTACGCATTACGGCACGGAGCTGTTCAACCTGACCGCTGGTATCAGCGTTGTGCACGTGCCCTACAAGGGCGTGCCGGAAGCGCTGAATGATACGATTTCCGGCCGCACACATTTTTTTACCGCACCGACACTGCCCGCGATTCCGCTGATAAAAAGCGGGCGTCTGCTGGCGCTGGCGGCGTCTTCCGCGCAACGCATTGCGCTGCTCCCCGATGTGCCTACGGCAGCGGAGGCGGGGTTGCCCGCGTACGAATATGACGGTTGGTACGGCATTCTGGGACCAGCAAAAATGCCGCGAGCCATCGTCGACCGGCTCAACAAAGAGGTGGGCCGCATACTTGAAACGCCGGATGTGCGCGACAAAATTGTCGCAATGGGCGGCGTGGTCAAAGTCACTGCGCCGGATGTATTTGAAAAACTGATACGCGATGAAATCGTAACGCGGCGCAAGGTATTCACGGCGGCAGGGGCGAAGCCGAATTAGATTGTGCAGTTATCCCCGCCGCAGAATAGTCGAACCCGACATGGTTATTGCATATCGATTCAAATAGTTAGGTTTATGTTGTGATGCAGCATCGCCATTGGGAAATATCCTGTGTGTGCGCGCAACGCAACTCCGGACAAGAGGCCATGGTAATTGCGCGAGTCAGTTGCTAGAATCAATTCACTAAACGGCGATAGCGCAACGCAACCGCGCTGACAACAGCCTGTAATTTATTCTCAAAGTTTTGTATATCACTGGAGCTTTCCTATGCGGCGCTTGTCCTTGTTAGCCTCGGTAGTGGCATCCTTGCTGCTATTGTCATCTAATGCTTTCTCGCAGTCGCAGCAGGATTTGATCAAAGGCAGTGCCAACACGGACAACGTGGTGAACTACGGCATGAGCTATAGCCAGCATCGCTATAGTACGCTGACGCAAATTAACAAGCGCAACGCAAAAAATCTGGTTCCGGTGTGGAGTTTGTCGCTGGAGAATGAGCTCGGAGAGCAAGGTCAGCCGATGGTTTTCGACGGCGTGATGTATGTGGCCAATGCCAAGTTCACGGTGGCGATAGATGTGGCGATGGGCAAGCAGTTGTGGCGCACGCCGGTTAATTTTGACCCTGCGACGCCGCGTGTTGTGTGCTGTGGGCAATCGTATCGCGGGCCGGCGCTGTATAACGGCCGCGTGTATCGCGGCACGCTGGATGCGCACCTGGTGGCGCTCGATCAGAAAACCGGCAAAGAGGTTTGGAAAACCAAAGTTGCCGAATGGAAAGAAGGCTTCTCGATTATCGGCGCGCCGCAAATCGCCAATGGTGTGTTGATCACCGGCATATCTGGTGCGGAATTCGGCGTGCGCGGATTTCTTGATGGTTACGATCCCGAAACCGGCAAGCAGTTGTGGCGGCGTTACACGATTCCGGCGGCGGGCGAGAAGGGCAGCGAAACCTGGCCTAACGCGACGGCTGCTGCACGCGGCGGCGGTTCGACATGGATTACTGGCTCCTATGATCCGCAACTTGATCTGGTGTATTGGGGCACGGGCAATGCAGCGCCGTGGAATCCTGATTCACGTGCGGGCGACAACCTCTACACGGCGTCGGTGCTGGCGATCAAACCGAAAACCGGCGAAATTGTCTGGCACTATCAACTGGTGCCGAATGAGATGTTCGACCTGGATGCGAATTGGGAATGGATCATTGCCGACGTTCAGCACGAGGGCAGGCCGCGCAAGGTGATCATGCACATGAGCCGTGGCGGATTTTTGTATGTGGTTGATCGCACCAATGGGCAGTTGATCGCCGCCCCCGCGTTTGAGAAAACCAGTTGGGCGAGCCATGTGGATTTGAAAACGGGCCGCCCGGTGGAAACAGCGCTGACCCAGGAATTCCGTGCTGGCAAGCAGATGGAGTTGTGGCCAGGCCAGTGGGGAGCAAAAAACTGGGCGCACGCGGCATTCAATCCGGAAACCGGTTTGCTCTACGCCAATACTATGCACAACTCGCGGCTGGTTAAAAAGGCTGATCCGGGCGAATACAAAGTCGGGGCGCGTTACGTCGGCTTTGAAAACCTGCCTGCGCCGCGCGAAGCGGGACGACCGATTGGGCACATGGATGCGATCAATCCGTTGACGGGTAAACACGCCTGGCGCACGCCGGTGCAGGATACGCCGAGCTACAGTTCGATGCTGGCGACCAAAGGCGGGCTACTGTTCACGGGCAAAGCCACCGGTGAATTCACGGCGGTGGATATGGATAGCGGCAAAACGCTGTGGCAATTCAAAACGCCGTCGGGCATCAATGCGCAGCCGATTACCTTTACGCACAAAGGCAAGCAATACGTGACGATTCAATCGGGCTTGGGCGGTACCGGCGTGCTACGCATGGGCGATTTTTTCGTGGGGCAGCCGCGTAATGGATCGGTGTGGACGTTTGCGCTTGCAGATGATTAGTTGCGGCATTTAATTACAGGGGGATAAAAATGAATAAAATAAAATACTTAATTTGTGCGGCCTCATTCGCGCTAATGGCAGGCTGCGCGACTGAAAAGATGGGACCAGTAGCGGAATCTACCAAAACCGGCGTCGGTCCGACCGATGCTGAATTGGTGGGTGATCAAGCCAGCACCGACAACGTACTGACCTACGGCATGGGGTACAACCAGAATCGCTATAGCCCGCTGAATCAAATCAACAAGAGCAACATCAAAAAACTCACGCCCGTATGGACAGCAGGCCTGGAGAACGATTTCGGCGAGCAGGCACAACCCATGATTTACGACGGCGTGATGTACATCAGCAACGCCAAGTGGACATTTGCCATCGACGCACTCAGCGGCAAACAGATCTGGCGCACGGCTACTAACTTTACGCCGGAGACGCCGCGCGTAGTCTGCTGCGGTATCTCCAACAAGGGCGTGGCACTCTACAAAGGCAAAGTATTTCGCACCACGCTCGATGCACACGTGATTGCACTGGATCAAAAAACCGGCAAGGAAATGTGGCGCCAGAAAGCCGCTGAGTGGACGGAAGGATATTCACAAACCGTCGCGCCGCAAATTGCCAATGGCGTACTGATCACCGGCATTTCCGGCGCAGAATTTGGCATACGCGGTTTTCTCGACGGCTGGGATCCTGAAACCGGCAAAAAATTGTGGCGGCGCTACACTACCGCTGGCCCCGGCGAAAAAGGCCATGAGACATGGGAGCCGCGCGATGCCTACAAAAATGGCGGTGCCAGCACATGGATCACGGGTTCGTATGATCCTGAACTCGATCTCGTGTACTGGGGCACAGGCAACGCGGGGCCATGGAATCCGGCGAATCGCAAGGGCGACAATCTTTACGCCGCAGCAGTTATTGCGATCAAGCCCAAAACCGGCGAGATAGCGTGGCACTACCAATTCGTGCCCAATGATTCCTTCGACTGGGATTCCCTGTGGGAATTAATCCTCACCGACATCACCATCGATGGCCAGAAGCGCAAAGTCGTAATGCAGATGAATCGCAACGGTTTCTTGTATGTGATTGACCGCACCAACGGCAAACTCATTTCCGCCAAGCCTTTTGGTAAAGTGAACTGGGCAACCCATGTGGATATGGCTACCGGGCGTCCGGTCGAATCGGAAGACGTTAAAAGACTGCGCGCTGGTGCAACCATTGAAATGTGGCCCAGCGTGCGCGGCGCGAAGAACTGGCCGCACGCGGCTTACAACCCTAACACCGGGTTGCTCTACGCCAATACCAATCATCAAGGGTCGATCTACCGTTTTGTGCCGGTGGAGTACAAGCCGGGGCAACGTTTTACGGGCATGGAAAACACCTTAACTACAGTCAAGGAAGGCGAACCTTACGGGCATGTCGAAGCCATCGAGCCGCTCACCGGCAAAGCAAGGTGGCGCGTGCCGCTGACGGATAATCAGAACTGGTCGGCCATGCTGGCAACTGGCGGCGGCTTGTTATTCAACGGCAAGCACACGGGCGAGTTTTACGCGATGGATGCAGACACCGGTGCCACTTTGTGGCAATTCCAAACCAGTTCCGGCGTCAATTCACAACCGATCACCTGGACACATCAGGGCAAGCAATACATTACCGTGCTATCGGGATTGGGCGGGCTGTACGGTCAGGCGCATCGCGCGCGCGTGGGCAATGTGCCGCTGGGCGGCTCGGTGTGGACGTTTGCGCTTAGGGACTGATTCGGGATTGATTTGCAACAATTGAAAAGGGGAATATCGATGAGAAATTTTGCATTGGCATTGACGCTGCTCGGATTGGCAAGTGTCGCCGTTGCGCAAACGGACACAGAGTTGCGCGCCGATGGCAACAAGGGGGGTAACACCGACAATGTGCTGACCTATGGCATGGGCTACCACCAGAATCGCTACAGTCCGCTCGACAAAATCAACAAGAGCAACGTCAAGCGCATGGTGCCGGTGTGGAGTACCTCGCTCGACAATGAACTCGGTGAGCAGGCGCAGCCGCTGATTCACAACGGCGTGATGTACGTGTCCAACGCGCGCTGGACCTATGCGATGGATGCCCTGACCGGCAACGTGATCTGGCGCACAGCGGTGAATTTTGATCCGGATACGCCGCGCGTGGTGTGCTGCGGCAACTCAAACAAAGGCGTGGCGATCTACGACGGCAAGGTGTTTCGCGGCACGCTCGATGCGTTCGTGATCGCGCTGGATCAAAAAACCGGCAAGGAAATCTGGCGCCAGAAAGCCGCCGAGTGGAAAGAGGGTTATTCAATGACAGTGGCACCGCAGATTGCCAACGGCGTGGTGATCACCGGCTGCTCTGGCGCGGAATTCGGTGCGCGCTGCTTCCTCGACGGCTGGGACCCGGCCACCGGCAAGAAACTATGGCGGCGTTACACCACCGCCGGCCCCGGCGAAAAGGGCCATGAGACGTGGCAACCGCCGGAGTCTTACAAAACGGGCGGTGCCAGCACCTGGATTACCGGCTCGTACGATCCTGAATTGGATCTGCTCTATTGGGGCACCGGCAACGGGGGGCCGTGGAACGATGCCAAGCGCAAGGGTGACAACCTCTACGTGTCGTCCGTCCTGGCGATTCGCCCGAAGACTGGCGAAATCGCTTGGCATTACCAGTTCGCACCCAACGATGTGTTCGACTGGGACTCCTGGGAAATGATTCAGAGCGAGATTACTGTCAATGGGCAGCGGCGCAAGGTCATCATGCACATGTCTCGCAACGGCTTTTTATACGTAATCGACCGCACCAATGGCCAGTTGCTCTCCGCCAATCCATTCGCCAAGGTCAACTGGGCGACGCATGTCGATCTGAAAACCGGTCGGCCGGTGGAATCTGAGGAGTCGAAGAAGCTGCGCGCTGGCGGTACCATCCAGATATGGCCCAGCATCAACGGCGCCAAAAACTGGCCGCACGCCGCGTTTAACCCGAACACGGGCCTGCTCTACGCGAACACGCTGGATAGCTACTCGACCTTCAAATTCACCCCCTTGGAAGAATACAAACCCGGTTTTCGCTACATGGGCATTGAAAATATTTATCCACCCACGCCCAGTGACGCACCGTCCGGGCACATGGAGGCGATTGACCCGCTAACTGGCAAGCCGAAGTGGCGCGTGCCGCTCGTTGGACACCGCAACGCATCGGCGATGCTGGCGACGGCAGGCGGGCTGCTCTTTACCGGGAAATTTTCCGGCGAGTTCATAGCACTGGATGCCGACACCGGTGCGCAACTGTGGTCGTTCAAGACCAGCTCTGGCATCAACGCGCAGCCAATCACCTGGACCAAAAACGGCAAGCAATACGTCACCATACTGTCTGGTATGGGCGGCGTGGCTTCTGCCCGCCGTGGGTTGCCCAACACGCTGCCGGCGGGCGGCTCGGTGTGGACGTTTGCATTATTTGATCAATAGGTGAATTTGTTCCATCACAAGGGGAGAAGACCATGAAATATTTTGTAATGGCATTGGTTCTGGCACTTGGCCTCACAGGCAAAGTCTCAGCGCAAACGGCGCAGGAATTGCGCGCCGATGGCAATGGAGGCAGCACCGACAACGTGTTGACCTACGGCATGGGTTATCACCAAAATCGTTACAGCACGCTCGACAAAATCAACAAGAGTAACGTTAAGAAAATGGTGCCTGTGTGGAGCCTGTCACTCGACAACGATCTGGGTGAACAGGCGCAGCCGCTGATTTATGAGGGCGTGATGTATGTATCGAATGCGCGTTGGACGTATGCCATCGATGCTATCACCGGCAAAATGATCTGGCGCACGGCGGTGAATTTCGATCCGGATACGCCCCGTGTTGTGTGCTGTGGCAACTCCAACAAGGGGGTAGCGCTGTACGAGGGCAAGGTGTTCCGCACCACGCTCGATGCGCATGTGGTGGCACTCGATCAAAAAACCGGAAAAGAGCTGTGGAAACAAAAGGTTGCGGAATGGAAGGAAGGTTACTCTCTCACCGTGGCGCCACTCGTGGCCAACGGGGTGGTGATGACCGGCTGCTCCGGCGCGGAATTTGGCGCACGCTGCTTTGTGGATGGTTGGGATCCCGCCACCGGCAAAAAACTATGGCGTCGTTACACCACGGCGGGGCCCGGCGAAAAAGGCCACGACACATGGAGTCCGCCTGAGACTTATCAGCATGGTGGTGGCAGCACCTGGATATCGGGCTCTTACGATGCCGAGCTCGACTTGGCGTATTGGGGTACCGGCAATGCCGGTCCGTGGACATCGGAAAAACGCAAGGGTGATAATCTTTATGTGTCATCTATCCTTGCCATACGCCCGAAGACGGGTGAGATCGTCTGGCACTATCAAATTGCGCCTAACGATGTGTGGGACTGGGATACCTGGGAAACCATCCTCGGCGAAATCAACGTCAACGGGCAGAAGCGCAAAGTCGGCATGCACATGAGCCGCAACGGCTTTTTGTATGTTCTGGATCGCGCGAATGGGCAATTGCTGTCGGCGCAACCCTACGCCAAAGTGAATTGGGCTACGCACGTTGATCTGAAAACCGGTCGCCCGGTGGAGTCTGACGAATCTAAAGCGCTGCGGGCCGGTAAGGAAATTGAAATGTGGCCCAGCATACGCGGTGCCAAGAACTGGCCGCACGCGGCATTCAATCCGAATAACGGACTGCTCTACGCGAATACCAACCACGGTTATTCAACCTACAAATTTCTTCCCTTAGCCGAATTCAAGGCAGGTTCACGCTATCAGGGCATTCAAAACGTGATGTCTCCTGTCAAAACCGATACGCTGGCGGGACATATTGAAGCGATAGACCCAATGACAGGCAAGGCCAAATGGCGCACACCGCTGCATGGCGAGATGATTGCTTCCGCAATGCTCGCCACCAAAGGCGGTTTGCTGTTTACCGGCAAGCACACGGGCGAAGTTATAGCGCTGGATGCCGACAACGGCAGCACGTTGTGGTCGTTCAAAACGGGCTCCGGCGTTAACGCGCAGCCTATTACCTGGACCAAAGGCGGCAAACAGTATGTAACCATTCTTTCTGGCTTGGGTGGTTCGGGGTCAGGGCGGCGCGGCCTGCCGGATATTCCGTTGGGCGGGTCGGTGTGGACGTTTGCACTATTCGATCAATAAGCGATTCGCAATTCAGCCAATCAGTAAAGGAAGCAGAAAGTTGCTTAAAGTAACGCGTTTTACGGTCGCCGCCATCGCGGCATGCGCATGCGCGTATGCCGCAGTTGTGCAGGCAGATGCACCGGATGCACCGTCACCGGAGCAAATCAAAAAAGGCTCGGTAACCTATTCACAAAATTGTTCGCCGTGTCACGGCCCGCGTATGCTGGATCCGCAAGGCGCATTTGATCTGCGTATTTTTCCGCGTGATGAAAAAAGCCGCTTTTTGACATCGGTATCCAAAGGCAAAAATCAAATGCCGCCTTGGGGTGGCCTGTTGAGTAAGGATGACATCGAAGCGTTATGGGCCTACGTCATCGCTGGGGAAAAATAATCAAGCAGGTGTCATCATGAGCAGATCAGAACGCTATACCCAAGTCGCCATTATTCTGCATTGGTTGATTGCATTCGGCGTGTTGTGGCAGATCGCCATCGGCTGGTCGATGATTGAGATTCCCAAGAATCCGCCAGGCCAGCGCGTCTACTGGTTCAATATTCACAAATCGATTGGCCTGACGCTGGGCATGCTTATCCTGCTGCGCGTGGTGTGGCGCTTCACACACGGTTCACCTCCGCTGCCAGATCACATTCCGTCGTGGCAGAAGCTGGCTTCCAGGATCAGTCATTGGGCGCTTTACGCCTGCATGATCATCATGCCGGTGTCGGGCTATCTCGGCTCATCATTCACCAAGTATCCGATCAAGTATTTCGGCTACACCCTGCCGCATTGGGGTTGGGACGCGCCTGCCTACAAAGAAATTTGTTCGCAGGTGCATAACGTGACTGTGATTGTATTCATGACGCTGATTGCGATACACATTGCAGCGGCGATAAAACACATGATCGCCAAAGATGGTGTGATGCGACGCATGTGGCGATAGCTATCGATAGCCCGGAAGCAGCGTAGCGTATTCCGGGCTACCAATGTTCTGAGGAATTAATTTGCGCACCCAGCTCGTCACCATACAGACCGATACCTATCCCATCGATGGCGCTTTCCACGAGCCGGATGAAGGCGAAGGCGGAACCAAAGCTGCCGCGTTGTATTTTCACGGCAACACCATGAATTTTTACACCGGCGGCGCACGTTTTCTGCCGCCCGTGCTGACCCAACTCGGTATCGCGGTGTTGGCATTTAACCGCCGTGGTCATGACATCCTCACCACGCGCGCCAGTCGCGCAGCGGAAGGCGGCGCGTTTCAGACCACGGCCGAGGCCGTGGCGGACAATCGTTATGCAGCACAATGGCTGGCGGCACGCGGCAAAGGCGCATATGCCAATCCGATCGTCATGGGCCACAGCAACGGCGGCATGCTGTCCACAAGGCATGTGGCCGATCACCCCAACACGCCTGCGCTGGTATTGCTGTCAGCGGGGCGCGGCAGTGTGCGGCAGGATACTTCGGGCGGCACTGAAAATCTTTTTGCAGCAGGCAAGCTTGATGTATTGACGCAGCAGGCGCATGACATGGTGGCCGCAGGCCGCGGACGCGACCTCATGTTCATGCCGGGCTGGTGGTACGTGATCAGCGCAGAAAGTTTTCTGGATCGTATCGTCAGTGTGCCCGACACCATTGCGCTCGCGCCGCAGATCAAATGCCCGGTGCTCGCGATACGTGGCGACAAGGAAGACCGCGACCGCTATCCCGCCGAGGAATTTGCAGCAGCGTGCGGCGGGCCGTGCGAAGTGAACATCGTTGCCAACTGCGACCACTTTTACAATGATCGTGAAGCGCATGTGGCAGGGATTGTTTCTGCATGGCTGGCAAAGACGCTGAAGTTGTAGAGCGATTGCACCTCGCGCATGCCCGCAGTGGTGGATTCATTGGCAGCCACCCGGCGTTTGACCAAAAATGTTCTAACCGCTACATTGCACTCTGACGAGCAGGGATGTTTGGATTCCTTATTCGCCCAGGGAATATTCAAATAACGCACTATTCATCTATCCAAAGGGAAAAAATGAAATCATCCGCCGTTGCCTCCGGTATCGCCGTGTTTATTGTTGCGTCACAGGCTTACGCCATTGATGCGGTATCCATCCGCAATACCACTGACCAGCAGCTCAGTTACAAAATGCGCTGTGCCAATCCCGGCAGTGAATGGAAAAACTTTTCAACCCAGCCCAAAGACACCAGCCGCATTACTGCGCAGACCTGCGCACGCTTCGGCTTTGAAATGTCCACCAAAAATACGGATGGGTCGAAGGTCACCGTGAATTACGGCTTAGACCCGAACGCGTGGTACCGGTTGATCTATAACCGTGAGAAAAATCGCTGGGATTTGCGTAAAGTCAAGCAAACAGATTTTTGAAGGCGCAGGCTTTCGTTAACCCGCACCGTAGGGCCGCGCAATTGCATGGCCCTTTTTTTCGTGCGCTACACTGATGGTGCTGCAGCTTACCTAGGAGAGAGGTCATGATCAAGCAATTGAGGGTGTCATTGGCTGGCGTTGTATTCGCGTTAGCGGCAGGTGCGGTGGCGGCACAAGGCTGGCGTCCCCCGGCAGAAGCGCAGCGCTGTCCTTCAAAATGGGGAGCGGGCGATGAGCGGGGTGCGGCCAATCACATGAAGCCGGAGACCGTATTGCGCGCAACCAGGCTCATACGCACCGGCGAAGTCATTGAGCTGGGTCACGTGCTGGGGCCGGGCATGGCCAACAATCCGGCGCGCGTATTCAGTCTGGTGACCAAACGCTCGGCGCAGGCGCCGGGCGTGAATCAGCGCGGTGGCAATGAAGAAATTGTCACCACAGAATTGGGGCAGGTGGGCACGCAGTTCGATGCGTTTCCACACCAGATGATTGCCAACCGCATGTATAACTGCATCAAGCTTGAAGACGTTGAAACGCGTAACGGCTTCACCAAACTGGGCGTCGAAAAAATCGGCATGATTTTTACGCGCGGTGTGCTGATTGATGTGGCGGGCTTCAAGGGTGTGGAAATGCTCGGTGATAACTATGAAATCACCGTGGCCGATCTGCAGCAGGCGCTGGCGAAACAAAATCTCAGCTTGCTGCCGGGCGATGCGGTGATTCTTCACACCGGATGGGGCAAGCTGTGGGGCAAGGACAACGGGCGCTATGTGAAATCGAATCCCGGCATAGGCATCGCAGCCGCAGAGTGGCTGGCCAAACAGGATCCCCTACTGGTGGGCGCGGATACACCACCAGTGGAAGTGTCACCCAATCCCGACAAGCAATTGTCGCTGCCGGTGCATCAGATCATGCTGGTCGTCAACGGTATCCATCTGCTTGAAAATCTGAAGCTTGAAGAGCTTGCCGCAAAAAGCGTGCATGAATTTGCGCTCACCATGCAACCGCTGAAAATGCAGGGTGGAACAGGCTCAACCGTAGCACCGGCTGCGATACGTTGAGAGTCGTGCAGCGATGCAGCGAGTTGCCTGCAAATTCCCCACAACCCACGCGTGTGCGGAGGGCGTGTCGCACTGGAGACTAAAAAATTAATAAAAACAAATGGTTACATAATAAGTTGGAGATGATATATCTCTACGGTGTCGCCCCCTAAAAGGGACGTTAGAATCCTTTGCGAGCCGGATTGTTGCTGCAGCAGTGACTGGAATAATTATTGTCGTGCCAACTTGCCAAGGGAGGATTTCATGCCACATCAGCATCACGTTTCACGGCGGCAGTTTTTAACGACGACGGCTGCTGCAGGTATTGTTGCTACAGCCAGTGGCATCAGCAACGGCTGGGCGCAAGGCGCTCAACGCATCGAACGCCTCGACCCAGCGCTGGATCGCATACTCTCAACGTCGCAGCCGATACAAGAACTGGGTAGTGGCTACGGCGGCCCGATGGGGCCAGCGGAAGGGCCCCTCTGGTGGAAGGAAGGCGGCTATCTTTTATTCAGCGATATTCACAACGACCGTCGCATGAAATACACGCCTGGGCAAGGCGTAACGCTGTTCAAGCAGGGTGTGGGGCGTGCCAACGGACTGACTCGCGATATGAAAGGCCGTCTGGTCGCGTGCGAGCACGATACGCGGCGTGTCACGCGGCTGGAGCTTGATGGTAGTCTGACCGTGGTGCTTAACCAGTTTCAGGGCAAGCGGCTGTCGCGCCCCAACGATGTGATCGTTAAATCTGACGGCAGCATGTATATCACCGATCCCAATGCGAGCATTGTGCCGGAACAATGGGACATGCAGCACTCTGGCGTGTTTCGCGTTACTTCTGATCTCGGCACCATTACATTGTTGTTCAATGATTTTGTGTTTCCCAACGGTATTGCTTTCTCACCGGACGAAAGCGTTCTTTATGTAACAGATCTAAGGCGCAATATCATTCGCGCGTTCGATATGCAGCCCAACGGTTTGCCCGCGAAACAGAGCGACCGGATATTCGCCGACCTCAGTGGCAAGGAACCGGGCGGTGCCGACGGTATGAAAGTGGACACTGAAGGCAATGTCTATTGCGGTGGATCAGGCGGCCTGTGGATCATGGATGCCAAGGGTAAAAAGCTTGGCCGCATCGTGCATGGACAACCGGCCACCACCAACCTGGGGTTTGGCGGTGACGACTGGAAAACGCTGTTTATCACGACCCGCTCGCATTTGCTGGCGGTCAACTTGAACATCCCCGGTATGCCGGTGCCGACTGTGGCTAAGAAGTAACGAGCGTTACCCCGCTTTTATGTGAGCAGCACCGCTAATGTCTGACTCGCCGTCGCGGGAATGGCAATAATACGTATTCACTTTTTCAACCAGGAGAGGACCATTATGATTACCCGTCGCGAATTTACCCTTGGCGCAGTAGCAGCAAGTGCGATCGCCCATAGCCCGTTCAGTTTTGCCAAAGCCTCGCAACCCGGCACACCCGTCAAGTTTGATGTGCCCGCTGGCGCGTGTGATTGCCACACGCATATCCACGGTGATCCGGCGAAATTTCCCTGGTTTGCCGGGCGTACCTACACGCCCGAAATGGCATTGCCGGAAGAAATGTCTGCCTTGCACAAGGCGCTGAAAATTCAGCGCGTGGTGATTGTTACGCCCAGCGTTTACGGCGCGGATAATTCGGCCTCGATTTACGGCATGCAGGCACGCGGCAAAGATGCGCGCGGCGTGGCAGTGATTGATGACAAAACCACCGACGCTGAAATCACCCGCCTGGCAGGGCTGGGCTTCAAAGGCATACGTCTGAACCTTGCCACCAGCGGCGTCAGTGATCCGGCGGTCGCGCGCAAACGCTTTCTGGCTGCCGCCGATCGCGTAAAAGGCCGTGGCTGGCACATCCAGTTGAATACTTCACTGGCCGTTATTTCTGCGATGAAGGATGCGCTGGCAGCCTCGCCTGTGCCTATCGTGTTTGATCATTATGGTGGTGCAAAAGAAGAACTGGGCGTGAAACAACCGGGCTTTTCCGACATGGTGGATCTGGTGAAATCCGGCAAGGCCTTTGTAAAAATTTCCGTCACTGCCGGCCCGCGCGAAAACTACGGGCACTTCGCCCCGCTGGCACAGATGCTGATTGCGGCGAATGTAGATCGCATTCTCTGGGGCACCAACTGGCCGCATCCGAATTCCGCATCGGGCCGCAAAGCGACTGAAGAGACGCCGCTGTGGCCGGTGGATGATGGCCTCGTGCTGAATCTGTTGCCCACGTGGGCGCCGGATGCCGCAGTGCGTAAAAAAATCCTGGTGGACAACCCGGCGAAGCTCTATGGTTTTTAGCCGTTCGTTGGCGCAGCGTAGTACGCCACACAGGACACCCAGCCATCATTAAATCTTGAATGCCTCCAGCGTCTCCGGCGCGAACAGGTCTTGCGGCTGAAGGCGCCGCTTCGACAAGCCCTGTTCGTGGTGGTAACGCAAAAACGTATCCAGCGTTTGCTTGTTGGCTTCAAAACCATACGGCCACCAATCATCGCCCATGTTGCGTTTGAGCCATTCCACCTCGGCAATCATCCACGGCAGCATATTGCGCAGCGCAGCGGTCTCGAACATTTCTTCGTAACAGATGCGCTGCGCTTCGGCGAATGCCTTGTAAAGCTCCATCGCGATCCAGCGGTTTTTCTCATACACTTCGCGGCGGATGGCGATGGTGTGCATGATGGGAAACAATTTTGTTTTTTTGTAGTAAGCCCGCTCGACATCCACATAATCCTCGAACAGGCGCTTCACTTTAGCGGGCTGCGAGTGCAGCGTAGAGGGCATGCGCGGGCTGTGCAGTGCGTCAATCTCGCCGCTAGCGAGCATCTGCGATAGCGTTTTACCGGCGGGAATCGGGTTCAGCTTGATGTGCGGCGGCAAATCTAGTTTGAGCTTTTCGTCGCGTCCCGGTGTTTCCTGCCCGCCGGTCCAGTATTCGCAGTCACTGATCTTGACGCCGTACTCGTCCTGCATGATGCCACGGCTCCACACGGGTGCTGTCATCTGATATTCGGGCGAGGCAACTTTCTTGCCAATCAAATCTTTGGGCTCGCGAATGCCACTGGCCGCTGAAATAAACGTACACGAGTGCCGGAACATGCGCGACGGAAAAATCGGTATCGCAATAAACGGCTGCGGTTCACGAAACAACGACACTGTGTATGAAGACAGCGACAGCTCCGCCACATCGAACTCCTGATAGCGCAGCATGCGAAAAAACGTTTCTTCGACTATATGATCGAGGAAGTTCAGTTCGATACCGTGTGGCTGTACACGGCCGTCAGCCAGCGCGCGCATGCGGTCGTAGTTCCAGCAGGAGAGGGCGAGGCGGAGTTTAGACATATGGGTTGTGATGGGATTATTTAAGTGTTTGTTTTAATGGGTATTTTTTGAGCTACTTTGAGGTGGGCGTTTTTCCGAACAGGGCCTGCGCCAGGAGGCGAATTATAGCGCTACGAAGTTGGGCATCCGTCGCGAACGTAGGCGCATCAACACGTGTGATACGGCTCGTAGAGCGTTGATGAGCACGTAATTCTTGTCCACTGCCGATAGGCAAACAATCATGAATACCAAACAGCCTCCAGAAATTCGTTTTGCCACCAGCAGCGACGGCACACGCACTGCGCATGCCTGCGCAGGCACCGGGCCAGTCCCGATACAAATCAGGTAAGGTTGCTCATACTGGCTCCCAAATTTACCCAGAAGAGAAAAGCTATGGACAACCTACGCACCGTTGCCGCCGCCAGTTTGGTTGCGTGCGCGATAGGCGCAATGCCCGCACCGGGTTCGGCACAGAACTACCCCATCAAGCCGATCCGAATTCTGGTGGGATCAATTGCGGGGTCAGCGGGTGATGTACGCACCCGTCAGGCCGCGCAGAAGCTCAACGAAGCACTGGGCCAACCCGTGGTTGTGGATAATCGGCCAGGCGCAAATAGTGGGATTGCGGCCAAGCTCGCCGCGAAGTCTGCGCCAGACGGCTACACGCTGCTCGCTTGTTCCATCAATAACGTGCTGAACGATCTGTTCATGCCTGATCCCGCTTTGCGGTTGATTCACGAGTTGGCCCCCTATTACGCGACTCACGTCGGGGCCGCTGATACTGGCAGTTCACCCATCGGTACGCGCAGCATCGATGAAGGAGTTCGTTGATCTTGCAAAGTCAAAGCCCGGGAATTTGAATTACGCCTCCGGCAGCCAGGGCAGTGTTCCTCATCTGCTCGGCGAATTGATCCAGTCGAAAGCCGGCATCAACATCCGCGGCATTGCCTACAAATCAGGCGGCGCCGAAATACCCGATGTGATCGGCGGTCACGTCAACGCAACCTTCAGCTACTTTGTAACCATTGGCCCACATATCGCCAGCGGCAAATTAAGAGCGCTCGTCGTTGCCGATGCCAAGCGCCTTGCAGTCGCGCCAGATCTCGTGACAATGGCCGAAGCCGGCTTGTCCGGTGTGGAAGCCTCGGGATGGGCCGCCATTTGCGCTCCGGCGGATGTGCCGCAGCCGGTGATCAATCTGCTGCACCGCGAACTGCTGAAGGCCGTGAATGATCGCGTGATCCGCGATCAGATGATCAGCACAGGCGCTAACCCCGGTGGCGAGCGGCCCGATGAATTCGCGGCGTTTATCCGCGCCGAGATGACGAAGTGGGGCAAGGTTATCAAGGATGCCAACATCAGCATTCAATGACGCTCACACGCCATAGAATATTGTGTAACTATATGTTTTTAAAGCGTTTTTAAACTGTAATCGGGTCAGTGCCTAACGGCGGGAAAAACCCATGCCGTGCATGCTCCTTGAACGCCTGCGTCTTTGGCAGAAGTAGTGAACACGAACGCACATGCTGCTCTTTGGGATCAAGGCCGGGTAGTGGTTTGCCTGCGCGATTCGCCTGTGCGCTTTGCAGGAGCAACCGCCGCATCATCACAATGCCACGATCGGTGGGGCAAAGATTTTCCTTGGTGCGATCCTGTGTCGGGCCCATGGATTCCTGCAGTGACGCATCCTGCATCGAAATGCCTTCCACGCCCGAGTAATGCACGCCAGCTTTTTGCGCGGCGCGATCCATCAGGTAGTCGTTGGTTTTGTTGGCGAGCGGCGTGAATGTGCCAGGCACGTATTTGACGTGGATGCCTTTGCCGTCTTTCATGGCGTTGATTTCGGATTCTTTCAGATCGCGTTTGGGGTGGTAGTTGATACTCCACGCCCAGCAGTTTTCATCGTCAATCGGTACCCACACGTGCCCGCCCAGCGGATGCCCTGCGCGCGGAGGGATGATCGAATGTGAGGGCATGATGTAGGGCGTGATGCGCCAGTAGTATTGCTCAGGGTTGTCGGTCACGTTGCGTCGCGCGCCGATCAGCAAACCGCCTGAGAAATCCGCCACTTCAAAAAACGGCATGCGATCATGATCGTTGTAATCGTTGCCTTTGCTGCCAACAAACAGCGGGTCGGTTTTGAGTGCACCGCCATGCAAAAAACTCACGTGCGACGAATCAATGCCGCCCTCAATGGCTTGCAGGTAATTGTTCTCCTGCAAACGTTTGGAGACAAAACGCTGGCGTGGTGACACCTGCGTCCATTCCAGCGCGGGCGGATCGGGTTTCAGTTCTGGCGGCCCCATGTAGGTCCAGATCACCCCGCCCAACTCGATGCACGGATACGATTTCAACTTGATGCGCTTGCACATGGGGCCCTTGCCACCATCTACGTCTTCGCCCTCGGACGGCAGCTCCGTACATTGGCCGGTGACGTCGTACTTCCAGCCGTGATACGGGCAGCGAAGTCCTGATTCTTCATTGCGCCCGAACCAAAGCGATACGCCGCGATGCGCGCAGAATTCATCCATCAAGCCCAGCCGGTTTTGCGTATCACGAAATGCAATCAGCCGTTCGCCGAGCAGCTTGACGCGCACGGGCGGACAATCCGGCTCGGGCAATTCCCAATCGTGCAGCGCGGGCATCCAGTAGCGGCGGAACAAATCGCCCATCAGCGTGCCAGCGCCGGTTTGGGTTAGCGTGTCGTTTTCTTGTTGTGTCATCATGATGTGGTACTCGATGGCTTCGTTATCACAAAGCGGACATTTTATACCGATAAGTGCGCTACATTACGGTCTCCCATGCGCACACCTTCCATGCCCCAGAAAATTTTACCCCGCATTGCAATAGCACTCGGCGACCCCGCGGGAATAGGTCCGGAGATTGCCTTGAAAGCCGTGCTCGATTCGTCCGTGCGCGCCATCTGCCATCCGATATTATTTGGCGACCGCAGCGTGCTCGATACTCACGCGCGCGCCTGCGCATTGGCGCCGCGCGTGCAAAGCATCACCCACCCGGCAGAAGTAGCCAACGTGCAGGATGACGCTATCGCCCTGATCGAACGCGCGCAATTCAAACCTGGCGAACTCAAACTCGGCGAGTTGGCCGCAGCGCACGGTCTCGCTGCACTCGACAGTGCACGCGCTGCCATCGAAGCCGCATTGCGCGGCGAAGTGGATGCCGTAGTTGCCGCGCCCATGACCGAAACCGCCATCAAAATGGCAGGCATTGAATTCGATGGTTATCCGAGCTTTGTCGCGCGCTGCACCCACGCGCCGATTGAAGACGCGTTTCTGATGATCTGCTTTGAGCACGGCGGGCGTGAGATGCGCATCGTACATACCACGCTGCATGTCAGTCTGAGGCGTGCGATTGAACTGGTGACATGTGAGCGCGTGCTGCATTCGATTATTGCTGCGAACACCGCGTTAAAACGCATCGGTATCGCCGCACCGCGCATCGCCGTGTCAGGCTTGAACCCGCACGCAAGCGAAGGCGGAATGTTCGGCGATGATGAACGGCTGACAATCGAACCCGCGATCGCCGACGCCAAAGCGCAAGGCATCATGGCAGATGGCCCGTTCGGCGCGGACACGATCTTCCACAAGCCCGGGTTTGACGCCTGCGTGGTGATGACGCACGATCAAGGTCACGTTGCCGCCAAGTCGCTGGCGATTGATCGCACGGCGGGGCTGACTATCGGTACGCCGATTTTGTTTTCATCGGTGGCGCATGGCAGCGCCTACGATATTGCCGGTCAGAACAAGGCCAGCCCGCGCGCGGTGATTGAGGCAATACGGCGGTTGGCTGGGGCGAGTGCGAAGCGTTTCGATTAATTCACAACAAAAGCTAACCAAAATCGAATTTCAAACATCGGTTTTTATTACAACAAAAGCGCTCACTCCGCCTTTAGCCCCGCCGCCTTAACCACCTTCGCATATTTCTCAAAGTCCGTTCGGTTCTGCGCGGCATATTCTTCCGGTGTGCTGCCTACAGCATCAATGCCCAGCGTGGCATAGCGCTGTGCAACATCACGATGGCGCACGGCCTGCGCGATTGAATTGGATAACAGATTGACGATAGCGCGCGGCGTAGTGCTCGGCGCAAGTATGCCGATCACCGGCGGGTAATCAAAATCCTTGATGCCGGTGACTTCGGCTACCGTGGGCACATCGGGCGCTTGGGCTGAGCGCTTTAGGGTGTTGACCGCCAGCAGCTTGATGCGGCCTCCGGCGCGGTGGGGTGCTAACGACGGCAACGCGGACATCGCCAGCGATACTTCGCCGCTGATAAGCGCAGGCACCGATTGCGCCGTGCCTTTGTACGGTACATGCACGAGGCCCAGCTTCAGCGGGGCATTCAACGCTTCCATCGACAGATGATGCAGGCTGCCGATGCCACCGGAGCCGTAGCGCAGCGCGCCGGGCTTGGCTTTCGCCAGCGCAATCAATTCGTTCAACGTGTTGGCGGGCACGGATGCATGGGCGGCGATGAATTGTGCCGAGGTGCCCATGATACTGACCCCTGCGAAATCCTTTACTGGATCGTACGGCAGCTTGGCGTAGAGCGCGGGGTTGATCGCGGTTTGGCCGACATCGGCGACCAGCAGTGTGTAGCCGTCGGCGTTGGCGCGGGCAACGAGTTCGCAGGCACCGATGCCGCCTGCGCCGGGGCGATTGTCGATAACGAATTGCTGCTTCAAGGTTTCGGTTAGGCGCGCGGCGACCAGACGTGTCATGGTGTCGGGCAGGCCGCCTGCGGCGTAGGGAACGACCACGCGCACAGGTTTGGTAGGGTAGCTTTGCGCGGCGGCGTTTACCGCCAGTAGCGTCAGTGTTCCGATAAAGATTCGTGAACGAAGTTTCATGGTTAAGGCTCCGCGACGCTTTGAGCGTCCAGTATAATCATTTGTCGAATGTCTGAGGAGCAGGCCCGTATGAGCAACGTCAATCCCTACCGCAAATCGTATTTTAATACCCAGCCGGATTATCTTTATCCGGCGTATCGATCTACGGTAAAACGTGCGCCCATGCAGCCGCTGGTGCAGATGCCTCAGACTTTATCCGAGATAACCGGCCCGCTCTTTACGGCGCGCGATGTGACTGAGGCCGATAGCGATCTCACTGTGCAACACGCTGGCGAGCCGTTGGGCGAGCGCATGATCGTTTCGGGGCGCTTGCTGGATGAAGGTGGCAAGCCCGTGCCGCATGCGCTGATGGAAATGTGGCAGGCCAATGCGTCGGGGCGTTATCGGCACCTGGTGGACAGTCACGATGCGCCGCTTGATCCAAACTTTACCGGATTCGGGCGCGTGGTAACGGACGCACAGGGCAACTATCGTTTCAAAACCATCAAGCCGGGCGCATATCCGTGGCGCAATCATTTCAACGCGTGGCGGCCCGCGCATTTGCATTTCTCTTTGTTCGGACAGGGGTTTGCGCAGCGGCTGGTGACACAAATGTACTTTCCCGGCGACCCGCTGCTGGACTTTGACCCCATGTATATGAGCGTGCCTGATGACAAGGCGCGTAGCCGATTGGTGTCGAGTTTTGATTGGGAAAATACCTTGCCCGAATACGCGATTGCGTATCGCTTCGACATCATTCTGCGCGGGCGCGATGCGACGCCTATGGAAAAGAAAGAGCAAAAGAAATGAGCCTGTTACTGACTGCCGCGCAAACGGTCGGCCCGTTTGTCTCCATCGGCTTCGAAAAGGCTGCCGTACCTGATGTGGCACCTGCGGGCGTGGCAGGCGAGCGTGTTGTCATTGCAGGCAAAATTTTTGATGGCGATGGTCAACCCGTGACGGATGCGGTGATTGAAACATGGCAGGCCAATTCATACGGCAAATATGCCCACCCGGATGATGCGCAGGAAAAGCTCCTCGAAGAAAGTTTCAGGGGTTTCGGTCGCGTACTGGCCGATGCGCAAGGCGGTTTTCGTCTGGCTACCATCAAGCCCGGCGCCGTCGCCGGGCCGGACGGTAAAGAGCAGGCGCCTCATATCACCGTGGTGATTTTTATGCGCGGGTTGTTGAAGCACTTGATGACGCGGATTTATTTTCCTGACGATGCTGCGAATGTGGCTGATGCGGTTTTGAATCTTGTGCCAGCCGCGCGGCGATCAACCCTGGTTGCAACCAAGGCCGCCGACGGCACGCTGCAATGGAATGTGCATTTGCAGGGGCCAAAAGAGACGGTGTTTTTTGATTATTAAACTCGTAACTACGAAAATATGACTGAACGCGAAATCATCGAAGACCTAGTCACCGCCAACCACATTCTGTACAACGAAGGTGTGGTGGATGGCTTCGGCCATGTCAGCGTGCGGCACCCGTCGCGGCCTGACCGCTTTTTGCTGGCACGCAGCGTTGCACCCGCTACGGTAAAAGCTGAAGACATCATGGAGTTTGATCTGGATGGCAACCCCGTTGACGCACGCGGCCGCAAGCCTTACCTGGAGCGCTTTATTCACAGCGAGGTATTTCGCGTGCGTACCGACGTACAGGCGGTGGTGCATAACCATTCGCCTGCGGTGATTCCGTTTGGCGTGACCAATACCAAGCTGAGGCCCATCTCACACATGAGCGGTTTTCTCGCGGGTAATGTGCCCAACTTCGAGATACGCGATGCGGGCGGCCCGGCCACTGACATGCTGATTCGCACGCCGCAGTTGGGCGTGGCGTTTGCGCGCACGTTGGGCAGTGCAGCATTCGCCTTGATGCGCGGTCATGGCGCGGTGGCGGTGGGGGACTCCATTCGCCAGGTGGTTTACCGTGCCGTATACGCCGAGCAGAATGCACGCTTGCAGGCTGAGGCCTTACGTCTGAGTGGTCTGTGTGGGTCAGGCGAGCCGGGTGAAATTAATTTTTTGAATGATGCCGAAGCGGCTGGTGCGGATGCCGCCAACTACGTGAATATGGATCGGCCGTGGGAATTGTGGAAAATGCGGGTGGCGAATCCCGGTAAGTAAATAGCCCATAAAAAAGAGGCAGCCGCTGTGATACGGGCTGCCCCTTTGTCGTGCTCCAACTACCGCAGCGCTTAAAACCCGCTGCCGATCAACCCGCCGATGAGCGCTCCGATGACCGTGGCAATACCGCGTCCATCACCGCGCCCAGTCTGACTGCCGATCACGTTACCCAGTGCGCCACCGATCACCGCCCCACCCACAGCACCAGCGACATTCGGGCCGGATGGCGTGACGGGGTAATACGCGGACACCGGCGCGGCTTCCGGGTAGGCCACCGGCTCAGGGTAATACGCGGGCGCGGGTTCGCTGTAGGTAACTGCCGCAGGTTCCGGGTAATACACTGGCGCAGACGCATACACCGGCTGTTCCACGTAGACCGGGCGCTCAACATACACCGGGCGATCGACGTAAACCGGGCGCTCCACCACCACTTGCCGCTGAACGATAATCGGCGCATGCATGAATGCCGGACGATATGCCACTGGCGACGTGTAGTTTGCACGGTGTGGTGCGGCTATCGGCGCTGACATGTGGTGAACCGCAGCTTGCATTGCAGCCGGTCGATGCGTCGCAACAGGAGCCGGAGCCGGTGCGGTTGCACGCGCTGCCGCCGGTGGGTTAGCGCGCTGGCCACGCGCACCGCGTTCCCACTGTTGCTCAGCCTGCGCAGGAAATGCGGCAGCAATCAAAGTGGCGGTGGCCAATAACGTCAGTGTTTTATTCGCTTTCATGGCATTCTCCTTTTGTTGATTGCCCAGTTCCAAAAACGTCTGGTGCGCAGCCAAGGCGTACCGGGAATGTGCAACAAAGTGTTGCGGATGTAACGGGGGGTCTCTAAAAAATGCAATAAAAACAGATGGTTATATTATTGCTCGCCCAGTGGTAGTTACACACGTCGGCGTGCCATGCTGTGCTCCGGCTAAAACAGCGATAATCGCGGCCCGGTGCAGATTTGAGTGCGTGTCGGTAAAACCATCAGGAGATGCAGTGAATAGAAACCCAGTGATCGCAGCCACCTTTGCCACCCTAAGCGTCGCAGCGCTTACCGCAGGGCCGGCAGCACACGCGCAGAATTACCCGTCAAAGCCTATCCGCCTCATCGTGCCGCTGGTGCCCGGTGGCAATCTGGATATCGTGGCGCGCGCCGTCGCCGCGCCGCTGGGCGAGAGCCTGGGGCAACAGATCATCGTTGAAAACCGCGCTGGCGCCAGTAGTCTGGTTGGCACGCAGTTTGTTGCCAAGGCGCCTGCTGACGGTTATACGCTGCTGGCGATTGCCAACACCTTTGCCACCGTGCCGTCGCTGATGAAAAACTCCGGCTACGACGCGATCAAGGACTTCGTGGGTGTTTCGCTGACCTGTCTGGTGCCGCAGGTTCTGGTGGTCACGCCGTCACTACCGGTGCGCACGGTCAAGGATTTGGTGGTGCTGGGCAAAGCGCGGCCTGGGCAGCTCGCGTACGGCACCTCCGGCGCGGGCAGCACCGGGCATATCGCGGCAGAACTGCTTAGTCTGCAATCCGGCATCAAGATGCTGCACGTGCCGTACAAAGGCAACGCCGCGACGATCGTGGATGTGATTGCGGGCAATGTGCAATTGATGTTTGATCAGGTCAGCACGTCTAAATCCTATGTGGATTCGGGCCGACTGCGCGCGCTGGGTGTCACCAGCCTGAAGCGCTCGCCGCTATATCCTGACGTGCCCACGATTGATGAATCGGGCCTCAAAGGCTACGAAGAAATCACTTTTAACGGCCTGCTTGCGCCTGCAGGCACGCCACGCGAAGCACTCATCCGCGTGCAAAGCGAGGTTGCACGCATCGTGCGGTTGCCCGATTTGCGCAAGCGTTACCTCGAACGCGGCATTGAACTGACCGCCAGTGCGTCTCCGGAAGAATTCACGGCTTATGTCAAGGCAGAGTTTGAAAAGAAGGCAAAGCTCGCGCGTGAGGCGGGCATCAGGATCGAATAGCCAACACGCCGGGCGCTGCTGTACGGCGTATGGGAAATATTCTTAAATTATTGTTTTTATTGAATAATTGTGTGACTTTAGCGGATTGAAACGATAGCGTTACGATTTTCTGGGGATGTCGAGCATTCCAGAGAATACGTGGAGACAACGCTGCAATTTGTCCTGTCCTGCTGGGGTCGGCATGAGGTGGCCACATTCGGCGCATTCATCGACTTGGACGCGTCCGACATTGATCTGCTGGCCGGGGAGTATGAGCGGGTAAGTGGTCGAGCGGCGCTTGAGTTTGCGGGCACCACACATCTCACAGGTGCGAGGCTTAGGCATGACGGACAGTGTCCAGTAAGAGGATAGATCCTGCGGGTGATTTTAGCAGAGGTACCCCGATGCGCAGGCGACATGCGGGGCGATCAGGCAGCTTGTTTGAGGGGCGTGAGGATTGCGGCTGCGGTGTCGGAGGCAGCGGGTTTGGCGATGATCGCAGCCTTGGCCAATTGCATCACGTAGTCGAGGGGGTTGAGCTTTTGCAGATTGGCGGTACGAAAGTGGCTGAGCAAGATGGCGTGCGTTTTGGCGCCTTGGGTTGAGCGGTTCTGTTGACTGACCTTGCGGGTGTGGACGGCAACCCGCATTTGCTGCTCGGCATGGTTGTTGTAGGGGCTGACGGACTCGTGATCGAGGAAGGTGAGCATCTCATGACGGTGGCGACGCAAGCGTTTGATGAGGCGTTTGGCGTGGGGGTCGGTCCATGGGGTGGCGATGAATTGGTCGAGGCGCCGATGCAACTGGGCCTTTCGCCGCGCGTAGCACTGGGGCTTCATAGGGGTTCGCGCCTCGCCAAGGCGGACCGCATCTTTGAGCAGCCGGGCGAGCTTTTTGCGGAAGCGTCGCCAAGGGCGTGCGGGGGTGAGTTTATCGACCTTTTTGAGCTCCGTGAACAAATGGAAATAGCACTTCTGTTTGGCGAGTGCTTCGAGCGCGTTGTAGGCACCCCAGAAGTCGGTGATCAGGATGCCGGCAAACAGCGAGCCGAGCACCGCCTTGACGACGCTCGAGCCGCGATGCGGATCAATCAAATAGTAGCACTGGTGACGGGTGGCGAAGGCCCACAACCAGCACGTCACACCGTTGATGCGCCAGCCCGTCTCGTCGGCATGCAGGACCGCGCTGTTGCGGATGGTCTGGCGGATGCGCTCATAGTCGCCTTCCAGGCGCAGGGCGAGGTTCATCCATGCGAGAGTCAGGCCGCCGGGGCTCACCGTGAAGCCGAGCGAGGCCTGCGCGATCTTCACACAGTTGCCGACGCTCACGCCGACGAAATAATGCAGCCATGCCGTGTAGACCACGAAGCGCAGGCCCAAGGTGCTATGCGGCAGGGCCGCCGTCACCGGCGCGGTGACGATTTTGCTGCAGGTGGCACACCAATGACCGTGTACGGTGTGGGCGGTGACCTCGGGCACGACGGGCGGGATCTCCTCGATGATCCGGGTGTGCTGGCGGATCGAGGGCCCGACTTTATGGTGACAGTCCGGGCAGTACGTGAGCTGGTGTTCAACGCGCGTATCGATGTGCGCCGGCACGTGCCGATGCGCCCCTGGATGTCCAGGCTTGCGGCCCGGTGGTTTGGCACGCCGGCGCGCGCGCGGCTTCAGATACACCGGCTGCATCCCAGAGGGGGTGGCGGGACTGATCGGGGTAGTCGCTCCCTTGGCTTGCAGTTGATCCCAAAGCTTGGCCTTCTCGGCCAAGGCGAGGATGGTGCGCGCGGCTTGCGCCCGCGGCGAATCCAAGATGGCGAGCGCCTCGGCGTGAGTCACGGCATCAGCCCGGCAGTCAACGGTTCGCGCCAATGACGAGTCAACGGATACAGATAAATGCGCTTGACGTTGCCATGATGGTGATAGACGTGACCGCGTTTGGCGCTACCTTGCGTCTGGCCCACGCACTGCCAGTTGGCGGCCCGATAACAGGTGCCGGCAAAGCGCGCGCTATCGACGAAAGTTTCCGCCAACACCACCGCGTGACCATAGCGCTGCTGCCACAGCCCCGACAGTCCTCGCACGCTAAGCCCCAACACGCATGAGGCAAGACTGGGCACGCGCACCCAGGGCAGAACGAGGAAACGCACATTATTGGCGAGCAACGACAAGCGGGCGCGGCGCTGCTCAAGGCTCCAGCCAATATACTGATCACGCGGCCCGATCTTCCAGGCCGCGCTCGCCCAGCCCAGACACCCGACCACCTGCTCGCCCAAGAACACCAGCTGCTTCAGATGCTCTCCGACCAGCGTCGGACGTCCCAGATAATGGTGGTGCGCGAGCAGGTAGTCCCAAAGATAGTGCTCGACCGCGCCCTGCACCGATTGCAGCCGCACAGCCGGATAATCCGCGAGCGTTCCTGTGAGCCGCGTCTGGATAAAGAGTGGCTTCTGCTCGTAGTTCTGCCGCGGCCGGTTCACCTTGGTTCGTTGCGGTGCCGGCAGTTCGACCAGTCCCGCGCGCTGCAGCCGCAGCAACAAATCGCGCGCCGCGAAGGCTTTGTACTGCCCGTTCGATTGCCGCCAATCCCATTGTTCGCAAAGTCGCACGCCAATAAAGGTGCGCCCGCGCTCGTAGTGAGCCACAATGGTGGCTTGAATTCTGGCGATATCCGCCGTCGTCAGGTCACGGCCGCGGTGGCGAAACACAATCGGATCAGCGAGACTCCCCATAAGTGGGGAACAATACACAAAGTCCCCCTCAGACGCCAGCGAAATCTTTCAAATGGCTAAAGTCACACG
>CANKUB010000018.1 GCA_947486575.1 Betaproteobacteria bacterium | reverse complement strand
TGGCACACGTCCTTGCGTCTGTTTGTCAGCGCACGTAAGACAGGCCATAAATTGCCGCACGAAAATGCAAGGTAACTCGCGCAAACCGCGATCGCAAATTTAATGCCTGAACCCACGATAACGATTAATTCAATAAAAACCAATAGTTAAGGTACTTTCTATCAGTCTCCCCGTGCCCTATGATTTCACATGTTGACGGCACGGCGGGATGCGCATACTGTTTTGCCGGGTAAATTCCGATGTGCCCAACGCCGGTCTATGACCAGGGGAGGTGCAGTTATGCGCTGATGGATCAAAGTACGCCGTGGGGCGGTCTTCTCAATTGCGGCCGCAGTCTGGATGTGCCCGGCCGTGTTGCTGGCACAGCCTGCCTCGCCAGGCCCGGCACAAGTTTTCCCCGCCAGGCTCGTGCGTTACATCGTGCCGTTCGGCGCGGGCGCCTCGCCCGATATCGTGGCCCGTTTGATGGCCGACCGTCTCACCCGGCTGTGGGGCCAGCAGGTCATTGTCGAGAACCGCGTGGGCGCGGCGGGCGTGCTCGGCACCGCCTTCGTCGCCAAGTCGCCGCCCGACGGACATACCCTGGTCCAGTGCAATGTCGCTTCGAGCGCGATCGCCATGTCGCTGTTCGCGAAGATGCCGTACGATCAAGTGCGTGATCTCGCGCCACTCACACGTATCGGCATGATGCCCAACATTATTACATCGCATCCATCGGTGCCGATACGCTCGCTCAAGGCGTTCGTCGACTACGCGCGGGCGCATCCGGGCAAGCTGAGCTACTCCGCCGGATTGCCCGGCGTCTCGCCACACTTGACGATGGTGTTGATCGAACTGGCGGCCAAGATCAAGGTTGAGCATATCCCCTACAAGATCGCGGCGCAGGGTCTGACCGATACCATCGGCGGCCAGATACCGTTCAACGTGTCGAATTTCCCGGCAACGGTGTCGCCGATTCAAAACGGACGCCTGCGCGCGCTCGCTGTGACCAGCGCCAATCGCGCGTCGCAACTGCCGGACGTGCCAACGGTACAGGAATCGGGCTTCCCTGGCTACGACGTGCAGTCTTGGTATGGCATGTGCGCGCCCGCGGGCACGCCGGTGGTGGTGCTCGACAAACTGCATGCCGATATCAACACGGTGCTGCGCATGCCCGACGTTCAGCAGCGGTTGAACGAATTGATGATCGGCGGCGCGCCCACCAGCCGCGAGGAGTTCGATCAGTTCATCCGCGCGGAGATTACACGCTGGGCGCAGGTAATCAAAAGCGCCGGCATCCCGCAGCAGTAGACGTAACGCGTTGCGCGGAAGGCAGGCCATGCCACGCAATTCGTGCCATGCGTTTTATGCGTTAAGGCGTGATTGAGTCAACTGGTTATTCCACGTATAGTTCACGCCATCTAATTCCTTGATGGCGGCAGCGTGATGCGCACGGCTCAGTCAATTCTCAGCGACACCCTGCGCCTCATCCGGACATCGCACCGCGCCGTGGCACCGTTGCGATAGCTGTTCACCGTGGAAACCATCGTCCTACAACTCACCGATACGTTGCGCGAGGCCACTGCCAGCAAGAAACCCTTGCGCATTGTCGGCGGCGGCACTAAAGATTTCTATGGCAATCCGACTATTGGCGAAACACTGGCGATTGCGGGCTATCGCGGCATTATCGAATACGACCCCACTGAACTGGTGATTACCGCTCGCGCTGGCACGCCACTGGCGGAGATTGAGGCCGCACTCAAGGAAAAAGGCCAGATGCTTGCCTTTGAGCCGCCACATTTTTCAAAAATCCTTCCCTCACCCCTGACCCCTCTCCCAGAGGGAGAGGGAATTAGCACTTTGGGCGGCTGCATTGCGGCGGGTCTCTCTGGCCCGCGTCGTGCCTATGCCGGTGCGGTGCGCGATCTGGTGCTGGGCGTGCGCATCCTGGATGGCAAAGGCACCGATCTGCGCTTTGGCGGACAGGTGATGAAGAACGTTGCGGGCTTTGATGTATCGCGGCTGATGGCCGGTGCCATGGGGACGCTCGGCGTGATTTTAGAAGTCTCGCTCAAGACGTTGCCGCTGCCAGCTTCCGAAATCACGTTGCACCAGCAGCATACGGAGGCCGATGTGATTCCACTCATGAATCAATGGGCGGGCCAGCCGCTGCCGATATCCGCAACCGCCTGGACCTGTGGCGATTGTCGCATTCGCCTGTCGGGTGCGCCCAGCGCCGTGGAAGCCGCGCGCAAAAAACTCGGTGGCGCAGTGGTTGATCCCGCACTGGCAACAACTTTTTGGCACGGCGTGCGCGACCACACGGACGCGTATTTCACGCGGGAAGGTGCGCTGTGGCGGCTGTCCGTTAAATCGTCGGCGCCCACCATCAAGCTACCTGGCGCGCAACGTATCGAATGGAGCGGTGCGTTGCGTTGGCTGCATACGGATGTCAGCGCTGATGACGTGCGGCGTGCGGCGCAAAATGCAGGCGGCCACGCCACACTGTTTCGAAACACCGGGGGGAATGCACCGGCTGGCGGCGTGTTTCAGCCGCTGTCGCCCGCGCTTGCCGCTGTCCATCAGCGGCTCAAGCAAACCTTCGACCCTGCAGACGTTCTCAATCCGGGCCGACTTTACCCGGGCATGTAAAAATTAAACAAAAAAAATAGTTACATGGAAACCACACTAGCAGACTTTATCAAGGGTACGCCTCACGGCACCGAGGCCGAAAGCATCCTGCGCAAATGCGTGCACTGCGGGTTTTGCACAGCGACCTGCCCAACCTATCAACTGCTGGGTGACGAGCTCGACGGCCCGCGCGGACGCATCTATCTGATCAAGCAGGTGCTGGAAGGCGCGCCCGCTACCGCAAAAACGCAGCTGCATCTGGATCGCTGCCTCACCTGCCGTTCCTGCGAAACCACCTGCCCCTCGGGCGTGCAGTACAGCCGCTTGCTCGACATCGGACGAGCCGAAGTTGAAAAGCAGGTTAGACGCGAACCCTCAGACGCGCTGGAACGCATGGCGTTGCGCACGGTGGTGCCCTACGCGGGCTTGTTCGGCCCGTTGCTCAAGGTCGGGCAACTCGTGCGTCTGCTGCTGCCTGCTGCGCTAAAACAAAAAGTGCCACAGCGCGCAGCACTGGCAAAGCCCTGGCCACAGAACAATCGCCCGCGCAAAATGCTGGCGCTGGAAGGCTGCGCGCAACCTAGCCTCGCACCGGCCACCAACGCGGCGGCCGCACGCGTGCTGGATCGGTTAGGCGTTACGCTGATACGTGCCAATGAAGCGGGCTGCTGCGGCGCGGTGTCGTTTCACCTGAACGCGCAGGGTGAAGCGCTCAATGCCATGCGGCGCAATATCGATGCATGGTGGCCGCACATTGCGCAAGGCGCAGAAGCGATCGTCATTACCGCCAGCGGCTGTGGTGTGATGGTTAAGGACTATGCGCATGCACTCGCACAAGATGCCGTCTATGCAGAGAAAGCAAAACGGGTGTCAGAACTCGCCTGCGATATCAGCGATGTCATCGTCGTTGAAAAGGACAAATTGCAATCCATGCTCGCGCCACAGGGATCGCAGCCACGGCAAAAAATCGCTTTCCACCCACCCTGCACGCTGCAGCATGGCCTCAAAAAAAAGGGGGTGGTCGAAGCGCTACTGACACAGTTGGGATTTGAGCTGACGCCGGTAGCAGATTCACATTTGTGCTGTGGCTCCGCAGGCACTTATTCCATTCTGCAACCTGTACTCGCAAACCAGTTACGCGACAACAAAGTCGCGGCGCTGTCCGGCGGATCACCACAAGCCATACTCACGGCCAACATCGGCTGCCAAACGCACCTGCAATCCGCGACCGCCCTGCCGGTCCGGCACTGGATCGAAGCGGTAGAGGAACAACTGAGCAGCGCCACCAGCGCGTAATCAATCTAGACGCGTTGTACTCCCAGCGCACTTGGTACCGAACTTCAGGAGTATCTTCTAAGGTATTGAGGTACTTGTACTTTTTAGTACGAAGGCGTACCCTCTCCGGCATTACGTACGGGGAGGATGCTCAATGCTCAATTTCGACACCTTTGGCACGTCGGTGCCCACAGGCAGCCTGCAGGTAACGGGGACATCCATCCCCTCAAGGCGCGCGCGTTCACGCGATGTGCCCACACAGGAAATACCGGTCTACCAAAGCGAAATGTGGACCGCGTTGCAACGGCAAGCGAGTTCCATCCACGAAATCTCCTACCGCGCCTGCTACAAGCCGCAACTGCCTGCCTATTTCATCGAGCGGCTCACGCAACCCGGCGACATTGTGTATGACCCGTTCAGCGGGCGCGGCACGACCGCCGTCGAAGCCGCGCTGCACGGTCGCTGCGTGATCGCCAACGACGTAAACCCGCTGTCGTCGATACTCACCCAGCCCCGACTGGAATTGCCTGATCTTGCCGACATCGAGGCGCGGCTCGAAACCCTGCATTTGAAAGGCAGGCAGCGTAAAGACATCGATCTATCGATGTTCTACCATCACGATACCGAACGCGAATTACTGGCGCTGCGCCGCTACCTCACAACGCGGCGTGCGGACTATGCTGAGGACGCCACCGACCGCTGGATACGCATGGTCGCCACCAACCGGCTTACCGGCCATTCGCCCGGATTTTTTTCCGTTTATACGCTGCCGCCCAATCAGGCCACCACGCAGGAAAATCAAATTCGCATCAACGAGCGGCTAAAACAAAAACCCGCGTATCGTGATGTACGCGATCTGATTCTGCGCAAGTCAAAGCAGTTGCAAGTCAAGCTCACGCCACAGCAATGCGAAAATTTGCGCGCCGCCGCCGAAACCGCCACCTTCATGGAAGACAGCGCCGCCAGCACACTGGGCATCCCGACCGAAGTGGTGAAACTCACCGTGACCTCACCGCCATTTCTCGATGTGGTGCAATACGCAAAAGACAACTGGCTGCGCTGCTGGTTTAACGCACACGATGCAGCAGACATCGCTGCAAAAATCACCATGTGCAGCACGGTGTCACACTGGTCAACCGCCATGCTGCAAGTGTTCCGTGAGCTTTATCGTGTGACCGTGCCCAACGGTTGGGTCGCATTTGAAGTGGGCGAAGTGCGCGGCGGAAAAATCAAACTTGAAGAAGTGGTCGCGCCCATTGGCATCTCGGCAGGCTTTGCGTGCATGGCGGTGGCGATCAACGCACAAAAATTTACCAAAACTGCGAACATCTGGGGCGTGTCAAACAACAGCATGGGCACCAATACCAATCGTATTGTTCTGTTTCGCAAGCCGCTGTAAAGGCTGATACTTCCACATCAGTTTAAAGCGCACGCCTCGGCGCCCACGCCTCTTTGACGAGTGATGCATTATTTTATATACTGTATCAATTCTATATAAGAGCATCAATTATGCGTACCACCATTACGATTGAAGACGATGCATTTGCTGTGGCCAGAGCGTACGCGCGGGCGCGCGCGCTTAAGCTGGGGCAGGCTGTATCGGAGTTGATTCGCAGGGGTAGCGCGGAGAAGTTGCCGATCAAACAAGAGAAAGGCGTCTGGATATTTGACCTGCCATCCGACACCCCGCGTGTGACGGCACGGCAAGTGCAGCAGATGCAGGACGAGTCGGCGTGAGCCACCTGCTCGACGCCAACGCCCTTATCGCACTGGGCTGGCCCACGCACGAACACCATCCGCGCATGATCAACTGGTTCAGCCAACATGCCCGCGCGGGATGGGCGAGCACGGCATTCACGCAATCTGCTTTCGTTCGCATCATTTCCCAGCCCGCGTTTTCAGGCCGCTCCATTGCCGTCGGCGAAGTAGCAGAACTGCTGTTACGCAATACAGCCCATCACAAACACCGGCTGGTACCGCTGGATTTCGGCTTTGCCGAGGTTTGGGCCGCCTGCACCGGCGGCATCCTCGGGCACCGCCAAATCACCGATGCATGGCTGCTGACCGCCGCCATCCGCAGCGGAATGAAGTTGCTTACGTTCGACACGGGCATAGAGCAACTGCTGGCGAATACGCAAGAGCGCAGCAAACACGTGACGGTGTTGCATGCATGATGCTTGATCAGCAATTTGTAGCAGCGATTAATCACGCAACAGAACGGGATATTCTCCATCGTCAGATAAACGTCGGCGATGAAGGATTGCTTTGCCCGTTGACGTCCAGGATTTCCCACGTGCCCTCCAGTGCTTTCTGTCTGGACAAGGCTTCCCCCGTACGCACACAATAGGACCGACATTTACGAGGATTTAAACTGATGAAACCGGGATTCGAAGAAATCATGAGCATTCGCGGTCGCGGCATGCCTGCGGACGGCGAAGTAACGATTACGGGACAGGATCCTGTTTTCTCCGCGCGCTTCAGGATCGGCGAGACCACGGCGAACATCCTCGCCGGTATCGGCGTCGCGGTCACTGATATACACGAAATGAAAACCGGCAGGCGTCAGAATGTCGCCATCGACGTGCGTCATGCAGCGGCCACCTGCCAAAGCTCCAAATTTCTGAGCCAGCCTGCCGCAGCGGGTGGCTGGAAAGCGGTGCAATCGCCGTCGATGCTGCACATGCGCAACATCACGCAGCCGTGGCGGTGCAAGGATGGCCGCTGGTACCTGCCGCATTTCAATCTACCCCATCTGCACGACCGGGTGATTGGCGTGCTCGGCTGCAATTCCAGCGCGGATGCCGTCGCTAAAGCGATTTCAAAATGGGATTCGCACGATCTGGAAGAAGCCGTCGCCGCAGCGCGGGCTTGCGGCTCGATCATACGATCCAACGCAGAATGGCTCGAACATCCGCACGGGAAAATGCTGTCCGACAAACCGCTGATCGAAATCACCAAGATCGGCGACAGCGACCCGATGCCTTTCCCCGCAGGTGGCAGGCCGCTCTCAGGCATCAAGGTACTCGATTTGACGCGCATCCTCGCCGGGCCGATTGCGGCGCGCACCCTGGCCGAAAATGGCGCCGAGGTGCTGATGGTCACGGCCAAACATCTGCCGCAGGTGCCGGAGCATGTGATGGATACCAGCCACGGCAAGCGCAGTTGTTTCCTCAACCTCAACAACGCCGAAGACGTGGCAACGATCAAGAAACTCGTTCGCAATGCCGATGTATTCAGTCAGGGCTACCGCCCCGGCATCATGGACAAGCATGGACTTACTCCCGAACAACTCGCCGCAGAACGCCCTGGCATCATTTATCTTTCCATCAGTTGCTACGGCCATGGCGGCCCGTTCTCGAACCGCGGCGGATGGGAGCAGATCGCCCAATGTGCAACCGGCATATGTCTCGATAATGGCGGCCTCGACAACGGCGTTGAACGACCCAAGCTGCTACCGGCCTCCGCCTGCGACTATACCACTGGTTATAATGGCGCCTACGGCGTGCTACTTGCGCTGGCGCGACGTGCGCGCGAAGGCGGTTCCTATCACGTACGGGTTTCGCTGTGCCGCTCCGGCATGTATATCTACAAACAGGGCCACGTGGATTATCCCGAAGCCGATATGGGACTCACCGCCGCCGAGTTAAACACAATCATGATCGAATCCACAGGCGGCCACGGCGCGCTAAAGCACCTGGGGCCGGTACTGAGAATGTCTGAAACAAAGCCCTATTGGGACAAGCCTTCGCCGACGCTTGGCGCGAACAACCCGGAATGGCTCGCTTAGGACGAGACCGCAGACGGAAGCGGCTTTTCTGCAAAGTACGCGCTTAAATTCGCGAGAATTAATGCGGTCGCCGCGGTGCGTGCCTCCGGGGCACGCCCGGCGTAGTGCGGCGTTACTACGACGTTGTCGAATTGCAGAAGCTCCGGAAGTTTTGGCGGTACGCTCGGTTCGCCCTCGACGACATCCAGGCCTGCCCCCGCAATACGGTTCGCTTGCAGCGCGTCGATCAGCGCCGCTGTATCCACAACCGTACCGCGTCCGATATTGACGAGATACCCGTTCGCTCCGAGCGCCGTGAGAACCTCTGCGTTGACGAGATGTCGCGTCGCGGCACCCCCAGGCGCAGCGCAGACCAGAAAATCGGCCCACGTCGCCAGCGCTATCAGACTGTCGAAATAGCGATAGGACAATGCGGAGACGGCTGTGCGGTTGTGATAGCCAACCTCCATGTCGAAGCCGCGCGCGGCGCGGTGCGCAATCTTGCTGCCGATGGTTCCCATACCGAGAATACCCAGACGCTTGCCGGAAATCGTCGGCGTGACGACAGCCCATTGGTCCTGCCATCCGCCGGCACGCACGAAGCGATCAGCCTGAAGCAGTTGCCGGGTGGTCGCCATCAACAGCATCATGGCGGAATCGGCGACAGCAGAAGCGTTAGTGTCGGGACAATTGGCGACCGCGATGTTCCGGGCCCGGGCCGCGTCAAGATCGACAGCTTCATAGCCCGCGCCGACGGTGCAGACAAGCTCAAGATTCGGCAGCAATGCCATCTCGTCGCCGCTTAAGCCGCCACGTCCGTTGGTCAGAACGGCCCTTACGGTATTGCCTGCCTCACGAACAGCATCTATCCGATTCGCATGCTTTTTCCCCTCGTGCACGGCATAGCCGGCAGCGGTCAATGCGGCTAGGCGTTCAGGCGCGAGCCCGACGAGCGCCAGCACACCAATGCTCATGACCGCGCCTTCAAAAAGGTGTTCAAGCTATCGCGGGTCGGTGCGCCCGCAGGAACGAACGTGTTTGGCGCACCGCAAGCGGAACCCTGTCCTTGGGCTCCTTCCAGGGAAAAAGGCTCACTTCGGCTTTCGGCGCGAGCATCACGGATTCCATGGCAACGGCGTACGGGTGCGGCGGCGAATCATCCGGCAGTACCAGTACAGGCGTCTGGCAGGAACGCACGAAATCGCGCGACACGCTGTAAACGAAATCAGGATTGGTGCGATACATCTTCGTCAGGAAGCGATCAACCTGCTCCATTGTGAGATCAGGACGGCGCTTGACGAGTTCGGGGCCCCAGCCCTTCATATTGCCGGTGTAGGATTGCTCCGGCATTTCCTTGCGGAATCCGCTGGGCTGAGCGAGCACGGCAGCGACGATACGATCCGGCGCGCGCTTGAGCAGGTTCCAGATGAACGGACCGCCGATGCAATAACCCAGCACCATGAATTTCCTGATGCCCAGGTGATCCATCAAGCCGAGTTGATCATCGGTGTGGGAGTCCCACGGCCGGTCAGCCTCCAGTGGGCCGGTGGAGTGGCCGTCGTAGGCATTGCGCAAGTCAGCCGTGATGCAGCGATACTCGTTTTTAAACTCAGCGGTCGCATCGAACGGCGCACCCGAGGCGACCCAGGGGATTACCGAGTTCAGTCCACCGCCGGGAATGATCAGCAACGGAAAGCCGGAGCCGGCCTCCTGGTAATGGATACGGACGTTTCCTTTTTCGTAATACGGCATGGCAGTACCTCCTTTTGCAGTCTGTTGTTGCGCGAACGCGCGCGGCGCGGTGGCTGCTGCTACCGCTGCGGCACCCGTCGCGAGCACGGTGCGTCTGGTCGAATCCATGGCTATCATCCCTCCTGATAAACGTGGTGTGAATCTATGTGCCACGTGCAGCTCGACATGCCGGACTGCCACGCGAATGTAAGATTGCTACCGCGCGGCGGCGGAGTCAAGCTGTCATCGTGGCCATGCCTTGATCCAGCACGACGATCATTGCACCCATTATTGGCACACTCACTCCAGTCTTCGCAGACGCGGAACCAGCAGCACGATAGCCAGCATGATGACCAGGGCACTCGCAGCATAAGCCCCCTGTGCTGCCGGAGCGCCGAAGCGTTCCGCTGCGGCCCCTGCCAGTAAATTGCCAAACGGCAAGGCGATTACCACGCCGGTGCGCAGCCCCATCACACGACCGCGCATGGCGTGTGTGGTATTGCCCAATATCAAGGTGGCGATCACTGTCCATGCAATAGCCTGGGCAAGCCCCGCTACGAACACGAACGCAAGCGAAAGCGTGTACGAAGTGGATAGTGCAAACAGCAGCAGGGCAGCGGGCCAGCCGAAACAGCTCCACACCAACAGCCGCCCCTTGTGTTTGACGTTGCCGAGAGAGACCACCCACAGCCCGGCGGCGAGCGCACCGACACCCGCCATCGCCGTGAGCATGCCGTAGCCCGCTGGCCCCGCGTCAAGGATGTAACGGGCGAAAATCGGCAGAAACGCGTAGCGGTATGGCGCAGCAAGCAGGTTCAGCAGAAACGCAATCGCCAGCAGCACGAGCACCGTCTGGTTGCCCCACACATATTTCACACCGCCGATCAGGCTCTTCGCTGGCGACTCGTGAATCACCTGAGGTGACTGCTTCGCACCTTTCATCCGCAGCAGCACCACCAGGTCCATGATAAAGATGCCCGTTATCAGGCCATAGGCGCCACCCATGCCCAACACCGGAATCAGCAGCCCGCCCAACGCCGGGCCAATAACCACGGTGATCTCCACCGCCACTGCATTCAGTGCGATTGCGTTGGCGAGGTCATCCTTTTCCACCAGGTCCGGCACCAGGGCATTACGCGCAGGGTTGTCCAGCGCCCACGTCAGGCTGCTCACCAGGGCCAGCGCGATAACATGCCACAGCGCGAGCCAACCGCACACAAAAAGCAGCAACATGATGGCCGTCACCACCAGGTTCACTACTGCCGCGATGATCAGCAGCAGGCGCCTGTCCATGCGGTCGGCCACCACCCCCATGAACGGCGCGGCGATATAGCCAGCCATTTTGCTGCCGGCCACAATGCCCACCATCAGCGGGGAATTGGTCAGCTCCAGCGTCAGCCAGCCCACCACCACCATATCGGCCCACCGCGCCGTGGAGGAAAGCAGGGTGGCACACCACAGCAGGCGAAAGCCCCGATGACGGAGCGCAGCAAACTGATGCATGCGGCCCAGCCGGGCCAGCGTTTCCTGAATCATGCTGCGTTCAGTGCTCGCGTGTTCGTTCGCATCGTCGCTGGCTGAACATCAATGATTCACCTTATAGAATGCCGCTGAAAAATTGCGCCATGTCGGGCATCTGATGTAAATCCTGCACGCGTGCCGTCAACCGTGCAACCTGCACAGCACTGAGCGGATTCACACCCACACTGAAACACTCTTTGAGTTTGTCTTCGACGGCAGACGGCGGAACCGGATTGTCCTTGCTGCCCGCCACGTCTTCCACGCGGCAGGAAATTTCTCCGTGCAACCGCGTGCGCATGCGTACCACCACCGGGCCACGCGTGCCGCTTTGAGTTGCATCCACTTTGCACGTGATCTTGCCCAAGTGCGCAGCAATCAACGGATCACGCGCCGCGTCGGGCTGAATTTCGGCGAGGCCGAGGCGACGGCGCACCAGTGCGCAGGCTATCGAGTAACGCAGATTAAATTGCGCGGCCACTTGTGCATCCCCACTGGGATCATAATCACCGCCGACGATACGCTCAATGTACGGCGTGATGGTGGCCTCAATCGCCAGCACATCATCGGGCTTGAGATCATATTGCCTGACCAGTTGCAGCGTGGCATCAAGCGCCGTGTGATTGCAGCCGCAACTCGGATACATTTTGATGCTGGCCTGATCGTTGTCGAAGCGCCTGCCCAAATCCTGCGTGAGCTTTTCAGCATCGCCTGGCTGGTACAAAGCATAAAACCCGAACGCGCCTTCGATCACATCCGGTGGCGCAGTGATACCGCGTTGCGCCAGTAGCGCGGCATACACGCCAGCGCGTGCGGCAAACGCCGACAACAGTCGTTTGCTGAGTGACGGCTGAATATTCGCCTGCTGCGTGCCGGATGCCTGCAAAAATGCGAGACCCAGCGCGTGCTGTGTTTGCTCGACATTAAGATGCAACAATCGCGCGCAGGCAGCCGCCGCGCCAAACCCACCCATCGCCGCCGTGTAATGAAAGCCGCGATTTGGATACGCCGCTGCTGCCGCAAAACGATGTGTGATATCGCAACCCAATACCAGCGCCGCCAGAAATTCACGCCCGGAAACTTGCTGCCGCTCGGCGATTGCTAGTGCCGCCGGTAACACGGCAACATGGACATGCACGGCCACACCCAGGCCAATCGAGTCATATTCAATCGCAGCAGCGGTCATGCTGTTGATGAACGCTGCTGAAGCCGCTGGCAGTCGTCCACCAAAGACCCAGGCATGCGCATCGCCGCGCCCGCCTTCGTCTGCCATTAGCGCGTGTGTTTGCTGACAGCCGGGTGCGTCCGCTCCCGCCCACGCGACTGCCAGCGTATCCAGCATCAGCAGCCGCGCAGCATCCAGATTTACCGGTGGCAGTGCCTCAAAAGGTGTCGCGATGGCATGGCGTGCCAGTCGATGGGTAATGTTCGTCATGCGGTGGTGTGGATAATAGTGAATTACTCTAAGTATTTGTTTTTAAAAATATTTAATTCTTACGCACGACCTCCACACAAGGCGCACCGCTCTCAGCCTCACGACATCAATCGATCTTCGCGCCCGAATCTTTTACCAGTTTGGCAAACTTGGCAATTTCAGCGCGTACAAAATCGGAAAATTGCTCTGGCGAATTTTTGTCGCTGGCCGGATCGTAGCTGGATTGCGCCAGTCGCTGCAGCAACTCAGAAACCTTGAGCTGGCGATTGACTTCCGCATTGATTTTATTCACCACGGCAGCGGGCGTTTTCGCCGGTGCGATCAGTCCGTTCCAACCGATGATTTCGTAGCCCGGCAATCCTGATTCCGCGATCGTCGGCAACTGCGGCGCCAGTCGCGTACGCTCGCGCGTGCTCACACCCAAGCCGCGCAGCTTGCCCGCCTGCACCTGCGGCAGCGAGATCGACATGATCGGCCACATGATCTGCACCTGTCCGCTCACCACATCTACCAATGCGGGTGTCGCATACTTGTACGGCACATGCAGAATATCCACCTTTGCCATGGTTTTGAACATTTCCCCCGCCAGATGCGGTGGCGTGCCATTGCCTGACGACGAATACACCAGTTGGCCCGGATTGGCTTTTGCCAGTGCGATCAGTTCTTGCACCGATTTTGCCGGCACCGAAGGATGCACACTCAATATGAAGGGCGATGTCGCACACAGCGCAATCGATGCAAAATCACGCACCAGATCGAAGGGCCCCGGTTGCAACACGGCGTTGATAGTGTAAGCCGCGCTCGACAACAACAGCGTGTAACCATCCGGCGGCGCCTTGGCCACCATTTCCGTCGCAATGACGCCACCACCGCCCGGACGCTGTTCAACAATGGTTTGATGCCCCCATGCCTCGGTGAACTTCTGCCCGAACATGCGCGCGACTATATCCGGGCCGGGACCCACAATGATACGAATGGGTTTGACCGGAAATTCCTGCGCCTGCGCGACGCCCACCACCAGCGGCGCGCAAATCCACAGCCGCGCCAGCAACTTAATGACCACCCTTGCCCCCGGGCGTCCACGCCGCTGGCGCCAGCGCGGTGTCATCGCTGATCACATCGATCAGCACGGGCTTGGTCATCGCCAATGCGCGCGGCAACACTTCTTTTAGCGCCTTGGGTGTATCCACACGGAAAGCCACGCAACCCATGGCTTCGGCCACTTTGGCAAGATCAGCCGTTTTTGAAAATCGCCACATCTCATCCGGCTTGTACTTGTCGCCACGTTTGCCTTCGTAGGCGTCGCCCACCAGCGGAATTTCCTGATTGAGCGAGCTGTTGTTATTGACCACCATCACCAGATTGATGCCGTGACGCGCTGCCGTTTCGAGTTCGGCAATGTGATAATAAAAACCACCATCGCCGCTGAACAGTACCACCGGCTGATCCGGCAATGCGCATTTCACGCCCATCGCCCCCGGCAAGCCCCAGCCCAGCGAGCCTGCACAGCGAATGTAGCGCTGTGTTGTATGGCGCATTTCAATCAACTGCCCTGTCCACATGCCTGCGTGTCCGGTATCCGAGACCACCACGCCGTTGGCGGGCAGCGCATCATTGATCTCTTTGCAAATGCGCTCCGGACGCATCGGCGACGCGTCAGAGTTGTACTGCGCGGCCACGCTGGCGCGCCAATCAGCAACGATTTGCTGCGTGCGCACGCACCACGCTTTTGCCCCCGCTGATGGCCCGGAAGCCAACGCGATCAAATGCCTTAAAGTTGCTTTGGCATCCCCCAACACCGACGCGGCATTGGGATAATTGCGGCCCAGTTCCTGCGCATCGATATCGACTTGAATCACGGTGACGCCCGGCGCAGGAATTTTCCAGTTGGCCGTGACCTGCGCACCGGCGTGGCTGCCGATGAACATCACCAGATCAGCCTCGGCAATCGCACGATTCGCACACTCTCGCGAGTAGACGCCGGGCACGCCCACCGCCAGCGGATGCGTATCCAGTATTGCGCCCTTGGCATTTAACGAAGTCGCCACGGGAATCTGGAGCTTTTCAGCAAACGCCACCAATTCAGCCTGCGCACCCGATGCCGTAACGCCACCGCCCGCCACAATGATCGGGCGCTGCGCTTTGGCGAGCACTGCCAATGCAGCTTTGACACGTTCAAGCTCCGGTTCAGGCCGGTACGCGGGCACCGCTGCATACGCTTTTTCAATGATCGGCTCGGGTAAATCCGCCTCGCACTCGATGCCCTGACCATGCGAGCCACGCAGACGCAAATGCACCGGCTTGGGCGCGCCGGTCGTCGCCGCACGAAACAATTGGCGCATCAAATCGGGCAAGCGTGATACGTCGTCCAGTTGCAGATTGAGCTTGGTCATCGAATCAAACTGTGAAAAATCTTCTACCTCCTGATACGCATGACGATAACGCCCTGGCGTGCCCGGCCCGCCCGTAATCGCAATCACCGGTGCGCCCGCCATGTACGCATCGCGCAAACCCGCCGCAATATTCGAAGCACCAATCTGCTGCCCCATGCACAAGGCAGGGCGATTTGCCGCCCGCGCATAGCCATCGGCCATATAGGCGGCGGCCTTTTCGCCATGCGTAAGAATTTTCTGGATGCCCAGTTCATCCATCTCGGCCAGCGCATCCATCAAAATCGTCGGCACAAAAAACGCGTGCGTGATGCCGTAACCTTTCATGACTTCGGCGAAATAACGTGCTCCGGTGGTTTTGGGCATGAAGAACTCTCTCAGAAGTAAGCAAGAAGGGAGACGTATTCTATGGCGCGGACAAATCCCGCGTCCAGCGCCTTGGATGCGCCGTCATCCATATCATGAACGGACATCCACCGGCACTTTGCTATTCATCACACCGGCAAGTACAGCGCGTATATTGCCGGGTAACCATTTGTTCACTTCCGAGGAGATTCACCATGACCAACATAGCGAACACAACCACAATCCTGAAAGCCGTTTCCATCGCGGCCGCTGGCCTGCTGGCATTGGCATGCATGACGGCGCACGCACAGACACCCCGTTTCAAACCGCTGATCGAAAGCGAAATGACTGAAGCACAGCTCAAGGCAGCGCGCGAAATCGCCAGCGGGCCGCGCGGACGGCTCAATCCGGATGGCCCCAACGCACTGTTCCTGCGCAGCCCGGATTTGATGAGCCGCACACAAAAGGTCGGCGAGTATCTTCGTTACAACAGCTCGCTGCCGCTACGATTGAACGAATTCGCGATATTGATTACCGCAAGGCAATGGAACGCACAGGTGGAATGGATCGCACATCATCCACTGGCGTTGAAAGCCGGACTCGACCCCGCCGTGGCCGCCGATCTTGCGCAAGGCAAACGCCCCGCCGCGATGAAGGACGACGAAACAATCATCTACCAATTCTGCAAGGAATTGCACGAAACCAAGACCGTCGGCGACGCCACGTTCAAGGCCGTGCTGGATAAATTCGGCGAGCGCGGCGTGATCGACCTAGTTGCTTTGACCGGCTACTACACCATGCTGGCGATGGTGCTTAATGTGGCGCAGCAGGCGTTGCCGGGTGGCGTGGCACCGCCGCTGGCTGTGCTGAGCAAATAGACGGCTACGCCACCTGTTGCGCATAGGACAGCAGAACGCAGCCCAGATGCAGCGCAGCGAAATCCGGGAATCGTTCTCCGGCAAGTAAACCTTCGGGGTGATCGCCATTACTTCCCTGGAATACGACCATGAAAAACCATGTTCTTCTTCCGGACTACACGTTACTGCCAACTCGTAACCCGCAACACGCAGGGCGCCAATAGGCCTGTCCTGAGCTTGCCGAAGGACGAAGCGCATTGCGCCGGATGTGTTTGTGCTTTACGTAATCATGCGGCGCAATAGGGATTGCGCCCTACACCACGGGCTTCGCATACTGCGGCAGTGCCGCCAGTGGCAACATGCCATTGGGTGGCGCGGTGCGCGCCACATTCATCAACATCGCAATCATTGCGTAGTAGCCCACCACGCCGACAAGATCAACCACGCTTTCTTCACCAAAGCGTTTGACGGCGCGCGCATAGGTGGTATCTGAAACGCTGCGATTTTTAAGTAGCTCATTCACAAAATCATAGACAATCGCTTCATCGGCTTTCATTTTGGCCGGGCGACGGCATTCGGCGAGTGCATCGATGGTGTCCTGACTCAGGCCACCACGCAGCGCGTGTGGCACATGCACCGCCCACTCGTACTGACATGACCAATCGCGCGCCGCCATCAAGCCTGCCAATTCCGCCAGCCGAAACGGCACTTTGACACCCCAACGAATATACGCGCCCAGCGCCTGCGTCGGCCCAGTCAAGCCGGGGCTACGCATCATCGGCACAAACGGGCCACGCACATCTTTGCGCGGGCCGGCGGTAATGTCGGCGGCGACTTTCTTCTGTTCGGCTGTGAGTTTTTCAGGTGACAGACGCGGCAGACGCTCGCGCAAAATATCGAAACGCATTTGCTTTTTTTGTTTGACAGCGGGTGCGTGCCTGGCCGATTCAGTCATAATTTTCCTTTAAAAACAAATAGTTATAAATTAACCCTATTGCGGCACAATACCCGCATCAAGCATGATCTTGCGAAACTTGGGCACCTCGCGGCCTAACTGCGCCGCGAACTGCTCCGGTGTACTCACGATCAATTCACTGCCGCGATTTGACACAATCTCCTTGATATCCGGCGACTCAAACACGCGCACGATTTCGCGATGCAGTATGCGCACGATGCGATCCGGCGTTTTCGCCGGCACGAACACCCCATGCCAGTTGCCCGACGCCTCGTAGCCCGTAATGCCCTGCTCGGAAATGGTTTGTATATCCGGCAGCAGCGGCGAACGCCTCGCACTCATGATGCCGTAAACTTTCAGCCGCCCTGCCTTGTAATGGGGCGCCACCACCGGCACTGACAGTTGCACCACTTCCACCTCACCGGAGATCACCGCAACTTCCGCTGGCGCGCTGCCTTTATACGGCACGTTATTCAGCACGATGCCCATGGCGGATTTGAATACCTCTGTACCTACCGCACCATTTGCGCCAGCGACACCGACATTGATTTTGCCGCGATTCGCCTTGGCGTAGGCGATCAGCTCCTTCAGCGTTCTGGGCCCAAATTTAATGTGCCCGACCAGCGCCGAGCCATTGGAAATCAGTTGCGACACCGCGATGAAATCGCGAATCGGATCGTACGGCAGGCTTTTGTACAGCCCCACGTTGATCACATGCGTTCCATTATTGCCGATGCCGAGCGTTAAGCCATCGGGCGGCGCCTTGGCCACCATCTCTGTGGCGATCACGCCGTTAACGCTCTGCCGGTTATCAACCACGATGTTTTGCCTGAGATACTCGCCGAGTCTGGGTGCGAGCAGGCGCGCGGCAAAATCCGATGGCCCACCTGCGGGCGAAGGCGCAATCAATCGCACCGAGCGGGATGGATAGGCTTGCGCCTGAGCGTTGCTGGCGTTACCCAGCGACACGCCGAGTGCGGCAGTCAACAGCATGCACGCCACGCAAACCACACGCATCACGGCGCGTAAGTATCGTCAGCCGCCGCCCTGGCGTTCAACACACACGGCGGGTTTGCGTATTCTTTGCCGCGCCACGGCGGTGCGCGATCCATATTTAACGATTGCAGAAACGCCACCAGATCCGCCGATTCGCGTTGCGTCAGTTTGAGCGGCTTCAACAGGCTTTCGCCATCCGCATGTAAGCGATCTACGTTCAAATCAGAATAGTGACGCACCACCTGATCCAGTGTCAGCATTTCGCCGCTGTGCATGTACGGCCCGGTGTACCCCACATTGCGCAGTGATGGCACCTTGAATTCGCCAAAATTACGGTGCTCCGGTTTAACGTGCGTGGTCTTGATTGCCGTGGCGCGTGTTGTGTCGTCGTTGTAGGGCCCCAGCAGATTGAATTTGCTGGCCATCAGTTTTTTGATGCCATCGTGACGTCCGCCATCCACTTTTTTGCTGTCGCCATCAATGAAATGTGACACGCCAACATCGTGAAACTCCCCGTTGGTGAACATCGGCCCGGTGTGGCAGGTGCTGCAATTGCCCTTGCCGACAAAAATCTGCAAGCCGCGCTTGGCGTCACGCGGATACAGCGCGGCAGCCGCTTTGTCGCCGCGCGCCAGCGCATCGCGAAATTGATCAAACGGCGTGAATTCCGTCACCAGCGTTTCCTGAAACGCCGCCATCACCTTGCCTACGCCCACCAGCACGGTTTCATCGTCTTGTTTTGCCGGGCTGACGCCAAAGGTTTTTTCATAGCGGCAAGACAAATCTGCATCTTTGCGCACGTACTGCGCCACATGCGTGGCGTTCGATGCCAGCTCGCGCGGGTCCACGATCGGACGCATGCTTTGTGCCCACAAACTATCCGCCGCGCCATCCAACGCGAACCAGCGGTGATGACGCATATTCATCAGCGTGGGTGTATTGCGATCGACCATCGCCTGACCCTGGTTGCGCTTGACGCCATCCGTCCAGTTGTATTCGGCCACGTGGCAGGTGCCGCACGAGACATTTTCTTTCACCGAAAGTTTTTCGTCAAAGAACAAACGCTCGCCCAGATCAACTGCATGCGTGCTACCCGACACGCGGTTCGATGGATCGGGCGACCAATTCATCGGCCACGGCCCGTGACTCAGTATGCGACTGACTTCCGCCGGATTGAATTCAATGATGCCCGGTTCGTTGGCCTCGGTAACACCAGTCAGCCACGGCGCAAGCGCCCCCGCCACCACTGCGCCCACCAGTAGATTTTTTTTCCATTTCGTCATTGCAACACCACACTGGTTGTCATACGTTCCGTCGCGCCGCTGGCGCGCACCTCAAAAATATACTCCCAACGCCCCGGCATGTGAAACATCAATCCCTCCGCACGGTATTTTCCAGCGCCGCTGCTGGTGACAGCGGTTTTGTAATTCATGCCGTGCCGATGCTCTGGCATATGCGCATCGACCCGCACACTGTCGGGCGTTGCCGCATTCTCTTTCGCGCACAGCGCGAGTTCCACCGCAAAATGCTGACCGATAATAATTTTTTCAGGTTGCGTGCGATAAGCCAGTACGTATTTTTTTGAATCAATGGTGTGCACCCTGGTGCCTTTTCCGGTGGCGAACTCAGGCGTGCAGGCACCCGCCGCCATTGCGCCACCCAACAACAGCGTAAAAAGTATCGATCTCATGGTTTCAGCATACTCCCAAATACTGCGTTTCCATTCTTATACGCGATGCGCTCCGCCACATCACGCGGCAAATCCGTCATCCAGCCGCGCGACCAGTTGGCGTGCTCCACCACATAGTGCCAGCGTTCAGCGGTGTACGTATCAGTGCCCACCATAAACCGGTCTGGGAACTCCATGAATGCGGCGCGCCAATCGGCATCCAGTTTTCCACTGGCAGCATGGTCATTGCGAAACGCCAGGTCGCTCCACAAACTTTTATGTTTACGCAGCATCTCGCGCACTTTTTCAGGACGCTCAAAGCCCGAATGCGCCCACAGCACGCGCGCGGCGGGGTCTTGCCTGAAGATGCGCTCAACACCGTCAACGTCGGTATGCGCGTGCAAAAATAATTTGTATTGCTTCGCCAGTTGCACCACCAAACGCGCGACTGGCGCATCCACATCCGCGCCATAGACGTGAAACTCGCCAATGGCCGCATAGCGGTATTTCTTCAGGCGCTCCTGCAAATAGGTTGCGACGCCCTCGTCACGAAACCACGTGCCCATGTCACTGCGCGTGCGATAGGTACGCAGCGAAGGCAGGATCAGATCGGGCGCTTCAGCAAATAGCTTCTGATTGCCATCGTCGTTGGTGCTCGACACCAGCGCGCGCGTCACACCCGCCTTGCGCAAGAGCGCGATGGCCTCTTTGGGCGGCATACGCTCCCACGCCTCCTGACTGTAATGCACGTGCGCGTCGAAAATAGGCAGCGGATCAGCCGCCCGCGCAATAGGCGCCAACACCATTAATCCGCACAATATGATTTCACGAAAACCGCACATGGCTAAATTTTAGCAGGTTGATCAATGACTTAGCCACCATCCGCACAAGCGGCGAAAAACCGTAACCATTTGTTATTAAACATTATTTAGTTATCGCGCGATATTTCCCGCAACTGACGCGGTTTGATACACTCATCGGGCAGCAACCCTTTCCGCAGACCTCAATTCAAAAAGGACTCGCCATGATTTACGAAGTCAGAACCTATACCGTCAAACCGCGCAGCATGGCCGAAGTTGAAAAACGTTTCGGCGAAAAATACGAGCAGCGTAAAAAATACTCCGAACTCACTGCGTTCTGGAAAGTCGAAGTCGGCCCGCTCAACACCTTCATGCACGTGTGGGGCTACAAGGATCTGGCCGAGCGCGCCACCATCCGCGCAGCCGCCGTCAAAGATGGCGCATGGCCGCCACCCATTTCGGAATTTCTGGTGAGCCAAAAATCCGACATCATGAATCAGACCCCGTTCTCGCCGGAATTGAAACCCAGCAACGACGGCCCGTGGTTTGAGTGGCGCGAGTACACCCACAACCCCGGCCAACTGCCGATCATGATGAAAAACTGGGAAGTCGCACTGTCGACGCGCACGAAATTCGGCCCCATCACCGCGCTGTGGTACACCGAACTCGGCGGCTTGAATAAATGGATCCACGTTTGGCCGTACAAATCGCTCGACCAGCGTAACGAAATCCGCAACAAGGCCCACGACACCGGCGCCTGGCCGCCTTCGGCTCGCGCCAAAACCGATGGCCGCCCGATCGAATCGCTGTCGATGCAGGAAAATAAATTCATGACGGCAGCAAGCTTTTCGCCGATCAAGTAATCTGTTGTTGCTGCAAAATAACGAGAGGAAATTCCTCTCGTTTTTTATTCGATTTTCATGCCCGCCGCCTTCACCACCCTGGGCCACATCGCCAGTTCCGCGCGAACAATCGCCGCAAACGCCTCTGGCGAATTGGCTACGGTTTCCACACCTTCATTCGCGAATACCTTACGAACCTCAGCCGATTGCAACGCGCGCGCAACCTCGGCATGAATTTTTGCGATCAATGCTGGCGGCGTTTTCGCAGGTGCAAACAAACCATTCCATGGGCCATGGTCGTAACCCGGCACCCCAGATTCGGCGAACGTAGGAATCTCCGGTGCAGCGGGTGAGCGTGCGGCCGTGGTCACGGCAATCGCCCGTAAGCGCCCGCTGCGCACGTGAGGCAGCACGCCGACCGTGGTGCCAATATTCAGCTGCACCTGTCCACCGATAGCCGCTGTTACCGCTGGCCCGCCGCCGGTGTACGGGATATGCACCAAGTCAATGCCTGTCATGGTTTTCAACAGTTCCATCGACATATGCGTGCCGCTCGCCAGCCCCGCTGAGGCGTAGTTGATGGTGGCAGGCCTGGCTTTTGCAAGTGCCAGCACATCCGGCAGCGTCTTGCCGGGGAATGCGGGGTGCGCCGCCAGCAAATTTGAAAAGCGCGTCAACTGCGTGATGGGCACAAGATCGCGTTCGGTGTCATACGGTATGCGCTTGTAGACGCTGGGGTTAACCGTGATGCCCGACGCCACCACCATCAGCGTATGCCCGTCAGGTGCGGCGCGCACCACCAGCTCAGTGCCGATAATCGTGCCGGCACCGGGGCGGTTGTCCACCACGACGGGCTGTTTAAAAGCGTCGGACAAACGTTGCGCAACCAGCCGCGCTGTGAGATCGGTGGATGCGCCCGGCGACTGCGGCACGATGATGCGTAGGGGACGACTGGGATAATTTGCGACGTTGCCCTGCGCGAGCACCGCGAACGGCATGACGCAAAGTAGTGCGGCTGTTGAAAGACTGGCTTTACTCATGCCAAACCCCCATAACTATTTTTTTTCATTTACCTTTTTAGCGCCAGCGCCCGCTACGCCATCTATTGCGCGTCGCTCTATTCCGAAGAAATTTTCGCCGCCTTGATCACGCCCGCGTACATCGCTGTCTCTTTGCGCACATGTTCTGCCAGCGCCTCCGGCGTGCTGGGCGTGGCGTCTGAACCCTGGCTTACGAAGCGCTCTTTCACATCCGCGCGTTGCAACACTTTCACCAGGTCGCTATTGAGCTTGGCCACTATTTCGCGCGGCACACCCGCCGGCACAAAAATGCCGCTCCACGTCGGTATATCAAAACCCTTGAAGAATTCGCCCACGCTAGGCACCTCCGGCAGCATGGGCGAACGTGCCGCCGACGAAACGCCGATGGCCCGCACGCGGCCAGTACGCACGTGCGGCATGGTGCCGACAATATTGGCGAACATGGTGTCCACCTGCCCTGCGATCAAATCCACAAACGCTGGCGCAGCGCCCTTATAGGGCACGTGGTTCATTTTCACGCCGCCCTGTATCTGCAAAAGCTCCATGCCCAGATGCTGCAAGTTGCCGACACCCGACGAACCATAATTCAACTGGCCGGGCCGCGCACGCGCCAGCACCACAAGTTCCCTGGCGTTTTTTGCGGGCAGCGACGGATGCACAGAAAGTACCATGCGGCTGGCGTTTACCATGCCCACAGGCGCAAGATCGCGCTGCGCATCGTACGGCAGCTTTTTGAACAGCGTGGGATTTACCGTGATCGGCCCCGCGTTGCCGAGCAGCACGGTGTAACCGTCAGGCGCGGCCTTCGCCACCACTTCCGCACCGATATTGCCGCCAGCGCCGCCACGATTCTCAACGATGACCGCCTGCCCCCAGATTTCAGTCAACCGCTGGCCGAGGGTGCGCGCGATATCGTCGTAAGGCCCGCCTGCCGCATACGGCACCACAATGCGCACCGGCTTGACGGGAAAACTTTGCGCCGTTGCAGCGCCAGAGATCACCAGCACGGTCGCCATCAAAAGTACGTTGCGCATGGCGTGTGTTACTTGATCGCCAGCGGATTCACCGGTGAGCCCACTGCACCCGTGATCGGCAGCGCAGGCGCCACAAACAAAAATTCGTAACGCTTATCCGCCGCACAATCCTTTGCCAGTTCGGTCAGATGAAAAATCTCGCCAACGGTCAATCCCATGATCGGGATGGTGATCCAGTGCCACGGCTGGGTGGTGTCTTCGGTTTGATTGGGGCGCACTTCCGCACCCCAGGTGTCGGTGGCAACACCTGCGACTTCCTTCTTGTGCAGCCACGCCACGGTTTCAAACGCGAATCCCGGCGCATCACCGCCGGAGTAACCGTCCCAGCTTTTGCTGTCGAGGCAACGCTGTACGTGGCCAGTATGCACCAACAGATAATCGCCCTGCCCAACCTTTACGCCTTGTTTTTGCTCGGTGTAATCCAGCATTTCATTGGTAATTGCAAAGCCATCAGGCAGGAATTTTTTGCCTATGGCGCGCGCCACATCGAGCAGCACGCCTCGGCCCACCATCTTCTCGGCCGTTTTTTCGATGCCTGCTTTGGCCGCGCCCGCGCTGGATACATTGCGGCAGTCGTAGCCGTTCCACATGAAATTCTCGTACATAATATGGCCAAGACCATCCCACTGCGTACCGCACTGCAGCGGCATGATGATGATGTCGTCGGTGCCGCGTATTTTGCGGTGATCGAGAATTCCCGAGTAAGCATCCGTGCCGGTACGCGTCATCAGGTGTATGGGATTGAATCGCCCCAGCGACGGATAGTTGCTCTTGGCCCCCTGCGGGCCATTGTTATCGTATTTCAGCGCGAGCGACATCACCTTGCCCTTGCGCACCAGCTTGGCGGCGGCAACAATGTGATCCGCCGTGGTGAAATTCAGTGTGCCGATTTCGTCATCCTTGCCCCAGCGGCCCCAGTTCTTGTACTTTTTGGCGGCCGCTTGAACATCCTTGCGCGTCAGCTTGCGATTTTTTTTGTCGCGCGTATCAATGGTTTTGAGTGCTTTTGCTGTTTTGATTGCCATCCGTTTACTCCACAAATTAAAGTTGGTTGCCATCTTGCTTGCACACCCGTACGGGAACAGTCTAGCGGCAGGCCCAATGCGGGTCAACGCGATCAGTCCGCGCATCCAGAACCCATGCAGCAGGGTTGCTATTGTTCAGTCATAATCCCGCTATCGATAACCTGGGAATTTTCTATGAGTCAGGTCAACAATTACGACGCAGTACCTTACGAATCGTTTCCGTTCGCGCAATCCCACCCCGCGCGCATGAGTGGCATGGCCAAACTCTTTGGCGTGCCCGCGCCGAGTCTTGCCAAGGCACGGGTGCTGGAACTCGGCTGCTCGTTCGGCGGCAATCTGCTGCCGATGGCGATGCAATATCCGGATGCGCAATTCGTGGGCGCTGATTTGTCCCAGGTACAAATTGATTACGCCAATAAAATCAAGGGCGAGCTGAACATCAGGAACATCACCTTCCGCCAGGCCAACATTCTGGATCTGGCGAAGGAATCCGAGCAATACGATTACATCATCACCCACGGCGTTTATAGCTGGATACCGACCGAAGTGCAGAGCGCCATGCTCGAACTCTATGGCAAACAGCTTTCGGCCAATGGCGTGGGCTATATCAGCTACAACGTTTATCCCGGCTGGAAAATGCGTGAAGTGGTGCGTGAAATGATGCTGTTTCATGTGGGCCACCTGATAGATCACACCACCAAGCTCGCGCAGGCGCGCGCTATTCTGCAATATGCAGGCAAGCTGCACGCCAACAATCAGGCCGCATTTGGCCGCTTGATGGCGGAGGAAGCCAATCTGCTGATGCGCTGCTCTGATAGCTACATCTACCATGAGCATCTCGAACCGAATAACCGGCCCTGCTACTTTCATGAGTTTGTGGCGGCGTCAGCCAAACATGGCTTGTCGTATCTTGGCGAGTCTTCGTTATCCGATATGCTGCCTGACCGGCACGGTGCGGACCTAGCCAATACCGCACGGCAGATTTCCGATGGCAACATCATTGCCTGCGAGCAATACGTTGATCTGCTGACCAACCGTGCTTTCCGGCAAACCCTGCTGGTGCGTGCGGACCGCGCGCCTTCGGTGCAACGCGCGTTGTCTGCCACGAGTTTTCGCGATTTGCATATCAGCGCGCAACTCAAGGCCACCGCTGTCGAACCCCCATTGCAAACCACCAAAACGTCGCAACCCACAGCACATGCGGTGTATGCCGATGTGCATGGCCGGCAGATCAACGCCAATCAGGCGCATGCCAAAGTGATGATTGACACAATGGTGGCAGCCAGTCCGTACACCGTGCCGTTCGCGCAAATTGTGGATGCGGTTGCCGCGTTTGCCAAAACCGTCGGTCTGCAACTGGATGCCGCACAATATGTGTCCTCCGAGCTGGCGGTGCTGCTGGGGCAAGGTGTGGCCACGCTTTATGGCGAAGCGATGGCGCGCCCTGCGATTGATTCTGCAAAGATTGCGCCTTATGCGCACTGGCACGCCGGGCGTGGCAACGTAGTCACCAATGCACTGCACGGATTGGTACAGCTCACGCCGGAACAGGCGCTGGCCGTCAAGTCCGATACGCAACCCAATGCAGCGCAACTTGCCGAGTTAATGAATCTGGGTTTACTCGTTTAGCACTCACTTGAAAATTAGAAAGGTATTCGATGACCGCAACACACAGCAGTCCGCCACAAACCCTCGACTGCGATCTTGAAGTCGGCCCCGGTGAATGGCAGGCACAGGAGTTTTATCACCTGATGACCGCGCTGGTTATTCCCCGGCCCATCGGCTGGATTTCGACGATATCTGCCAAGGGTGTCAGCAACGTCGCACCCTATTCGTATTTCAACATGATGGGCAATGACCCGCCTTACGTGGCGTTCGCTTCGACCGGCATCAAGGACAGCCTGCGCAATCTGCGCGAGGTGCCGCAATTCGTCGCCAACATTGTGACCATGCATGTACTCGAAGAAATGAATTTCACCGCAACGGATTTCCCGCCCGACGAAAGCGAATTCGGCTGGGCGGGCTTGACCGCCGCGCCATCGGCCAAAGTCAAACCTTTCCGCGTGCTGGAAGCGCGTGCGCACATCGAGTGCGAAGTGAAGCAAATCATCACCGATCACAACACCAATATCGTGCTCGGACGTATTGTGCATACGCACGTCACGCCCGGTGTATGGAAAAACGGACGCGTTGACCCGCGATTGCTGGATCCCGTCTGCCGTTTGTCAGGCTCCGGCTACGCGCAGTTGGGCGAACTGGTCAACGTACCGCGTCAGTTCTGGAAGGACGTGAAGAACACCAACGGCAAAGAAGCCATGACCAAAGCAGTCAAAAGATAGTTGTAGCGTGGTATAAAATCCGGGAAGTTAGAATACATAAGTATGTGTTTTTAAACAATATTTAAAGGATAAACTTATGATTGAAAAGCAACGCTTCCCGGGCCGCATTGCTGCATTGGCATTGCTGCTTTCGGCGGCTACAAGTTATGCAGCCGATCAATACCCCGCGAAGCCCGGGCGCCTGATACTGCCTTTCGGCGCAGGCGCATCCACCGACATTATTGGCCGCATATTCGCGCAACGATTTGCAGAGGCATGGGGACAACCGCTGGTGATCGATAACCGGCCCGGTGCGGGCGGCATACTCGGCACGGAGTTGGCCGCTAAAGCCGCGCCCGACGGCTACAATATTTTTACCTACGGCATCAATCAAACCGTCACCCCGCATCTTTACAAAAAACTGCCTTATGATGCGCTGCGTGATTTCATTCCGCTGTCGCTGTATGCGACCATGCCCAACATCCTGTGCGTCAATTTATCACTGCCGGTCAAAACCGTCAGTGAGTTCATCAAGCTCGCCAAGGCAAACCCCGGCAAATTCAAATTTGCATCGTCCGGCGTCGGCGCATCACCCCATCTGACGATGGAACTCTTTAGAGCGGTCACCGGCCTCGACATGGTGCACGTGCCGTACAAGGCTGCATCGCAAGGCTACACCGACACCATCTCCGGCGAAATTCAGTCATTCTTTTTCAACCTGCCAGGCCCCCTGCCTTTTGTGAAAGCGGGCCGCCTGCGCGCGCTTGCCGTGACCTCAGCCAAACGCGCTGAACAATTGCCGGACATCCCCACCATCATGGAGTCCGGCGTGCCGGATTTTGAAGTCACTGTCTGGCAAGGCTATGCCATGCCCAAAGGCACCTCCAAAGCGCATGCGGCCAGTGTTCATGCCGCCATGATGAAAGCGCTCGCCGTGCCCGATCTCAAGCAGCGCTTTTTCGACAACGGCGTAGCCGCCGCACCGCAATCGCCTGAAGCGTTCGACAAATTCATCAAGGCGGAATACGTAAAATGGCAAAAGGCGGTGACGCTCGCGGGGGCAAAGGTTGAATAAGAGAACGACAGCTAAGCATCTGATTTAAGATATAAATATAATGGAGCAACCATGCTTTTTCGTTCACCTAATTTACGTTTCTGTATCTGCATAGCGTTGCTCACGGCAAGCGGCGCAGTCTGCGCACAAACATACCCCAGCAAACCCATACGCGTGATCGTGCCCTTCGCTCCCGGCGGCGCCAACGACATCACCATACGCACGCTGAACGTTCGCCTGCCTGCACTGCTGGGCCAAAGCCTGATCATCGACAATCGCCCCGGCGCAGGCGGCAACATCGGCGCGGAAATAACCGCAAAGTCACCTCCCGACGGTTACACCCTGCTAATTGCCAACAACTCGCTGATCATGAACGCGAGCCTGTATCGCAAGCTACCCTATGATCCGTTCCGTGATTTTGTGCCTATATCAATGACGGCCACTTCACCCAACATGGTGGTGTCGCATCCGGCGCTACCCGCGCGCAACGTCAAAGAACTGGTGGCGCTGGCCAAATCCAAACCCGGTGAAATCAGCTATGCATCGCCAGGGGCGGGCACGTCATCGCATCTGGCGGGTGCTCTGTTCGGCTCACGCACAGGCACAGTCATTCAGCACGTGCCTTACAAAGGCGCGGGGCCACTGATGGTCGATCAAATTGGCGGACACGTGATGCTGAGTTTCACTGCGCCCATTGTCTCCAAGCCGCACATCGATTCCGGCAAACTGCGCGCGCTGGCGGTCACCAGCGAAAAGCGTTGGGCAGCGATGCCCAACTTACCCAGCGTGGCTGAATCCGGCTATCCCGGTTTTGACGTGTATGTATGGGTGGCGTTCTTCGCCCCCTCAGGCACGCCGCGGCCAATTGTCGATCGCATTGCGGGCGACACCGCGAAGGCGCTGGAGTCGCGTGAAGTCAAGGAGCGCTTCGCTGCTGCCAGCATCGAGACCGGCGCCAGCACACCGGAGAGCCTGGCCGCATTCCTGCGAAAAGATTTTGAGCTGTGGGATAAAGTAATCAAGTCACAGGGTATCAAGCTCGATTGAAGCCCAGCTGCCCGTGATACCACACACAACTATCCATGATTCAGAACCGTAAGATGCCAGTAAGCCTGTCCTGAGCTTGTCGAAGGGCGCAGCGCAGCGGCCGTGTATGCAGGATGCGTGCTGTGTTTACGCCATTGATGCGGTTCCTTCGTCACCGGCATCCTACGTCTATTGATATTCAACACGCACTGGCCTATTGCAACGAATGTAGATGCTGGTGAGCGCAGCGCACCACATCGATGATGCCCGTGGCCGAACCGCACCAATCTCAAATGTGTGGTGAATTACCTCGAACGATGCGGTTCCTTCGTCACAGGCATCCTGCACGTTGCGTTATGCCAATGATCGTAGGATGCCGGTGAGCTAAAGCGAACCGCATCAATCGTTCCCGTGAGCCAATGCGAACCATTCGCGTAACGTAGTAGCGGAAGCACTCGACCGATGCGGTGCTCTGCGCTTACCGGCATCCTACGGGTGGGTTATCCGCGATTTAACGACGGCAATATCCGCAGCGCGTTGTCACGATCAATCGCCCGCCGCTCGGCAGCGCTGAAGTGCTGATACTTGGCCAAGCCTTCGTTGACTTCGGCCCCACCGCGGAATGGGTAATCCGTGCCATACAAAAACTGCGACACCGGTGCGATGTGCATCAGCGCATCAAGCGCGCCTGGGTGATTGCCCTGCGCCATGTCGTAATAAAACTTCGACAGCTCGTGGCGGAAACCGCTGGGCAGTTTTTCCGTAATCCCTTTGATCGTGGCCTGCTCTCGTTCAAATCGCGACACCAGAAACGGCGTGACACCACCGCTGTGCGAAAAAATCCATTTGATATCCGAGTAGCGCGCCGCTGCGCCGTGAAACATCAGACTGGTCATGGTGCGCGTGGTGTCTACCGCATATTCGATGGTAGCCACCGGTACCGGCGATGGAATATTGCCGCAGCACTGCGGTGCAAGCGGGTGGGTATACACAACCGCTTTGCGGCGATTTAATTCTTCCAGCACCGGCCAGAATGCCGGGTCGCCGAGATAACGCCCGCCGTAACTGGTCATCAGGCAGAAGCCCTCGGCCTTGAGCGTATCCTGCGCGTAGGCGATTTCGGCGAGGCTGCCCTCGGTATCGGTATACGGTAGGCACGCAAAACTGCCGAAGCGGCCCTTGTATGAAGTTACGAGTTTGGCCGCGTGTTCATTGGCCTCACGCGCAAGTTTGCGCCCGAGCGAAACGTCTCCGACTGCCATCGCCGGTTGTATCAGCGACAGCAGTGAGGTTTGTATGCCACTCTTGTCCATATCATCAAGCGACATCTGCGCCGACCATTTGGCGTGGCCCTGCCCCATCTGCTTTAACGCTGCGGAATAGCCGGGCGATACAAAGTGGTGATGAATATCGATGCGCTGCAGCTTCGCAACCGCACCGGCGCCTTCAGTGAGAGCACAGCCGGGGAGGAATGTTCCCGCGCCCAGCGCTGCCAATCCGGTCAAAAACTCACGACGAGTTACATCACGCATCATATCCCCTTGCTATTTATTGTTTTAAAACAGATAGTTACAGCATCATCCCCGTAATACAGCCAACGCAATATCACGCAGCTTCGACTTTTGAATCTTGTTGCCATTGGCACTGGGCGTAAATGGAAACACATCAATCGCCAACACGTGATGCGGCACTTTGTAGTGGGCGATTTTCTGTTTGCAATGCGCAATGAGCGCGGCTTCGTCAATGGTCCCGTCAGCGTTCTTCGATAGCACAAACGCCACCGGCATCGGCCCGCGCGGCCCGTCGATACCGACCACCTGGCTGACCGCCACAGACGGGTGCGCATCCAGCACGGCTTCGATTTCCAGCGGATTCACCAGAAAGCCCGCCAGCCGCAGCACGTCACCCATACGCGTGAGAAAAATAAATTCGTTATCTGCGAGCGTATAGCCCAGATCGCCACTCTTGAACCAGCCGTCGTCGGTGAACGCGGCCTTCGTCGCCTCGGCATTGCCAAAGTAGCCCATCAACATGCTGGGGCCTTTGAACTCCAGTTCACCCTGTTCGCCATGCGGCAATAGCTTGCCGGTATCGTTGCTGCGGGTGCGCACGCGCGTCGCGGCGGTGATGAGTTTGCCGCCGCCAGTTTCGCGTTGCTCCGGCAGCAAATCCACCGGACGTATCGACAGCACCGCCTGCAATTCGCTGGAGCCGTAAATGCCCATCAGCTTCAGCCCGCGCGCCTCGGCGGGCCGCGCCTGCCCTGCACGCACGCCCATCACGGCACGCACCGTCGGATAGGGTATTTTTTCCATCGATGCGGCCAGCAGTTGCGCGACAATATCGCCAGTCGCAGGCAAATGTGTCACGTTATAGCGCTTGATTGCCTGCGCGGCGGCCTGCGCCTCAAACGTAGTCAGCATCACCAGCAGCTTGCCCCCTGCTAGCGGGCTTATCGCATGGCTCATGCCGAAGGTGCCACACATCGGCACGGTGAGCAGCGTCACAGCATTTTCATCGCCATAGCCGAAACCGCGCGCAGCTTCCGCCGCGTGGCTGGCTATCGATGCCTGATGATGCAGCACAAATTTCGGCAGCCTGGTGGTGCCCGACGTAGTGAATATCAGACAACCCAGCTCGGGCCGCGCATGATCATGGGGATAGGGTAACCGCTGCGCGAGATCTCCATAAGCCGTAACAGGCTTACCCAGCGCCTCATGATTGACGACAGGGTCGCCCTGCTCGCTGTAAGCGACGATGGCGTTCAGCTCCTTCAGCGCGGGCACACCGGCATCGCGCAAAATGCCATCGAAATCAATACCGCGATAACCGGGCCAATAGACCAGCACCTTGGCGCCGGAGCGCCCAACGATATCGGCAATTTCATTCGAGCGAAAACGTGTGTTGACCGCCACCACGATGGCGCCCAGCCGCGCCACCGCAAAAAAACAGGAGAGCCATGCGGGCACGTTGGGCAGCCACACCGCCACACGGTCGCCTTCGCGCACACCTAGATCATAGAGGCCTTGCGCCACGCGGCGGCTTTCTTCGTCCAGCGCGGCCGCGGTTACGGTCTTGTCGCGGTCAATCAGCGCAACCCCGCCAACAGCCAGGCGGCGTGCCAGCATCTCTGTCAGGGTTTGGGGATTCGGGGCGCTCATGCTGCTCATGTCGTGAGAGTTCCATTCTGATAGTCGCGCACTGCCTGTTCAACCTCTTCGCGCGTGTTCATGACAAACGGACCATACTGCATGACCGGTTCCTTGATCGGCTTGCCAGCAATCAGCAAAAAGCGCGCGGGGCCATTGTCCGCAGTCACCGTAATCTGATCGCCCGCCGACAGCACGCCCCCACACTGCGTTGCCAACGGGCGCGCTATGTTCGGCTCACCCACCAGCAACTTGCCCTCGTAGAGGTAAATGAAGGCGCTGTAATCATCGCGGATGTAATAGTGAAACGGCGAACCGTTGGGTAAATCCACGTCAATATATTGAGGATCAGTCGTATGACCGGTGATAACGCCGTCGGTCACCACACCCGCTACATTGATCGAGCCCGCAATGATTTTCGCTGTTCCGCCATCGGCCAGTGTCACCTGAGGAATTTCGTGCGGCTCAATGTCGCGGTACCACGCCGGTTTCATTTTTTCGTTTGCGGGCAGATTCACCCACAACTGAAAGCCGCGCATGCGGCCTTCAGTTTGCTGCGGCATTTCCGAGTGAATAATGCCGCGTCCTGCCGTCATCCATTGCGCACCGCCGCTCTTGAGATCGCCACGATTACCCAGGTGATCCTCATGCAGCAAGTGACCATCGAGCATGTAGGTGACCGTCTCGAAGCCGCGGTGCGGGTGCGATGGGAACCCGGCGATGTAATCATCCGGGTTGTCGGTTGAGAACTCGTCGAGCATCAGAAAAGGATCAACATACAGGCCGCGCTGACTGCCGAGACTGCGGCGCAGCTTGACGCCGGCCCCGTCCGATGTCGGCATGGACTGAATGACCTGCTGTAAGGTACGAATGGTCATGGGCTACTCGGCCTTTAGGTTGGCTGCACGGGCGATTTTGGTGAACAACGCGATATCGCTCGCCACCAGTTTGTCAAAATCCGCAGGCGTGGTCGCGCGCGGCTCCAGTCCTATCGGCGCCCAGCGCTGCTTTGCATCGGCTTCACTCATGATGCGGCGGATTTCGCTGTTCAAACGAGACACAATGGGTTTGGGTGACATTGCCGATGTGAGCAGGCCAAACCACAACTCGGCCTGATAACCGGCAACACCCGCTTCAGCAATGGTGGGGATATCTGGCAACAGCACATCACGCTGCGGTGACGACACGCCCAACCCCACCAGCTTGCCTTCCTTCACCAGATTCACGCTGTTGGCGATGGGCGCCATGAAATACTGCACGCGGCCGGACATCGTTTCTGTCACGGCTTCGGGGATGCCTTTGAAGGGCACATGAACTACCTTGATGCCGGCCATCGCCTGGAATTGCTCAGCCGCAAAATGCGTGCCGCTGCCGACGCCCGCTGACGAGAAATTCATCTGCCCCGCTTTTACCTTCGCCAGCGCAATCAATTCCTTGAGCGTTTTTAGGCCCAGTGATGGCGCTACCACCAGCACATACTTTGAAGTTGCGGTTTGGGTGATTCCAGCAAGATCTTTTTTCGTGTCGTAAGGGAGTTTGGCATAGAGCGCCGGTGCAACGGCATGCGCAGACGACACCGACAGCAGCGTGTAGCCGTCCGGATTCGCGTTGGCCACCAGATTCGCCCCCACCGTGCCACCCGCGCCAGGCCGGTTGTCAACGATCACTTGCTGCCGCCAGGCTTCCGTCAATTTTTGCGCAACATACCGCGCCGTAATGTCGGGGCCGCCGCCAGGCGTGAAGCCCACAATAATGCGTATCGGCTTGCGCGGATAATCCGTCGCAGCATTCTGCTGCGCGCAGACCAGTGTGCTGGCCAATAAAACCGGGGCCGCCACAGTGCCCAAAACTACACGATACCGTGTCACCCTTTGCTTCGCCTGCGGCGTCATTGATTTCATAGCTTCAAATTTTATCATCGCCGGGCAGTTGAGTCCGCAATATGCGGTGACGCATCTGGCACGCATCTGATGCAGCTATAATCACTGCGCTCATGCGCATCAAGCCCATTGTTTTCGTTCTCGCCCTGACCTCGGTATTCTTTGTCGCCATGAAGGGCAACCGTGTCGTCGTCACGCTGTTCGCGGTCGATCTCGGGGCTGGCCCCTTCCAGACGGGCGTGTTGTTCGCGCTGCATGGCATATTCCCCTTTCTGCTTGCCGTATCAGCAGGCCGTATCGCAGACCGGTTTGATAATCGCGTGCTCATGTATGGTGGCGTGACGGCATGGGGCCTTGCTATGCTGCTGCCGTTCATCTGGCCGGGACTGACCTCGCTGTACATTTCGTCGGCGTTTGCCGGTTTCACCAGCATGCTGTTCGTGCTGGCGACACAGTATTACATCGGTGCGCTATCCACGCCGGCCACGCGCACCAAATACTTCAGCTCCTACGCCATTGGCGAATCGATTGCGCAGGTGCTGGGGCCGGTGATGATCGGATATGCCATCGATCACTGGCTGCATCCGCGCGCATTTCTACTGCTGACCATTATCAGCGCACTGACTATTGCCATGCTCCATGCCGGGCGCAACCTGCTGCCGCATAGGCTAAATGCCGCCCCTGCCCCCGGCGCGACGGAATCGCGGCGCACGTTCGATCTACTAAAGCTGCCAGCGATGCGCGCAGCGCTCATCACCAACGCCGTGGTGATGGTGGGGTGGGATTTATTTAACCTCTACATGCCGGTGTATATGCGCAACCTCGGCTTCACCGCCACCACAATCGGCTACATCATGGGCACCTATGGCGTGGCCGCGCTGATTACGCGGGTAGCCATACCGCCGATTACGGCACGCTGGGGCGTACAGCGCATGATCGCTGTGGCGCTGGCATTCGCTGCGTGCGGATTTGTGTTTATTCCCATGACGATTGTACCAGCCGTGTTAATGCTGCTGTCGTTCGTGATCGGACTCGGCGTCGGCTGCGGCCAACCGCTGTCGATGACGCTGGCCTATAACGCAGCTCCACCAGGGCGGGCCGGCGAAAGCATCGCCATGCGCCTTGCGGTTAGCTACGGTGCACACGTGTTCATCCCTACGGCGTTCGGTGCGCTGGGTGCCGCCATCGGCCTGGCACCGGTGTTCTGGCTGTGCGCGACAGCACTGGTCAGCGGTTCCGTGATGAACGCCCGGCATACCAAAAAAACGTCCTAACTAATTGTTTTAATTAATATTTTAATATTCGCTTGATTGAGTAGCTGATTGCACTTCGGCAACTTCCCGCGCGATGGCGCGCAACGCCGACGACAAGTCTTTCTGCGTAGTGTCTATAAAAACACTTACAGCCTGTTCCACCGGCTCAAGCGCTTCTGCCACTTCCAGTTGCCGGGCAAGCACTGCCGGGCCGGCATCCGACGCGTCCGTCGCGGCCTTTGCGCGCACCTCAACACGCGCGGCAAGATCGGCCACTGGCGACCGACAAGCCACAATCATCACGGGAACGTGGCAGCGGTGCGCCAGATCCAAGGCCAGCGCACGCTGCCAGCGCTTGAGAAAAGCGGCGTCTATCACCACACAATATCCAGCCGCCATTCCGATGCGCGCGGTGTGCATCATATGCGCGTAAAGCGCATGGGTGGCTTCGTCGCTATAAATGCCCGCGTCCAACACGCCATCGCCCCGATGGTCTGGCGGCAGCTTATGTTGCCGCTTGCGTTCGACATCGGAACGCAGTCGAATGGCGCCCAGTGTCTCAACCAATTGTTGCGACACCACCGTCTTGCCCGAACCTGACAACCCGTGCATGGCGATCAGCAGCGGGTTTGGCATGTGGGTGAAACGAATGGCAAGCGCGATATAACCACGGCACACCGCCAGTAATCTGGCGCTCTCGGTAGAATCGTTCGCCGCCTGCTGCGCGCGTATGCCATGCACTTTGGCGCGCACCATCGCACGATAGACGAGGTAAAAGCGCAATACGCGCAGGCCTGCATAGTCGCCGGTAGCTTCAAGATACGCATTCAGAAAACGCCATCCCATCGCTTCGTGAGTGCGATCCATGAAATCCATAACCAGAAATGCCACTTCGTTCATCACATCGATCCAGCGAAACGAAGGATTAAATTCAATGCAATCAAAGGGTATCAACTCGCCGTCAATCAACACGATGTTGCCCAGATGCAGATCGCCATGGCACTCGCGCACGAAGCCTTCGGTCTGGCGCTCACCGAATAGCGTCCAGTGTTTCTCGTATTCAGCATCAGTCCACGCGCGCAACAGCGCCAGTCGTGCGCGGCTTTCAGCATCCGGCAATAGCGGTTCAAGCTGTGCAATATTTTCATGGGCTGGCGTGATGACGGCTTCTTGCGTGCCGTAGGGACTGCCGCGTGCCGCACAGCCTGCCTTGCCATGAAAAGCAGCTATCTTCACGGCCAGTGCATCAATCATCGCGCTGTTGATGGCGCCATCGGGCAGCAGGCGACTGGCCAAAGCACGCTGCGGAAATTCACGCATCTTGACGGCATAGTCGATAATGCTGCCGCTGCCAAAAAACCTTGGGCTCGCCTCGCTGCCGCGGATCGTCACCACATCCAGGTAAAGCTGCGGTGCAAAGCGGCGATTCAGGTGCAACTCTTCATCGCAGAAATGTTTGCGCGCCGCCAGTTGCGTGAAATCAAGGAAGCCCAGGTCGAGCGGCTTCTTGATCTTGTAGGCATAGTCGCCCGTGAGGATCACCCACGAAATATGCGTTTCCAGCAACTCGAAACAGTTCACCGGGTGATCAAAAGCGTCGCTGCGGCACAGCGCCGTGATCCATTGCGGTTGCGATAGTGCGTTCATGCGCAGCACCTTTTTTGAGCCATGCCTGCATTTAACGATCGTTCGAATGACGGGCGCTTGACCTGCATCAAAGTGCCGTGTCACGAAGCGATCAATACTGACTGTAACCGATCCCCGGCACAAAAGCCCAATGGAGAATCCAGCATGCGCAGCCTGACCGAGCAGCAGATCGCGACACTTAAAACAGGTTTAGACAACCGCACCCGCGAACTGTCGGCGGAAATACGCGCGGAATTGGCCGCATCCGATGACGAGCAGCATCGCAACCTTGCAAACGCCGCCGCCAATTCCAACGGCGAATCGCTGGATCGTGCATTTGTTGATGTCGAAGTTGCGCTGATCGATCGTCAGATCAAAGAGTTGCGCGATATCGAAGCGGCGCGTCAGCGTATGCACAATGGTGCTTATGGCACGTGCGCCGATTGCGAAGAAGCGGTGCCCTACGCTCGGCTTCTAGCCTACCCAATCGCCAAGCGCTGTATCACGTGCCAGCAAAAGCACGACAAAACGCATGCGCATGAGAATACGCCAAGGCTTTGATGGGTTGCCTAGCGCGCGCAACAGTCACTATAACCATCTGTTTTTAAACATTTTTTACATAGCTTGCCGATGCCACGCAGCGCGCTGAATGCCGTTGGCGCATCGCCAAGACCGAAATCGGCTTGGCGATGCGCCACTGCAATATTTCGTTATTAACGTTTGATACACTAGTCCGTAGCGACAATCAACGCCGCCAACGCTGCGCCAATGCCAGCCGGCAAGCCATACTTCTCAAGCTTGGACACCTCAGCGCCAGCGACCACCTCAACCGGCACTCTGGCAATTTCGAGTACACGATTGGTCACCGAATCCTGCAGCAACCGCGTCAAAGAGCTCTTGCGTGCCGTGCCCATCACGATCTGTCCCACGCGCAGGCGCTGCGCAACGCGGTCAATGGTCTCGGCATTTTCACCCAGCTCAATATGCACCGCGTGCGGGATGCTGTGATTATTGAGCAGTGCCTGTGCGGGCTTCAGTGCGCGCTCGGCCATTTCGTTATGAAAGGACTCGCGATTTTTCCGGCTCGTGAATTGTGATATGTGACGCGAGAACGGCGGGCGCACGTGCAGCAGATGCACTTCAAGATTTGAGTTGCCAAAATAGCGATTGGCTACGTGCCTGACAGCCTGAAGCGCGTTGATGGATCCATCTACCGGAACGAGTACTTTCAGCATGGCATTTCCTCCTGTCATTAAAACCGGTTCGGCACTATTGCCGGATACCGGTGTTTCCGCCAAATCAACCACATGCGCCGCCACATGATCACGCACCTTGACATGATTGGTGCGAAACCCCGCGAACAGCACACCACCGATTACAGCCACATACAAAATGCTGATCCAGTTACCCATCGCTGCGAAGTGTTCTTTGACCAGCGGCTCGCCCGTCATCATCTTCACCGATGTCCACACCAGCACCCCGGCACCGATATAAACAATGGACGGATACTTCTGCACATATTTGAGAATGAGCTGGCTGCCCCAGATCACAATCGGGATGCTGATCAAAAGGCCCAGCACTACCAGCAGGAAGTTGCCGTGCGCCGCACCCGCAACCGCCAGCACGTTATCCAGCCCCATCACGGCATCGGCCACGACGATGGTTCTCATCGATCCCCAGAAAGTGGTCGCCGAGTTGACTTTGTGTTCGTCGCCGTTGTCCGGATTAACCAGAAGTTTGTAGGCAATCCACAGCAGCAGTGCGCCGCCTGCCAGCATCAGACCGGGAACCTTGAGCAACCACACTACCGCGACCGTCATGGCGGTGCGTACCACGATGGCACCGACCGTACCCCAGGCTATTGCCTTATTTCTAAGCTGCGGTGGCAGGTTGCGGGCAGCCAGCGCAATAACAATAGCGTTGTCGCCAGCCAGAACCAGGTCGATAACCACAATCGCCAGCAATGCCGAGAAAAACTCTGAAGAGAACAATTCCATTTTTACTACCTCCGTTTGCGATAAAGTTCGTCATTAACGAATCCTTGCCAAACACAAACGGAAACGAGACCCGCCGTGCCCGGCCAAGGTCTCGCTCGCAACCAGTAACCACTCTGGTCACCAGCAGAACCGGGGCTTGATCGTTCGGCCCGTATTGACGGCTCTACTGCTTCGGAGCTACTCCCCTCGTTGAGGATTTACATGTCACACCCTGAATCTGATGCAACGGAGCGAAGTATGCCTATCAACCCATGCCGTGTGAAATGAAGATATTCAATACAACCTATTGTTTTTATTGATAATTAATTTCATTGCTAATACTCACCATTATGAAACCTGATACATTAACAAGTGTAATGTCGATCATGCCTACTCATCATCAGTCAGGCTATTGACCACAGCAGCGGCGAATGTAAAACTGCGCCCGCGTCAGAATTTTGATGCGCCCTCCAAAGGGGAGTAGCTATTGCAGCTTGGCAACAGGCTGTGACGGTTGGGCCGTCAATACGGGAACCACAGCACTGCGGTTCCCCGGTCCAGCAGGCAACCTCGACGTATACTTGCGTTCGACGTTGTTGTTAGCGAGACCTTTGCCCAGACAGGCAAGGTCGTTTCTGCGGCCTTCAACCTGTCCGAGGTGAAGGCCGCTGTGCTTTTGCGCACCGCGAACAATAACGTGTCGATTACGAGAGAATAGCCATGCCCCAAAGCAAGATACGGCGTTACCTGCGCCACGGAACGCTGCCCCAGCTCAGCGTATTTGAAGCCGTTGCGCGACTTGGCAGCTTTACCCGTGCCGCCGAAGAGTTGTATATGGCGCAGCCCACAGTTTCAGTGCAGATCAAGAAACTCACCGAAACCATCGGTCTGCCGGTACTGGAACAGGTCGGCAAAAGTGTGCGCCTGACCCCTGTAGGCAAGGAACTGCAGGCGGTCTGCAGCGAAGTTTTCGGAACCATCACGCGCTTTGAGCAGAAAGTTGCCGACATGCGCGGCATGCAAACGGGCTCGTTGCATATCGCGGCCAGCACGGTCGCCAAATACTTTGCTTCACGCAGCCTCGCGGAATTTCTTAAAACGCACCCTGGCATTGATGCCAAGATGCACGTAGGGCACCGTCAATCACTGTTGAACCGCATAGGCGAAAATGCCGACGACCTCTACCTGATGATGGATCCGCCCAGCGGTGATGAAGTGGTCAGTCTGCGCCTGTTAGCGAACCCCATTATGGTTTTTGCGCCAGCGGATCACCCTCTGGCCAAAGAAAAGAAAATCCCGTTCTCGCGCCTCGCCAACGAACCCATGCTGGGACGCGAACCCGGATCCGGTACGCGCATGACCATGGATCGACTGTTTCGCGAACATGGCCTTACACCCAATATCCGCATGGAGCTCGGGAGCAATGAAGCTATCCGCGAATCCATACGCTCAGGGCTGGGAATATCCATTCTGTCGCGCTACGCTGTCGGCTACGACATTGAACCCGGTCTGGTTACGCTGGACATCGAGGGGTTTCCCATTGAGTCACACTGTTACCTGGTCTACCCGATCGGCAAGCAGCTCTCGTTTGTGGCGCAAACATTTCTGGATTTCATGCGCAAAGAAGTACAGCGGGCTTGATCACGATAATATTGGGGTTCATGTTGGTTTCTCTATATTGCACGTCAATAAGGGAGGATGCCTGATGAAACTGGCCTTTGTGACTACGATGGCTATCGCGCCCTGCCTCGCTTGGGCGGGCGGCTCCAACTACGGCGTCGCGCCGGGATCAAACCCGAACTTCGCGGGCAAGGTCAGCGAATGGCCGGTGCCTACACCGCGCTTTGCGCGTGATCCCGCAATTGCACCCGATGGCAGCATTTTCATCACCGTGATGAGCGGCAACAAAATTGCGCGCTTTGACATCCAGAGCAAAACCTTCAAAGAGTGGGACATGCCGTCGGGCCATCGTCCGCACGGCCTGCTGATCGATAAGCAGGGCATGGTGTGGACGACGGGCAATGGCAACGGCACGATTGGCAAACTCGATCCCGTCAGCGGCAAGATCATCGAATACAAAACACCATCCGGTGGTGGCGGGCCGCATACGATTGTGATTACCGATGATCAAAGCACCCTCTGGTTCACCTTGCAAAGCGGTGACAAGGTGGCGAGCCTCGACACCAAAACCGGCACAATCAAGGAGTACGCGTCATCAGGCGGCCCTTATGGTTTGTCCATCGACAAGGCAGGCAACATCTGGTTCTGCCGCATGGGCGACAACAAAATGGGCAAACTCGATCCGAAAACCGGGCGAATGAGCGAAGTAGACATGGGCCGCGGCTCGCGCCCGCGCCGCGTGGCCACAGCACCCGACGGCATGCTGTGGGTGGCCAACAACGGCAATGGCAAACTGGCGAAACTCGATCCGGCAGCCATGAAAGTCGTCAAGGAATACCAACTACCCGGTGGTGACGCGGGTGCTTATGCCGTGAACACCGACGGCGCCGGTATCGTTTGGGTAAACGAAATCAACCTCGACACCGTGGTGCGCTTCGACCCAAATACCGAACAAATGCGCGTGGTGAAATTACCCTCAACCGGCGTCGGCATCCGCAAAATGGCGGTCGATGCGCAAGGCAAGCTGTGGTACATGGGCAGTCACAACGGGCGTTTGGGTGTTATTGAATAAGTTAATAAAAACAAATAGTTACGTCCAGCCCACCCCCTTTTTGCGTTTACCTCGCGCCTATTTTGTGCCTAACGCCAGCATCAACGCATTCAGCCGCTTCACAAACCCCGCCGGATCTTCAAGCTGGCCGCCTTCGGCGAGCAGCGATTGATCGAAAAGCACTTTCGCCAGATCAGCAAAGCGGTCTTCATCCGCCTCGTCTTTCAAGCGCTGCACCAGCGCGTGATGTGGATTGATTTCGAGTATGGGTTTTGCGGCGGGCATGTTCTGGCCAGCGGCTTTCAGCATGCGCTGGAAGTTCGCCCCCATGTCATGCTCGTCTGCCACCAGGCAGGCGGGTGAATCCGTCAGACGCAGCGTGACGCGTACCTCCTTCACGCCTTCACCGAGCGCCTTTTTAATGCGCTCCAGCAGCGGTTTGGAATCGCTTTCTTCTTTTTCCTGTGCCTTTTTCTCGGCTTCGTCTTCAAGTTTTCCAAGCTCAAGGCGGCCTTTGGCGACGGACTGCATTGCTTTGCCTTCGAATTCAGTGAGATGCTGCATCACCCATTCGTCCACGCGGTCGGCCATCAGCAGCACTTCCACACCTTTTTTGCGGAACACTTCAAGGTGCGGGCTGTTTTTGGCGCCAGCGAAGGTTTCAGCGGTAACAAAGTAGATTTTTTCCTGCTCCGGCTTCATGCGCGCTATGTAATCAGCGAGTGAAACGTCCTGTGCATCGGTATCGGTGTGCGTCGAAGCAAAGCGCATGATTTTTGCGATGCGTTCGCGGTTGCCATGGTCTTCAACCACGCCTTCCTTGATGACTTTACCGAACTCCTTCCAGAAGGTGGCAAATTTATCCTTGTGGTTTTCGGCGAGGTCTTCAATCATCGACAGCACGCGCTTGACGTTGGCGCTGCGCATGGCTTCGATATCTTTGGATTCCTGCAGAATTTCACGCGATACATTCAGCGGCAGATCGGCTGAGTCGATCACGCCGCGCACAAAGCGCAAGTACACTGGCAGCAATTGCTCGGCGTCGTCCATGATGAACACGCGCCGCACATAGAGCTTGATGCCACGACGGTGTTCGCGATCCCACAGATCAAACGGAGCGCGCGCGGGAATATATAAAAGCTGCGTAAATTCCTTGCGGCCTTCAACCTTGTTGTGCGAGTAGCTAAGCGGCGCTTCAAAGTCATGCGCCACGTGTTTGTAAAACTCGTGGTATTGCTCTTCGGTGATATCACTCTTGCTGCGCGCCCACAACGCGCTGGCCTGATTCACCGTTTCGTCTTTGCCAGTGGTGCGATACACACTGTTGTCTTTATCCCATTCCTCTTCTTTCATCAAAATGGGCAAAGTGATGTGATCGGAATACTTGCGAATGATCGTGCGCAGCCGGTTGCCACTGGCGAGATCGTCTTCGCCTTCGCGCAAATGCAGCGTCACTTCCGTGCCGCGTGATTCTTTGTCGAACGCTTCTAGTGTGTATTCACCACCGCCATCGGATTCCCAGCGCACACCGCTTGCTGCCGGCTGTGCGGCACGGCGTGTGATTACCGTCACTTTATCAGCCACCACAAACGCCGAATAAAAACCCACACCGAATTGACCAATGAGATTGGCGTCTTTCGCTTGATCGCCAGTAAGATTATTCAAAAACTCGCGTGTGCCGGATTTCGCAATAGTGCCGATATTGGCAATGACTTCATCGCGCGACATGCCGATGCCGTTGTCGCTGATGGACACGGTGCGCGCCTTGGGGTCAAACGCCACCTGTATTTTTAATTCGGCGTCGTTCTCGAATAAATTTTTGTCGGTCAATGCCTCAAAGCGCAGCTTATCGGCGGCATCCGACGCATTGGAAATCAATTCGCGCAGAAAAATTTCCTTGTTGCTATACAAGGAGTGAATCATCAATTGCAGTAGTTGTTTAACCTCGGCCTGAAAGCCGTGGGTTTCTTTAGTGGCGTGGGCAGCGGTTTCACTCATTTAAAAACTCCAATGAAAACAATTAGTTACGAATTAAAACTAAATGAGGGCGATTCGCTGAATTTCAAGCGCCGCCCCCACTACACACAGCCGGAAAAGCTATGCGGCCTGCCGTGCCTCGCGCGCGCGCGCGATCAGCAACACCACCCCGCCTATCGCCAGCACCGCCAGCCCTACCAGCGCGTGCCCTCCGTGAAAGATCAGGCTCGAATACAACAGATAGCCGCACATGCACACAAAAATAGCGGGCAACAGCGGATATAGCGGCACATGAAACGGGCGCGGTGCATTCGGCTCTTTTGCGCGCAACACAAACAGCGCTATACCCACCAGCATAAAAAAGCCCCAAAACACGGGCAGCGAATATTCCACCAGCCCCTTGAAGCCCGCCTTCTGAAATGCACCCAAACCCACCAGCGCCATGGCAATTGCGCCCTGCACCAGCATGGCGTTGCGCGGCGAGCCGCTGGCTTCATCCCATTTACCCAGGTAACCAAAGATCGGCCAATCTTTACCCAGCGCATAATTGGAACGCGCACCCACGATGATGGAACCGTTCACCGACGTCAGCGCTGCGATGGCGATCATGATGGAAATCACTTTTTCGCCAGCCGTGCCCCACACGGCTTTCAGCAAGTCAGCGGCAACCGCATCGGAACGCGCCATTGCATGCAAGCCGAGGCCCTTCATATACGCCAGCGCCACCAGCACATATAGCACGGCAACCACGCTGATGGCGATCAACAGCGCGCGCGCGATGTTGCGCTCGCCTTTTACTTCCGCAGAAATATAAGCAGCATCGTTCCAACCGCCATAGGTAAACAGCACAAACAGCATCGCCGTGCCCAGCCCTGCGCCCATGTACCACGGGCCACTGGCAGCGGCAGCGCCCGCCGCCACAACAGGTGGCGGCGGTGGCGGCGAAGCCAGCAACAGCCCCGCCACAACAATCAGCACCAGCCCGCCAACCTCAAGCACGGTAAAAATGTTTTGCGTGACCTTGCCTTCTTCAATGCCGCGATAGTTTACTGCTGTGAGCACCATCACAATCAATGCCGCCCAGATTGCCGAAGAATATTCACCAAGGTTAATCACACGCGAAAGGTAGTCACCAAACAAATACGCGAACACAGCAATGGAGCCAGCCACAATCACCGTCATACGAGCCCAGCCATACAAGAACGCCAGCGAGCGGCCATAAGCGCGTTGAATAAAATGATATTCGCCGCCCGCAGACGGAAACGCCGTCACCAGCTCGGCATAACACAGCGCACCGATGATGGAAAACACGCCGCCCGCCACCCACACCGCGATTATCAGCGTTTCATCGCCCATCGCACCGGCCACAATCGCGGGCGTGCCAAAAACACCCGCACCCACGATCAAACCCACGATCATGGTGCAGGCATCAAATACCGATAGCGATGCTTTGGGTTTCGCGTCCGTGCTTTGGGTTTGGCTCATGTTATTTCGCCCCCGGCTCGTCTTGCGCGCGCGTGAGGTCGCCACGCATCAGGCGCTTGGCGGTCCACGCCGCTTGCCGCTGCGCAGCGCCTTCACCGATACGCACGGTGCCGGTGATGGTTTCACCGGCTAACTGGCCTGTGAATTCATGCCGCTCCAGCTTCTGCCCGCTTTTGGAAGTTAGCGAAAACCTGATCTGCTCGCCCACCATTTTTCCGCGCATTTCACCGCTGACACCGGCGACTCTGGCATCGCCATCGATGTTCTGGAAAAACTGCACCATATCAAAATCATAGGCAACATCTTTACCGCCCACATTGATCTGTGATTGCCATTTACCCGCAGCCAGTGCTGGCACTACCCAGTGAAAAATGTAACTGATGCCGGCATTGCCGACTTTTTTCTCCGGTACCACCAGCGTTTTTTGCTCATCCGGGTACCAATCGCCCATACTGTAATCGTGCGCGACCACGCGCGTACCCGGCTTTAACTTCATGATTTTTGATCGCAGCCGCAAATTCATTTCCGGCAGCAGATACGTGGACACCACCGTAGCTCCTGAAAGATCCGTCTCGAACAAATTCTGTTCGCGAAACGTCACGCGGTCGGTAACGCTTTCCTTGCGCGCGTTTTCATTGGCCACCTTCAACAGATACGTATCCAGATCAACGCCCAGCGCTTTGGCGCCGTATTTTTTTGCGGCCGTAATCACAAAGCGCCCATCGCCGGAACCCAGATCAATCAGATAATCGTTTTTATTGACCTTGCCCATCAACAGCATTTCGTCCACCACCAGTTGCGGTGTCGGCACGTATACCACGTCGCCCACACCGGTTTGCGCATGCACCGTTGCACTGCCCATAACCGTGGCAACAAACGCCGCGATGCACCAACTGCGTAATCCTTGCTTCATTACTTTCATTTTTGCTCCCTGGTGAAAAATCCTGATCCAAACGACTGCACGCCCGCTTCGATATCCATCTGCCCACGCGCCGTGCGGGTGGCACCCCACGGTACCGCCACACCTTTGACCATTACCTGGTCCGCGTCGGATAGGGTAATAGCGGTGCCGGTAATCGTATCGCCCTCAATCCGTCCCTCAAATTCGCGCCACGTCGCCTTACCAGCCACTTCGGCACCCATCACAAAGTTGATGATACTGCCGCGAATTTTCGGGCCGCCAATGACAGCCTGCTGCGAAGCGATGCGTCCTTTACCGTCAATTTTCTGAAATTTTTGCGTGAGCGCGGCTTCATAGGATTCTTCCACGCCGTTCACCGGCGAACGCCACACCCACGTTCCTGCAAAATCTGCCGGTACCCGCCACATGAACACTGCGCTCGACGGCGGGCCGTAACGCTTGTCCGGAACTGGCACAGTGATTTTTGCATCGGGCCGCCAGTTGCCCATATCAAAATCATGCGACACCACGCGCGTGCCCGGCTTGAGTTTGAATAGCGACGGGCGCAAACGCAGATTCACGGCTTCACTCATATACATCGTGATGACACTTGCCTTGCTCAAATCCATAAAAAAAAGATCATCGCTGTAAAACGACACGCGATCCTGCACGCCTTCGCGCTGCGCTTCACGCTGAGCTGTTCTTACCAGGTTGGCATCCAGTTCCACGCCCACGCCACGCGCGCCGAGTTTTTTTGCGGCCGTGATTACAATGCGTCCGTCGCCCGCACCCAAATCAACCACATAGTCATCCGCTTTCACTGCGCTGATGTTGAGCATGGCATCGATCACGTTCTGCGGCGTGGTAACGTAGGGCGCATCAGCCGCGCACGCCGTTGAGCCCGATAAAATAAATACCATAAAAAAAACAAACCGGTATTTTCGAAGCTCCCGCATCAGGGCCGCACCCGCTCTGCTCGCCAAGCGTGGCGCGTTTGTGATGCGCCCACGCCGCGCCGGAACTCGCCCGACATCACGCCATCGCGCACTGTGCCTTCAAAATACATATTCGCTTCGTCTTCGCGAACGGTGTTGTCCACCAGCACAAAACTCACCTTGTCGCCGCGCAACGCGGGTTGCCAAATGCCGCCCGGCGGACGATCTGCCACGCGCACCACGCCATCGATCTCCTGATGTTTTTGGCGTAGGTCCATATCCCAGGTTTGCGCACCTGCAGGCAATGGCAACTGCAAACGCCAGCGACCATCAACTTTGGCGGGCACCACCCACAGCATGGCGTTTTTGCGGATAGTCACTTTGGCATCAGGCTTCCAGTCGCCCAGATCAAAATCATGCGCGACGATGCGTGTGCCGGGCTTCAATCCCAGCAACACCGGACGCAGACGCATGTTCACACCGGGCAATAAATACATGGTAATTACCGTGGCGCGCTTGAGATCAGTTTTGAATAAATCCTGGCGGATGAATTGCACACGCTCTGACACACCCGCATTTTGCGCGTTCGCTTCACTTTGAAAAATCAGATTCTCATCCAGATCAACGCCAATACCACGCGCGCCAAACTTGGTGGCTGCGGTAATCAGAATGCGACCATCACCCGAACCCAGGTCCATCACGAAATCGTCTTTGGTGACATTCGCCAGCCGCAACATTTCGTCCACCACCACCTGCGGCGACGGCACAAACGGCACTTCGTACGGCCATTGCGCGTGCGCTGGCACGCTGGCGAGCGTTATCCACAGCGCCAAAATAAAGTATTTTTTTATCAATAAAAACATATAGTTACATTCATTATTCGATCAAGGATGCGCGGCCTTGTGCCGCCCACGCCACGGTTGCTGACTGACGTTGGCCCCTGAAGCGGGGCCGTAACCATAACGTACTACGCCCTCCATCACATCATCACGCACCGTGCCTTCAAAGTGGTAACTCACGTCGTCTTCCACCAGTACGAAACTGATTTTTTCGCCATCGATACGCGCTTCAAATGCAGGCAGAAACCCACCTTGAACACGCACCCCGCCACGCACCTGCTGATACTGCTGTTGCAGATCGAGTGTGAATTCACGCCCGCGCGTCATCGCGGCGTCAATACGCCAGCCACCGGCAACCTTGGCGGGCACCACATAGAGCATGTACGATTTAGAAATTTGCACCTTGCGATCCGGTTGCCATGTTGCAAAACCATAGTCGTGCGCCACAATGCGCGTACCGGGCTTTAATTCCGCGAGCAGCTTCGGCTCCAGTTTTGCCACCAGTCCCGATAGCAGATACATCGTCACCACAGTGGCCTCAGCGAGATTCACGGCAAAAATATCACTCGCCTGAAACGTGGTGCGCTCAGCCACACCCGCGCGACGCGCGTTATCCGTGCTCACGCGCACCAGCGCCGGGTCGAAGTCGATACCCACGCCGCGTGCGCCGTAATCACGCGCGGCAGCGATCACTATGCGTCCGTCGCCGGAGCCCAGATCGTACACCACATCATTGGGCGTTACACCCGCAAGTCGCAAAATTTCGTCTACGTTGCCACGCGTGGAAGGTATATACGGCGTAGGCACATCCAGCGTTGCTGCGCCCGCATTCAACACAAGCAGGTACAACAACAACTGGCACGTCAACCGTAACAAGCCGTCTACCTTGCCGTAATGCCGGGCGTCAGATCGGTGAACCGTGCATCACGCAGCTCGGTGCGTGTTGCATTCCAAGCTTGTGTGGTGCCAGCCGCGCCGGTCACACGCATGTCGCCGTCAATGGCATTATTAATGACCTTGCCGGTAAATTCGTGGCGGCCTCTATCCAGTACGGCTTCAAAACTGATGTTGTTCCCAGTCAGCGCGGCTTTGTCGAGACTGACGCGCTTGCCACCCGCACTCAGGGTGCCGGTGATTTTTTGAAACACTTGATCAATTTGCAATTCGTACAAACCTGCTGGGCCTTGCCATACCCATTTGCCGGCCACCTGCGTCGGCACCACCCAATACATCACCTTGCTTTTTTGATCGCGCCCGACGGGTTTGCCCGGCGCATCCATCACGATTTCAACATCCGGCTGCCACTCGCCGAAACCATAATCGTGCGACACCAGCCGTGTGCCAGGCTTTAGCGCGAGGATACGCGGACGCACCATTAAATTCACTTCAGGCAGCAGGTAAATCGTCAACACGTCAGCCTGCGTGATATCGGTTTCGTGCAGATCACGCTCATAAAACACCGCGCGGTTCGCCACACCCATCCTGGCTGCATTGCGGTTAGCCAGCGTCACCAGGCTCTTGTTCAGATCAACCCCAAAACCACGCGCGCCATAACGCCTGGCTGCCGTAATAATCATGCGGCCATCGCCCGAACCCAGATCGATCAGATAATCCTTGCTGCTGATTTTGGCCATTTCCAGCATTTTGTCGACCACCACCTGCGGCGTTTGCACATACGGCGTGTCACCGTAATCCTGCGCCACTGCGGGCGCTGCGAACGCTGCCCACACACTGCATACTATCGATAACCAAACACGCATCACGGAACCTTTTCTGTTTGCGCCGAGGGGGTAAGTGCTCCGGGGATAATCAGCGCGCTACGTCTATGTTAAATTCACCGCACATTATACTCGACCGGCCTTACTCACCATGCTGCTACAAAGCGTAATTTTCATCTCCGGTGGCGCGATACTCGCACTGGAATTGCTCGCCTCACGCATCATGACGCCCTACTTTGGCGTGAGCCTCTACATCTGGACGGGCATACTCTCAATCACGCTGGTGGCGCTTGCCATCGGCTATTGGACAGGCGGACGACTCGCCAATTCCCGAAAATTCAGCGCCTCCAGCTTGCAGGAACTTTACAGCGCGATGCCCGCGTTGGCATCGCTGTTCATATTTGTTGCGTGCCTGATTTACCCCGGCTTGTTCGCTGCGCTGGCGGGCTGGAATCTTGTCGGCGGCGCGTTTGCAGCTTGCGTGATTTTGCTGGCGGCCCCTCTCATCGCGGCCTCGGCAATGAACCCGCTGCTGGTGGCCATCGAAAAACACAACCATGCCGGCAATAAAGGCGATGGTGGATCGGGCCATGTATTTTTTATCAGCACCATCGGCTCGGTGGCAGGCGTGCTGGTGACCGCATTCGGCCTGATACCTTATGTCAGCAACTACGATGCCGTGCTGATTATTGCTGCCGTGCTGGCAGCGTTGAGCCTCGCTATGGCGGTGTTTGCATCCAAAAAATTAAAGCGTGGCGCGATGATTGCAGCACTGTCCGTTGCAAGCCTGCTGGCATCGCTGTTGCTGCTGTGGCAGGCCGACGCTTATACGGGCCGCACCGGCCCGATCAGCTACCAAGGCACGCCGTGGCGTATCGAAGCCTCGTTTCGTTCACTGTTCGGCACGGTCAAAATCATTCGACAGGAACCTGACGCCAATGGCGACTTCAAGCGAATGTATTTTCAGGACGGGCTGACGCAAAACGGCATTGCATCCAGCGGGCGCTCCAGTTCCTTTTACACCTACGCACTCGAAGCGCTGGCGATGGCGTATCGGCCTGATACCCGCAATGCACTGGCGCTGGGACTGGGTGCAGGCATGACGCCGGCACGGCTGGCAGCGCGCGGTATCGCTACCGAAATTGTCGAGATTGACCCCGCATCGCTGCAGGCCGCACGACGATTTTTCGCACTCGATGAAAAAAAGACACCGGTGCATCAAACCGATGCGCGCACCTTTGTGCATGCCTGCCCGCGCGCCTACGACGTGGTGGTGGTCGATTTGTTTCATGGCGACGGCACGCCGGATTACTTAATCACGCGCGAATTTTTTCGTGATCTGCGCCGCTGCCTGGGCGCGGGCGGCGTGGCGGTGTTCAACACCTTTGCCGATCTGGAAAATACCGCGGGTTACGCGCACTTGCTGGTCACGCTGCGCAGCGAACTGCCGCACCTGGCGCTCTACCGGCCAGCGCACGAAGGCGCCACCCACACCAACAGCTTTATAGTGGCCAGTGCCTCGGCGCTACGCGAACCCGTACGCATCACGCTCGATTACGTGCCACCGCTACACGAGAGCACGCTGTGGGACATGCTGGCGGCACCCAAGCCGCTGATTACTGCGCTGTTTGAAGGCGGAAAAATCATCACCGATGCGCACAATCGCGCCGCACTCGATCTCGCGCACACGCAGCGCGTGTATCGTCATTCAGTGATTGGATTTACGCCACCAGCGTTTTTACTGAACTGAGAGAGCCTTTTTTGGGCATATCATAAGTATTTGTTTTTATAGATAAAACCAATTTCTGCAGCAATGCAGTTAGTGCTTCATACGCACATGCTTGCGCACACTTTCAAACATTTGATCCAGCCGCACCGGTTTGGTTAAATACGCCACGCAGCCTTCACGCGCGCCGCGCGCGATATCGTCGGTAGTGGCATTGGCGCTTAACCCATCTTTAACATGATTTCGTCATAAGTGGTCTTTTTGGGCGATTATTAAACTGTAAGTAATTGATTCTAAACAACTCGCGTTTTTGAGTCGTTTTGTTGTGCCATAATATTTTTCGTGGCCCAGTCTCCCCCCTTGCTTTTCGCGTAGCATCGGGCGCATGTTTATCCGTCAAACGCGCACCAACAACATCGCCACCGGCGAGAGCTACTTTACCTA
>CANKUB010000017.1 GCA_947486575.1 Betaproteobacteria bacterium | reverse complement strand
CGCGTTGCGTATCGCCCAGTTCAAGCATACTTGCCACTCGCATATCCGCTGCCTCCACTTGTTCAATGAATATTGGAGTCAGCCAAATAAATATAGTTCCGTTAATTACGAAGCACAACACTAGCGACCTACTCTGAGCTCAAGCGGATACGCTGCGCCAGATCGCTCCACATGCGAATTTCCTCTGCAAGAAATGCCCCCAGCTCAGCGGGGGCACCACCAGCCGCTTCAGCGCCCTCGGCAACCAGCCGCTGCTTGATCTCCGGCGTGGCAAGACTTTTGACGATTTCCGTGTGCAGGCGATTAATAATCGCCACGGGCGTTTTTGCCGGCGCGAAGAACCCGTGCCACTGCGTCACATCGTAGTCCGCTACGCCCGCTTCGTGCAGTGTCGGCAATTCCGGCACCGCCACCGAGCGCTGCGGCGTGGTCACTGCAAGGCCGCGTAATTTGCCGCCTTGCATGTGCTGCCTGGCGATCGGCGGAATCAGAAATGAGGATTGCACTTCACCGGCCAGCAGCGAGGTCAATATCTGTCCGGCACCTTTGTACGGTATGTGCCGGATATCGACACCTGCTTTGTATTTGAATAATTCGGCAGCGAAATTCGGTGGCGAACCCGCACCACTGGAACCATAGTCCAGCGCGCCGGGGCGCGCCTTGGCCAAGGCAACCAGTTCCTTCACATTGCGCGCAGGCAGCGAAGGATGAATCACCAGCACAAACGCAATTTTCGCCGTCATCGTGATTGGCGCAAGGTCTTTGCGCGCGTCAAACGTCAGATTGCGGCTGATGGCCTGCGTCATCGCCAGGTTTGACGGCGTAAACAGCAGCGTCTGTCCGTTGGGCGCTGCGCGCACCACCAGTCCGGTGCCAAGCGTGCCTGCCGCGCCAGCGCGATTTTCAACAATAACGCTAGCGCCCAAGGCAGGCGCAAGTTTCTGGGCAAACACACGCGCGAAAAAATCCGTGCCGCCACCCGCCGGAAAGCCAACGATGATGGTGATTTGCTTGGGTGGAAATTCCTGCGCCACCACGTCTGGCGCACTGCCAATCGCCACACCAGCACAGACGGCGAATAAGCCGCGCATCACTCGACTTTGATGCCCACTTCCTTGATGATCTTGGCCCACACGCCGAATTCGCGCTTGATGAACGCGCCGAACTCTTCGGGCGTATTGCCCACCGGTTCCGCACCGAGCGCAATGATGCGCTCGCGCACTTCGGGAATGGCTATCGATTTAGCCACGGCCTGATACAGGCGGTCGATATTGGCACGCGGCGTGCCCGAGGGCACCAGCGCGCCGTTCCATTCATTTGCCTCAAATCCGGGCACCGCCGCTTCGGCAACACTCGGCACCTCCGGTAGCGCCACGCTGCGCTTGAGGCTTGAAACGCCCAGTGCACGCAGTTTGCCCGCCTTGATGTGCTGCACTGATGAAGGAATGGTGGCGAACAGCAGCGCGGTTTCGCCGGAGAGCAGCGCAATGACCGCGGGCCCACCGCCCTTGTATGGCACGTGGGTCATTTTGATGCCCGTGGCCGAACTGAAGCGTTCGGTGGCCAGATGATTGGCGCTGACATTGCCCGCCGAGGCGTAATTGAGCGTGCCCGGCGAACTCTTTGCCAGCGCGATCAGATCTTTCACGGTTTTGACCGGCACCGAAGGATGCACAGCCATCACCAGCGTCACCAGCGAAAAAAACGAAACCGGCGCGAGGTCCTTTTCCGAATCAAACGGCATTTTGCGGATCAGGCTGGGGTTGGCGCTGAAAGTAATATTGGCAATCCCCAAGGTGTGGCCGTCCGGCTGCGACTTGGCGGCAATATCAAGGCCTATGGTTGATGATCCACCCGGTCGATTTTCCACAAGCACTTGCTGGCCGAGAATTTCGCTCATGCGCGGCGCGAGTATGCGCATCACCACGTCGGTTGATCCGCCCGGCGCATACGGCACGATGGCGCGTATGGTGCGCGTCGGAAAAACCTGCCCTGAGCCTGTCGAAGGGTTCTGCGCGTACGCAACACCGCCACAAACCACCGCCCCACAGCCAATTGCAACCCATTGTTTTAAAAACACTTTTTCAACTCTCCCGATGACCGATCACTATTCCACTTTAAGTCCTGCCTCGCGCACGATCTTACCCCACTTCGCCAGATCGGCTTTGAGCAGCGCAGCAAATGCTTCAGGACCCGGCGTCACTTGCTCGCCCGCACTGGCGAGACGTTCACGCATGTCGGGGCGATTCAGCACGCGCGCGGTCTCACTGCTCAGGCGCGCAATGATGGCCGGTGGTGTGCGCGCCGGCACCAGGTAACCAAACCACGTGCTGGCCTCGACGCCCTTGTAGCCAGCCTCCGCCACCGTCGGCACATTTTTCAGTGCGGGCACACGGTTGGCCGACGTCACCGCAAGCACGCGAATGGTGCCGCCGTTCACCTGCGGCAACGCGGTTTCCACCGATGAATGAAACACCGTGATGCGCCCGCCCAGCAAATCGGGAAACGCCACAGCCGCGCCTTTGTACGGCACGTGTATGAATTTGACACCCGCCGCGCGCTGCAACAATTCGCCACTCAGGTGACCGATGGTGCCATTGCCGGTGGATGCCAGCGTCAGTTCTGCCGGTTTGTTCTTCGCAGCCTCGATCATGTCACCCAGTTTTTGATAGGGTGATTTCGCCCACACCATGATCGCGATCGGCATCGACGATATCAGCGACACCGGCGCAAAATCGCGCAACGAATCATAGGGCAGTTTGGCGTACAGGTTCGGGTTAACCGCCAGATTGCTGGTTTGTCCCATCACCATCGTGTAACCATCGGGTGCGGCCTTCGCCGCCAGATCAAGCCCGATGTTGCCGCCCGCGCCAGGCCGATTGTCGAACACGAATTGCCAGCCCAGCGCCTTGGTCAACTCGTTTGCAACCATGCGCGCGAGTATGTCGGTGCCGCCGCCCGGCGGAAACGGCACGATAGTGCGTATCGGTTTTTCGGGATAGGCCGCCGGCGCGGCGGCCCCGGCGAGGCCCATCTGGCCGCACAGTATCGCCGCCACCAGCTTGCGTCCACTGATCACTGCATTCATGTTCACTCCGGTTCGCGTGTTGATGCCAGTATCAGGCACGGCGCGCCGATGCGCAATCAGGTTCAGTCCAGCGCCATTAGGCAGATTGACGACGGCCAGCGGCGCACGCTTTATAATGCAGCCGGCGCCCGCGCACCCTTTCACCGCACGCTATTCAACCCATCCGCAAGGAGTTCTCATGAGCAGTCCCGTCAAACTCGGCATCGTTGGCCTCGGCCGCTGGGCCAAGGTACTGACCCGCGCCGTGTCCGGCAAATCAGACAAACTGCAAATCGTCGCGGGCTACAGCCGCTCGCAGGACAAGCGCGATGAATTCGCCAAGGAGTTCGGCGTGCCGGGCGTGCCCGACATGCAAGCCATGCTTTCAAATCCGGAGATCAAGGGCATCATTCTCACCGTTCCCAACGAGCAACACTTGCCACTGGCCGAGCAAGTCGCGAAAGCGGGCAAGCATATTTATACCGAAAAACCCATCGCGCACACTTTGGAAGATGGGCTGAAGATCGAGGCACTGGAAAAACAGTACGGCGTCACCGTGACCGTCGGTCACAGCGCTCGGCTGATGGCTGGCATCCGCATCATCAAGGAACACATCGACAAGGGCGAACTCGGCCGCGTGGCGTTCATTGAAGCCAACTTCTCCAATGAACGTGCGCTGGAACTCACGCCACAAACCTGGCGCTGGTACAAAGACCGCGCGCCTGGGGGCAACCTGTCGCAATTGTGCATCCACATGTTCGACGTGGTCCACATGCTTGGCGGGCCTGTGACTGAAATCAGTTCCATGTCATCCAAGCTGTCGCCCGTGGGCGCGGAAGTGGATGATCAATCGATGAGCACAGTGCGTTTTGCCGACGGCAAGCTGGGTTACGTGGGTTCAAGCTGGACATCACCCGGTATTTTTGCCGTGCGCGTATTCGGCGCCAAGGGCCTGATGCACTACGAAATCGATTTCGGCACCTGGGATACGCCGCACCTGCTGCACAAGAATTCCGTGCTCTACATCCAGCGCGGCAAGGACGGCTGGGGCAAACGGCAAGAACTTACCGTACCTGAAAGCGACATGTTCCGTGCCGAACTTGAAAGTTTCGCTGACAGCTGTATCAGCGGCAAAGTGCCGGAACTCACCGCGTACAACGGCAATGTCGCCGTGGCCATGGTCAACGCCGCGTTGCGCTCCATTGAGAAAAATGGGCAAGCCGTAAAAGTCGCGGATATCCTCAACGAAACCCGCAAAAAAGTCGGAGTCTGAGATGTCGCAATCACACTTGCCCACGCGCTACTTCATCAACCTCACGCAACCGGAAATCGCCGCGCAGTTCAAGAAGAATCCATTGGTAATATTGCCCGCAGGCAGCGTGGAGCAGCACGGCCCGCACCTGCCCACGGGCACCGATATTTACGCGGCCAATGTGATCAGCCATGCCGTGGCGGAGCGCATGGACGGGCTGGTGCTGCCGGGTGGCCCACTGGGCGTGACGCCCATGCACATGCCATTTGAAGGCACCATCACGTTGTCGCCGGAAACCTACCAAAGCGTCGTGGTGGAAACCGGCGCGTCAACGGCCAAGCATGGTGCCAAACGTCTGATGATCCTCAACTGGCACGAAGGCAACATTCCGTCACTGGCCATCGCATCTGAAAAGCTGCATCGAGATGTCGGCATGAGCGTGATTGTGGTGCAGGCCTGTTACGTTGCAGCTGAACTGTATGGACACGACTGCGGCGGCTTGACGCACGGCGGTGAAATCGAGGCGCTGGCGGTAATGGCCTATCAACCCGACCTGGTGCATCTCGACCGTATTGACTATTCATCCGACCACTCGCATGGCCGCAAGTGGGACAAACTGCGCCGCACGCGCAGCTATCAACCCGTATTACGCGACATCAAGACGATAGCCGAAACGGGGTGGTATGGTTCTCCCGAACACGCCACTGCCGCCAAAGGCCTGAAAATGCTCAACGACATCGCCGATGCCATAGCCAAGGAATGCGCCGAGATTTTCAGTATGCTCGACGAAGCCAACGGTGGCGGCACAGCGGAAATCAAACATATTAAGATCGCCAGCTAACAATCACAGGGAGCACAATCTTGGCAAAAAATGGACTCGGCATAGCCGTCATCGGATCAGGCCGTATCGGCACCTTGCGCGCACGGCTGGCAGGCATGCACCCGTCGGTAAAATTTCTGGCAGTGTCGGATGTTGATCCCGCCAAAGCTGCGGCACTCGCAAAGTTATCCGGCGCGCACTTTCACACCAGCGATAACAATGCCGCCATCGATCACCCGGACGTCGATGCCGTATTTGTTTCCACGCCCGAACAGGAACACGCTGAGCCGATCAAGCGCGCTCTGCTGGCCGGCAAACCCGTGCTATGCGAAAAGCCCATTGGCCTCACGCTGCAAACCGCTGACGACATTCTCGACATGCTGGCCAAAACCAACGGCAAGCTCAATTTCGGCTACAGCCGCCGCTACAAAGAGTGCTTTTTGCGCGCCAAGGAACAGATGGTGCAGGGGCGGCTGGGCACGGTGATTAGCGGCCTCGCACGTGTTTACAACTCGCGGGCACAAACCTTCCAGATTTTGAAGCGTGATCCGCATGCCACACCGGTGCTCGACGTGCTCACCTACTATGTTGATTTGATGTGCTGGTTTCTCGAAGGCAACCAACCTGTTGAGGTCGTCGCACGCGGGCAGCACGGTATTTTCAAGGCCGCTGGCTACGATTGCCATGACGCCACCTGGGCCATCGTCACCTTCGCCGATGGTGCCGTGCTCAACTTCGGTATCAGCTATTCGCTGCCCGCGAACTTCCCCACGCAAGGCCAATCCGACCGCGTGGAATTGCTCGGCACCGAAGGCACCATGCTGATCGACGACGATCACAAAGATCACCTGATCTACACTGAGAAAGGCGTGCCGCATCCCTACGTGCCGGGCCACAGTCTCAACATGGCTTTTCTAGGCAGCAACTCTGCGGGCGACTGGGCGCTGGGTAATTTCTGGGGCTCACTCGGCAATGAAACGCGTGCGTGGCTCGATCATCTGGTCACGGGCGCGCCCATCTGCCACACCACGCCGCAGCAGGCACGAATCAACCTTGAAACGACCGTTGCGATTGAGCGTTCGGTGGCGACAGGGCAGGCAATCCGCCTGCCGCTTGAAACTTAAATTTCGATAAAATCAATAAGTTACACTGGATATCATGAGCACTCAATCCCTGCGCTTTGGCCACTTCGGCATCAACTGCTTCGACATCGCAGCGATGGCGGATTTTTATACGCGCGTAATGGGCATGGTGATCGCGGATCGCGGCTACGTGCCGCCGCCAGGTGACAGGCATCTGGTGTTTATGACGCTCGACCCGGGAGAGCATCATCAATTCATACTTTGCTCAGGTCGCACCGAAGGCAAAATCGAGCAAGGCGCGTTTCGGGGTGGTGGCCACGGCTCTGCCATCAACCAGATTTCATTTCACTGTGCCACACTTAGTGACATGCGCAAAACACAAGCGCGCCTCGCCGCTGCGGGCCGTAACGATGGCACACCCATCAATCATGGCAACGCGTGGTCGATTTATATCCGCGACATTGAGGGTAATCCCATGGAGTTGTACGTGGATAGCCCGTGGTACACGCCGCAACCGTGCGGCGAGCCGCTTGACTTGTCGCTCAGTGATGAAGAAATTTACCGCCAGACCGAAACGCTGTGCCGCTCACGTCCCCATTTTGAGCTTGCGGAAACCTGGCGCGCGCAACTGGCCACAAAGATTCAAACCACACTCGATGACATCAGTCGTCGCTGAGTTGTCCGCACGCCGCCTGATGGCGGTTGCCATAGCTGGCAGCGCGTTTTGCGCACCGCCAGGTAACGCGCAGGAATATCCCGCTAAACCCATCACGGTCACGCTGGTGCTCGCTGCGGGAACCGGTCTGGATGTCGTTGCCCGCACCTGGGGCGAACAGCTTGCACAAAGTCTCGGCAAGCCGGTCGTCTTTGACAACCGCCCAGGCGCGAATGGCATCGTCGCGGCAAGCGCCGTGAAAAATGCTGCGGCCGACGGCCATACGCTGCTGGTTGCAACCAGTGCGGCACTGGCATTGAATCCCACCACCTACAAACAACTGCCGTACGATCCCATCAAGGATTTTGTGCCAATTGCGGTGTATCTGAAATCACCGTTTGTACTCATCGTGCATCCTTCACTGCCCGTACGCTCGGTGAAGGAACTCGCAACGTACGCAAAGGCGCGGCCCGGTCAATTGAGCTACAGCTCCACCGGCCCCGGCGGCGCGCCGCGTCTGGCCACAGAAATGTTCATGCAGCACTATGGGCTGACCATCACGCATGTGCCTTACAAGAACAGTCCGCAGGCGATTGTGGATGTGGCCGCAGGCCACGTGCAACTGGGCTTTGCCGAGGCCGGCGCGTCACGCGCATTCATTCGTGACAAGCGGCTGCGCGCGCTGGCGGTTTCATCACTGACGCGCTTTAACTCGCTGCCCGAAGTCCCCACGCTGGCCGAGGCCACCGGCCGACAGGAACTGGAAGCGGTATCGTGGCACGCGTTGGCGGTGCCCGCTGCCACACCGCGCGCTGTGATTAACCGGTTACACAGCGAAATGACCCGAATACTCAATCTGCCGGAAATCGTCAAAGCCATTGCCAGCCTTGATTTGATTCCAGTACCGCCAACATCCATCGACAGTAATCAGCAGTACATCGCATCCGAAGCGCACAAATGGGGCGATCTGGTTCGCAAGCTCGGATTGGCCGGATCGCAGTAAGTGTAAGCATTGAAAAGTCTCGCGCCACTGAGCTTTCGCGCCCGCGCCGAGCTGTTTACACAGCTTGCGCAAATGGAAACCGCTGGATTGCCGGTCGATCGGGCATTCGCCCTGCTCAACGTCGCCGACGCCGCAAAGCCACGCTTGAGCAATATGCAGCGGCTGCTAAAGCGCGCCGATCCCGCCAGCGCGGGCGAACGCAGTGGACTTTTTACCCGCCTCGAAGCGCAGTTGTTGCGTGCATCACTCGCGGCAGGCAGCCCGGCGCGCCTGTATCAGCGGCTGGCGGATTTATACACGCAACGCGCGATGCAAATCGCCAGGACGAAGTCGCAATTGGCGCTGCCCGCGTTTATGCTGGTTGCCGCATTGCTGATTGCGCCGCTGCCGCAGTTGGCCAGCAGCGCGATCACGTTTACGGGCTATCTGTGGGGCGTGTTCAAACCCTTGCTCATGATAGGCGCGCTGGTGGTCGCGGGCCAATGGGTCATCGCACAATCAGCCACTTCCGCTACGTTTCTCAGTCTGCCTGGCTTAAGCAAAATGATTGTGCAGCGTAATGTGCGCGACTTTTTTGAAAGCCTGGCCATCCTGCTGGAAGCAGGCGTGCCCGTATTCGACGCGCTGCCGGTTGCCGTGAGTACCATTGAAAACGCCAGCATCAAACAAGACTACGCGCGTCTGTTGCCGCGCATGAAGACCGGCGCCACGCTCGCACAAGCGCTTGAGGACAGCCACTACCTGGGCGCACCCGGCAGCCGCGAACGTGCGCTGGCGTTCGTCAACACGGGAGAAGCCAGCGGTACACTACCCGAAATGCTGCTGCGCCATGTTGCGTTTGAAACCAGCGCCATCAATGAGCGCGCAAAAATGCTCGCCACATGGAGGCCGCGCGTGGCTTACGGCATGGTTGTAGCGTGGATGGCAATGGGCTTACTGTCGCCATTGGCACTAAAAACATAGTTTCCATTCACAGCATTCTGCGGAAACTGCATCAACGTCTCATGCAGACTCGCATACAGCATCGATACCCAGCGCGGCTCATACATGATCAATCGCGGGCGCTCCTGTCGAAAATCGGCAGGCGCAATGACCACACGCACGTTGTTTTTGCCCGTGCGCGCAGCCAGGATGAACAAATCTTCTGCAACCTGATCGCCCATGGCAAGGCAGCCCACGGACATAGCCCCGCCGTGAATCATGATGTCGCTACCCAGATGGGTTCGGCCATCTGCAGCGCCCATGCGCTGGTCAAACGCGTTGGGATAATTCAACTTGAGCGACAAATGAAAGCGGCTGCAGGGGTTGAGTAACGCAATCTGATACACGCCTTCCGGCACCTGCCGATCACCTTCGGCCAGCTTGGGGCCAGGTTTGCCGCTGGCGCCACACACGGCATACGTCTTGATGTGCCGCCAATCGTCAGCGGAAGAACCGCGCGCGTAAAGCTCCAGTACGCGCGTATCTTTGAACGCCAGCAACGCCACTTCTGCCGGGGGATACGCTACGCCAGCGTTTTGAAATGCGGGCTGCAACCGCGTATCCACCCGCGCGCCATACTGCATGACGCGCTCCTCGACACTGACACGGCGGACCTTCTGCGGCGTAGGCCAGACGTTACGACTGCGACTGCGCGCGACATACCACAGTGTTGCAGCAGCAGCGGCTGACCCGCCTGCCAACAGCATTAAAAATTGATTGCGACTCATCACGTCTCCCGATTCCGCGCATTACTGCGCACAAGGGCATTTAAGCGTAACAAGATGGCCGCACTGAGACTGATTTATGGCAAAACGGTGATGAATTGTGGCAAGAAAAAGCCTGGGGAACCTTCGCGTATTTCTATCGTTTCACTAATCAGCAATAATATTCGCCGCTTTGGCAACAATCCGCCATCGATTCACTTCGGTGCGAATGGTGTTGCCAAATTCCTGCGGCGCGGTACCGATGGCCTCTGAGCCTTCGTGCTGCAGCAGCGCTTTCATTTCAGGCAATTGCATCACGCGCGCGGATTCACTGTGCCATCGCGCCACAATGGCCTCCGGGGTTTTTGCCGGTGCCAGCAAGCCTATCCACGACGCGTAGTCAAAACCCGGCACGCCTGATTCCGCAATCGCGGGCACGTCGGGTGCAGCGGTGGCGCGACGCGCAGTAGACACCGCCAACGCACGCAGTCTGCCACTCTTCACATGCGGTAACGCCGTGGAAATCGTGGCAAAGCACACTTGCACTTCGCTACTCAGCAATGCGGTGACTGAGGGGGCACCGCCTTTGTACGGTATGTGCGCCATGCTGACGCCTGCCATGTGCTTGAACAGCTCCATCGACATATGCGTGCCAGTAGCCACGCCACTGGAACTGTAATTCAGTTTGCCGGGCTGCGCCTTTGCATACGCCAGCAAATCCTTGACAGACTTCACCGGCAGCGCGGGATGCACCACCAATACATTGGGTAGCGACGACAGCAATGAGATCGGCGCAAAGTCATGCACCGGATCAAACGGCAATTTTTTGTAGAGACTCGGACTCATGGTGAACGACGCCGCCACTGCGAGCAGCGTGTAGCCATCCGGCGGAGCTTTAGCCACGATGTCCGTGCCAATGGTACTGCCCGCACCAGGGCGATTATCGACAACCACAGAAGTTTTCATCGCATCGGCCACACGCTGCGCCAGCGGACGCGCCACCAGATCTGTGGAACCGCCTGCACTTTGCGGCACCACCAGACGAATCGGACGCGATGGATAGTTCTGTGCCAGTGCGTTGCCCGCAATCAGTGTTGAAGCGCACAGCTCTGTTAATCGTAAGTATTTGTTTTTATACACTATTTTAATTTTGATCAAGGATGATGTAGCACGCACTGATTGTAAAACGGAACCGTTCAACCCGCTTATAATCCGGCCCTCCCAAAAGGTACGATACAGGCGCGTTACATGCTCATAAAATTCACACTCAACGGCGACGCTGTAGAAGTCGCGCTTAAAACGGCTGACCGTTTACTGGCTGATGTGTTGCGCGAGGACTTTCAGCTCACCGGCGCAAAACTCGGATGCAGCATCGGCGCGTGCGGCATCTGCACTGTGCTCGTCGATGGCGAACCCACGCCTGCGTGCCTGCAACTCGCAGCACTGTGCGATGGCGCGGATATACGCACGGTCGAAGGTCTGGCAACGGCGGATGCATTGCACCCTGTGCAGCAGGCGTTTGTGAATCAGACCGCATTGCAATGCGGTATCTGCATACCGGGGCACGTGATGCAGGCGTGCTCGCTGCTGGAGAAAAACCCCAATCCTTCGGAGGAAGAAATCAAAGCCAGCGTGGATAGCGTGTATTGCCGCTGCACGGGCTACCACCGGATTTTTGAAGCGTATAGGGAAGCCATTGCCACCGCTCAAAAGACAGCGAAGGTGAAAGCATGAACGCGCCCGATCCACGCACCGCCGGACTGCTGATCGTCGGCAAAGATGTGCAGCGCACCGACGCCATACCCAAAGTCACCGGCGCGGCACTGTACGTTGCCGACATCCAGATGCCCGGCATGCTGCACGGCGCGGTGCTGCGCAGCCCGCATCCGAATGCGCGCATTGTTTCCATCGACCTGAGTGCCGCGCGCGCGATGCCCGGCGTGAAATCGGTGATTACCGGTGAAGATACCGCGCACAAAAAATGGGGCGCGTTCCGGCCTGATTTATATCCGCTGGGCATCGCGCGTGTGCGTTACGTCGGCGACGAGGTGGCCGCCGTTGCAGCCACTACACCAGAGATTGCGCGTGCGGCTATCGATAAGATCGTCGTTAAATACGAAGTGTTGCCTGCTGTGCTGTCGATGAATCAGGCGATGGCACCCAACGCGCCACTGGTGCATGACGACTGCGTCGGCAATATCGCCCATGAATTCAATTTCGAGCGCGGCGATGTGGATGCCGGTTTCAAAGCCAGTGATTGCATTGTCGAGGGCACCTGGGAATCGCAGCGCCAGTGGCACACCTCGCTGGAAACCATCGGTTGCGTGGCAAAATTTTCGGATGGACGCTACACACTGTGGTGCAACACCCAAACACCGTATCTCGCGCGCGGACGCTACTCGGCGGCGCTGGGCATCCCCGAATCGCAAATGCGTGTGATTCAAACTGAAGTCGGTGGTGGCTTCGGCGGCAAATCCGGCGACGACAATTGCTCGGTGATTTGCGCGATGCTGGCACGCAAAACCGGCAAGCCGGTGAAGCTGATTCACACACGCGAAGAAGAATTTCTCGCCAGCCACCCACGCATGCCCATGCGTTACTGGGTGCGACTCGGGTTCAGCAAGGCAGGAAAAGTGCTGGCGAAAGAAATTAAAATGTGGGCCGACAATGGCGCCTACACCGGCAAATCGCAGGCAATTTTGGGCGCGGCCACCGTGCGCCACGACGCACTGTACAAATACCCCAACGCGCGTGCGCATTCCAAACTGCTCTACACCAATCTGGTGCCGACTGGCGCGTTTCGCGGCTTCGGCAATCCTTCCGCTGACTGGGCGGTGGAACAGGCGTGGGACCTAGCCGCCGAAAAACTCGGCATCGACATCGCCGATTTATTGCGCGTGAACGCGGTTGAGCCGGGTGACGTATCGCCACACAACCACAAGATCACCAGTTGCGAGTTGAAGCAGTGCATCGACAAAGCGACGGCGCTGATCGGCTGGAAAGCCAAGCACAAAAATAAGAAACCAAATCGTGGCTTGGGCATGGGATGCAGTCTGCATGTGAATGGCCGCCGCAGTTTCGGCGACTGGGATGGCAGTTCGGCGATAGTGCGCATCAATGACGACGGCCGCGCCACCATTATCAGTGGCGAAGGCGAGATCGGCCAAGGCACATTCACGGTGCTGCGCCAGATTGCCGCCGAAGAGCTCGGCCTGCCGTACGAAGACGTGGATATTACGCGCCCCGATACGGATGTGCATCCGTACGCGCTGGGCGCTCTGGCGAGCCGCGTCACCTATGTAGCAGGCAATGCCGTGAAGCGTGCTGCGGGTGAGGCATCGAAACAATTGATGGCCGCTGCTGCCGAGCAATTCAAGCTGCCAGTGGAAGACCTCACCATTATCAACGGCCAGATTGGGCCAAAGGCCGGGCCGGAATCAGCCTACAAGCCGGTATCGGTGATCGTGCGCGCCAACATCTACAAGCCTGGCGGACAACCGATCATTGGCGTGGGCAACTTCGACAATCCATCCGAGTTTCCGGATCACAGCCGCTTTGGCAATGAATCGGGCTCGTATAACTTTGCCGCGCAGTGCGTGGAACTTGAAGTCGATCCTGGCACCGGCATGGTCAAACTGGATGAAATATCCGCAGTGGTCGACTGCGGCACGGTGATACATCCTGCCGCTGCGCAAGGCCAGGTGCATGGCGGCATGGTGCAGGGCATCGGCTTTGCCATGACGGAGTATTTTGATCTGTGGAACGGGCAACCTACGGACCCGCAACTTAAGGATTACCCGCTGCCGGGTGCGGCGAATCTGCCGGTGATGCATGTCGCTTTCGCGGATTCGTATGAGCCTTCAGGCCCGTTTGGCGCAAAAGGTTTGGGTGAAATCGGTCTTGATGCCATTCCGGCAGCTATCGCCAATGCCATCTCCGATGCCGTAGGTGTGCGCATTCATGACTTACCCATCACCTCGGAAAAAATTCATCGCGCGCTGCATCCTGAGCTGTACGCCGATGAAATAGCGCTGCCCGCTGTGGAACCCAAAGGCGGCATGTGGTCACGGCTGTCGGTGGGTAGACCCTCCGGGCCACGCCCATTTATTCCTGAGTTTATTGTTGCGATATCTGTTGAGGAAGCCGTTGCGCTTTATGCCGAAGGAGAGAGCGCGCTGGTATCCGGCGGCATGTCGCACGCACTGCGCCGTGAACGCACGGGCTATCCACAGGCGAAACGACTGGTGTCGCTGGCTCGCGTGCCTGAGCTTCTCGATCTGTGCATTGATGCAAAGAGCGCGCTGCATATCGGTTCGGCCGTTAACCAGCAACGCATTTACGACGAGGCAAAAGTAAAAACCGGCTGGCAAGCCATTCATGATGCACTTGAAGCAGTCGGCCACACGCGGTTGCGACGCATGATTACACTCGGCGGCAGCATTGGCCCGTTGATCGGCGGCTTTGATCTGCCGATTGCGTTGCTGGCACTGCATGCGCGCGTTACCGTCGCTGGCCCGCAGGGACGTCGCACGTTGGCGCTTGACGAAGCGTTTCAAAATCGTTTCGCCAAAGATGAACTGGTAGTGAGCATTGGGGTTGATGCTTTGCATGCGCGCACCGGTTCGGCCTTCCATAAATATATGCTGCGCGGGGAATTGGAAATCCCGACGGTGAACGTGGCTGCCAAAATAACGCTCGATGTTGCGGGTGACTGCGCGGCTGCGCGCGTCGTGGTGGGCTGCATGGGCTGGAAACCCATCGTGCTTGATCTTGTTGATTTAATCGGCAAGCCGCTATCAGAACAGGCAATACGCGAGTCTGTACAAACAGTGCGCACGCTGGCGCAGCCGGTGGCAGATGTGCGCGGCTCGGCGGCTTACAAACGCGAGATGGCAGTAGAGTGGGCTGCGCGTGTGCTGATTACGGCCTGGCAGCGCGCGAAATAGCGAAAAGGTCTTGAACCACAGATAAACACTGATAAGGTCAAAACCTTTTGAAGTTATCTGTGGGTATTTGTGGTTAAAAAGCCTTCGACTTTGTTTAATGAGAACGACACCTTGAATACAACCCAGCCCCCCTGCCTCGACATCCACGCTCATCACGTAGGCCAGTCGGTCGTTGATCGCGTCAACGCCGAAGGTGCGGCACACGGTATTCGCGTGGTGAAATCTGACGATGGTGCCACGCGTCTCGAAGTCGGCGGGCGTTTGACCGGCATGCCATTAATCCCGACACTCATCGATGAATCAGCACGCCTGAAATGGATGGATGAGGCAGGTATCGACGTGCAACTGGTTTCCGGCTGGATGGACCTCGCGGCTTATCACCTGAATGACGACGCGGGGCAGTGGTTCACGCGCCTGCAAAATGAGTCGCTGGCAGAATTGGTCGCCAGGCGTCCGGATCGTTACGCCGCTGCCGCGATGGTGCCCCTGCAATCGGGCGAACTGGCGGCCGCAGAATTGACCCACGCCGTAAAAACGCTGGGCCACCGCGCGGTGCAGATTGGCGCGCGTGTTGAGGAAGAAGGCCTCGATGCACCGATGTTCGACCCATTCTGGAAAGCGTGCGAAGCGTTGAACGTGCCGGTGATTGTTCATCCGGCCGACCTCAATGTGCCACCGCGCATCCGGCGGCTGTTTCTGCAAATCCTTGTTGGCAATCCTGCCGAGACCACTTACGCAGCGGCGGCGTTGCTGCTGGGCGGCGTGTTCGACCGCTTTCCAAAACTACGCGTGCTGCTGGTGCATGGCGGTGGTTGTGTGCCGTATCAATTTGGCCGCATTGATCGCGGGCGCACTACAGCGCCACCGTTCGCGCGCGGCGCTGCGAAACTGCCGCTGGAAAAATATTCCGACAATCTCTACTACGACACGATTCTTCACGACGATGCAGCTTTGCGCTATTTGATAGAGCGCGTGGGCACAGGCAAAGTCGCGCTCGGAAGCGATTATCCGTTTCCGTTACGCGATCCAGATCCCGTTAACAATATCGATAAAAACAATAAGTTATCGAACGCTGCACTACGCGAAATTTGCTGGGGCACGGGCGCACAATTGCTGGGTCTGCAATCATGAGCCAAGCCGATTCAAAAACCCTGTCGTTCCTGCAAAGGCGGGAATCCATAACGCGTGTTGGTATTGCAGGTAGTGTTATGGATTTGCGCCTTCGCGGGAATGACAACCCTGGTTTTTCTACATTTTCTTTCGACAACCAACTTGCTTTGGCTGCTGTACTAATTATTAGCAGCGCTACATCTTCGCTCACTCACGCGCAAACCAGTTCGACAGGCTCAGGACAGGCCTATCCCGCCTCCCCCGTACGCATCATCGTCCCGTTCCCCGCTGGCGGCGGCGTTGACAGCCTTGGTCGACTCACCGCAGCCAAGCTCTCCGAAACTCTTGGCCGCACATTCGTGGTCGAAAATCGTGGTGGTGCCAACGGCATGATCGGCAGCGAAGTCGTCGCCAAATCAGCAAAGGACGGCTATTCGTTGATGGTTAACGGCGCGAACTTTGTCACTTCGCCCAGTCTCTATCGCAAAGCGCCGTATGACCCGGTGCGCGATTTCGAGGCGATCAGCCTGATTGCGTTTGGCCCCAACGTAGTGGTAGCACATCCCTCGTTACCCGCAAAATCCGTGAGCGAGTTGATCACGCTGGCCAGAACCAAGCCCGGCGAAATCGGATTTGCAGGTTCGGGCAGCGGCAGCACGCCGCATCTGGCGGGCGAACTGTTTAATGTGATGGCTGGCGTGAAGATGGTGCATATTCCGTATCGCGGTTCCGGCCCTGCAATGATCGGGTTGATGGGCGGCGAAGCGATGATCATGTTTTTGCCCGCCATTAACGCCGGGCCGCATATCAAAACGAATCGCCTGCGCGCGCTGGCCGTTACCAGCCGTGAACGCTTGCCAGTAATGCCCAATCTGCCTACGGTTGCCGAGGCCGGATTAAAAGGTTATGAATCAAGCCAGTGGTACGGGTTGTTTGCACCGGCAGGCACGTCGGCTGATATTCTGAATCTGCTCAATGCCGCAGTGGCAAAAATTATGCAGAGCACGGATATCAAACAGCGCTTGGGCGAAGAAGGCGTGGTACCTGTGGGCAGCACGCGTGAACAATTTACCGCACATGTAAAAACGGAAATCGCCAAGTGGGCGAATGTGATCAAGCTGTCGGGCGCGCGGGTGGATTAGCCCCCGCGCGCCGCCTTTGCGTCAGACGCTATTCTACTGATTGTATTTTTTCACTACTTCAATCAGTTCGTCACTCGGTATCAGCGAGGTCGATCCCACCTTCATGTAGCGCACGAAGCCCTGTTTGTCGATTACATACCACGCTCGCTGCGCACGCAAATAAGTGGAAATACGTGAGCTCTTAGTCATTTCAGGATCGTCGAACAGTGCATCATATGCACGCAACATCGTGCGCGGCAGATCGGTCAACACGGGATACGTTACACCCATCTTCTCAACCCACGTGCGGTTCGCATCTAGGAAATCTACACTGACGCCCAGGACCTGGGCGTTTACGGCTTCAAACTTGGGTAGATCCAGTTGAAAGCCGAGCGCTTCCTGCGTTCAAGTCTTGGTAAACGCGCCGATGTAGGTAAAGATCACCACTGACTGCTTGCCGGCGAAATCGCTAAGCCTGACATTGGTACCTTTCGTCGATGGCAACGAAAAATCCGGCGCCTTGTCGCCCACCTGCAATGCATGGCCGGATTGCGACGCCAGCATCAGCGCCATCCCCGCCAGCAGGGATTTCAACATTCGTAAATTCATTACAGCCTCCTTGCCTGGGTTTGTAAATCGGCTCGCGGGTCAGTTTTGCTTCGCCACGAGAGTTTGAATCATTTTCCGGATATCGGGCCTCTCCAGCGCCAGCGGGCCCATGCCTTGCGCAACGATATTCTGCTGGCGATCAATAATAACCGTTGAAGGCACGCCGCGCACATTTATCGCGCGGCCATACGCCATGCCTTTATCGTGCGCCGACGGCATGGTGTATTTGTGTTCATCCATAAATTTTTTCACTGCCAAACCATCGCCGCCATCCAGTGAAACGGTCATAACAACAACATCCTTTGCGGGGTACTCCTTGTGTGCCCTCTGCACGGAAGGCATTTCGCTTCGGCAGATGTCTCACCAGGTTGCCCAGAAGCGGATGATGATCACCTTGCCTTTCAACTCGGACGACTTCAGCGACCCACCGTGCAGGTTGGCGAAGTCAAACTCGGGAATCCGGGTCGGCTTTTGCGGCGGGGCCATCACTGTCGGATTTGGGAACAGGCCCTCTGCCGCCTGCGCAGCGCCGAAGCAAGCAAGCGCACACAGCGCCAGCACAGCCAGCCAGACATATCTACAATTATTCTTTAATATCATATAGTTAATCGATTCGCATTTGCCATGACCTGCAGACATACTACACCGCATCCAACTACCAACGTGCGCGCCCGCCAACAGAAGTACGGCTGCACCAAGCCTCATCAGTTGTCCGGCCGAAACCCTGTCTCGGGTTTTAATCCTCTGCGCTTTTGCGTCTGGCTGATCTTGCCATTTTCAAGATAACGCCCTTCAACGGCACGCTTGGCCGCCGCGTCCCATTGCGGCAGCCAGTCGCCATCGCCCGGACCGAACCACGGCGCTTGCGCGCGACGCTTGGGCAAGCCCAGTTCGTCCCAAATTTTGCCTGCGCGCTCCATATATTCCTTTTTGGGCAATGCCAGCGGCGGCAACTCTTCTTTTTTCGTGGCATCCATCAGCAGCGTAGCGTCCTGCCGTTCGGCCTCGTGCTCCCGTTCCGGGCCGTGACCGGGACTGCGGTAGTTGATCACCTGCAAGTCTTCCACCGGATTCATGCGAAACGCCATTGCCCAGAAAATCGCATCGGCGTTTTCAGGATCGATATCTTCGTCGACGGCGATACAAATCTTGCCGCAGTCCGCGCGAAACGCGCTCGCGCCTTGCAAGGCGCGCCAGATTTCGGTTCTGGGCGTGTTCTTTTCGACCACCACAATGATGATGCGCCGGAGCGCTGTCAATCGCTCGTGCAGTTTTACCCGTTTGACGCCACGTATGCCGAGCGTCTTGCGCAGATGATTCAGAAACATCGGCTCATACGACACCAGCTTGATCGCGCTGGATTCACTCGGCGTCACCTGCGACAGGTAAGACGCTACCACAGCGTCTTTGCGATGCGTAATCGCCGTCACGCGCATCGGCATATTGAATTCTTCGAGAGCCACGTGGCCGTGCGATTCACCAAACGGGCCTTCCGGTTCGAGATACTCGGTATCGACAAAACCCTCGATCACGATTTCGGCTTCGGCAGGCACCAGCAAATCCACAGTACGCGCCCTCACCACGTTGATCGGCGCACCAGCCAATCCGCCTGCCACACCAATCTCGTCGACATCCACCGGCAATTTCATCGGCGCCACGTATGCGACGCACGGCGGACACCCCAGCACAATGGCGCACGGCATTTCCTTATCGCCGCGCTGTTGATGTTTGAGATAGTGCCGGTAGCCGCCAGCGCCACCAGTGCGAGTGGCCATGCGTATCACCAGCCGATCAGATGCCTTGAGTCCAGCGCGATAGGTGCCGTGATTCTGAATGCCACTATCCGGGTCTTTGGTGATCACATTGGTCGCGGTGAGCGTCGGCGTGCTGTCGAACCCCGGCGTGGAGACCGGAATCGGCAGGCTGTCGAGGCCGTTGCCTTCCCCCTTCAAGCCCTCGCCTTCAATCACCACTTCCTGACACGCTGCCTGTTGAACCACGCGTGGCGGAATCGGATTCGCTGTCGCCTCGCCCCAGCGCCTTTCTACATCCTCGGCTGACGATTGCATGCCGGTGAGGTACACCGCTGGATTCGCAGCCAGCGCTCCCACCACCACCGGGAAATTGTATTTGCGCCCCTTGCCATCCACCACATTGGTGAACAAAAACGCCTTGCGTTCTTCTTGCTCGATACCGCCGACATACTGCCAGCGCACGAGCGGATGCATCTCGGCATCCTTGTCGATCTGGCGATTGATGGTGAGCAAGAGACCGGCTTTTTTCAGTGCGGCGAGGTGATCGTGCAAATCGGGGTACTTACGGTCGTTACTCATGGAATGTTTACCAAGCGACCGTTCCGCCATCCACTGGCAGAATGACGCCCGTGATGTGATTCGACGCCTGTGAAGCCAGCAGCACGGCCGCGCCTTTCAGGTCATCCGGACCGCCGGTGCGATGCGACGGCACTTCTGCTTCAAGGTATTCACGATTACGTTCAAATAGTTTCTCGTTCAATGGCGTCACAAAAAACCCGGGGCAGATGCAGTTGACCTGAATATTGTGCTGCGCCCATTTCACCGCCAGATCGCGCGTGAAGTGCACCAGCGCGCCCTTGCTCGTGCTGTAGGCAATGCTGCTATACGCCGCGGGGTTGCGCCCAACCACACCGGCGATCGATGCGATATTGATAATTTTTCCGCGCTTTTGCTTGATGAATTCGCGGCCGATCACCTGCGAGCAAATCAGCGCTGCATTGATATTCAAATCCATCACCTGTTGCCAGCGATCCAGCGGCATCTCTTCCGGCGGCGCGACCCACGCGCGGCCTGCGTTGTTCATCAGCATGTCGACACGGCCGAATTTTTTGAGCACGGCGTCTTTCATGGACTCAACCTGATCGGGCTTAGTCACATCGCACGCCACCGCCAGTGTTTTCACACCGAGCTTGTCGAGCTTGGCGCAGGCTTCTTCGCACACTTCGACCTTGCGTGAGCACAGCACGATGTTTGATCCGGCTTCAGCCAGTCCGGTCGCCATCTGAAAACCAATGCCCGTTGCGCCACCGGTGATCACGCTGACCTGACCCTCGAGACTCAATAACGCCATTACACTAGCCACAAATAATCCCTATAAAACAAATGGTTACAACATCACTCTTTGAGCAGCAGACCACCGATGATATTGCGCTGTATCTCGGAACTGCCCTCGTAAATCCGCACAATGCGTGCATCGCGATACATGGTTTCAATGCCCGCTTCGCGCATATAACCCATGCCGCCGTGGATTTGCACCGCGGCGTCCACCACCTTGCCCAGTGCCTCCGTCGAATAGAGTTTCGCCGCAGAGGCTTCCATCGTGCCCCGTTCGCCGCGCATCAGCGTATCAATGGCGCGATAAGTCAATCCGCGTGCCGCGTCGCGCTGCACGCTCATGTCAGCCAGCATCCATTGCAAGCCCTGATGTTCGGCGAGTTTTTTACCGCCCTGCGTGCGCACCTTCATAAAATCCACGCAGCGGTTGATCAGGTGATCCATCATGCCGCACGCGCGCGCAGATACGGTAACGCGCCCTGCCGTCAGCGTCTTCATCGCCTGTATGTAGCCCAAGCCTTCGCCACCCAGAAGGTTCTCGGCTGGCACTTCGCAATCGGTAAACGCCAGCGGTGCGGTAGAGCAGCCGTGCATGCCCATCTTCAATTCATTCTTGCCAACGCTGAAACCCTTGAAGTTACGCTCGACGATAAACGCCGAAATGCCTTTGATGCCCTTGGATTTATCGGTAATCGCCATCACCGTGTAGACATTGGCAATACTGGCATTGGTGATATAGATTTTCTCGCCATTCAGCACATAGCGGTCGCCTTTTTTGACCGCCGTGGTGCGCATGTCGGCAGGGGACGACCCCGCAGATGGCTCTGTCAACGAAAAAGTGCCCACCCATTCGCCGCTGGCCATGGGCGGCAGATACTTTTTCTTTTGCGCATCATTGCCCAGCGCCACAATGCCTGCGGTGCTGATGCCGGTGTGGTTGCCGATCACCGTGGCAAAGCCATAATTGGTCGAGCCCATGACCTCTTCGATCGCACACTTGCCTGCCAGTGTTAAGCCGCTGCCACCGTACTCTTCGGGAATGGTGAGCCCGAACAAGCCCATCTCGCGGGCTAGCTTCATCAACTCGTCGGGTATGGCATCGTCTTCTTCGATCTGGCGCGAGCGTGGATCAACTTCCTTGCGCAGGAAGCGGGCGACTTCATCACGGAACGCAACTACTTCAGGGGTGTAGGGACTGTTAGTAAACATCGCAAAGACTCCTAGCTTTTAATCTTGGGACGTATCAAGGCATCCGCTGCCTTCACGCCTTTACCCCGCGCCATCACAAACAGCGGATTGATATCCAGCTCCGCAACCTGGTCCTTCAGGTCCACCGCCAGCGCCGACAGCTTCACGATGGCATCAGCCAGTGCATCCACATCGGCATGCGCACGACCGCGAGCACCGGCCAATAGCGGGTAGCCCTTGATCTCGGCAATCATCTCGTGCGCCATCGATAGCGTTACGGGCGCCAGGCGAAACGACACATCCTTCATGATCTCGGCGAAAATTCCGCCGAGGCCGAACATCACCGCCGGGCCAAACAGCGGATCGTTGGTGATGCCCAGTATCGCTTCGGTACCGCCGCGCAGCATTTCCTGCACCAGCACGCCATCGAGTTGCGCCTTGGCGTTATAGGCTTTGGCGTTGGCCAGCACCTCATCGTACGCGGCCGCGAGTTCAGCATCGGTATTCAAACCGAGCTTCACCGCTTTGGCTTCGGTCTTATGCGAAATGTCGGGCGACTGCACCTTGATCGCCACCGGGTAGCCGATTTTTTTCGCGATCACCAGCGCCTGTTCGCGTGTGGTGGCGAGCTCTTCTTGCGTCACCGGAATGCCGTATTCAGCCAGCACCTTCTTTGCTTGGTATTCGGCTACGTCCGTCGCCAAATTCGTAAGTAATTGTTTTGATTGTGTTTTTTTCAACACCAGTGGCTGCTCATGGCGTTGCGCTTCGATGCGGCGTTTGGCTTCGGCATAGCCGCTCATCGCGGCAAACGCGCGCCCGCAGCGCACGGGTGACTTGTAGTGCGGAATGCGCGCTTCATCCAGCGCGGCATACGCGTCCTTCGCCATCACATCGCGCGCACTCCAGGCGGCGGCAATCGGCTTGTCTGTGGTTTTCGCAATCGCGATAATTTCCGCAGCGATTTTGGTGGCAATCTCCCCCTGCAATGAGGCGTTGAGCAAGGCAATGCAATCGACGCCCGGATCATCCACAATCGCCTGTAGCGTGCGCCGGATCAATGCGAGGTCATTGAAAATCGAAGCGGTCACATCCACTGGATTACCAAGCGAGCCATAGGAGGGCACAAACGCGCGCAATTGCTCCACCGTCTCCGGCGCCAGTTCCGCCAGCCTCATACCGCCGGAAATGCACTCGTCGGTCATCAATATGCCCGCACCACCCGACACGGTGATCATCGCGATACGATTGCCCTTGGGCAGTTTGCCGCAGCGGAACATGCGACCGTAATCCACCATGTCCTGTATGTCGTCAATCTGAATGATGCCCGTCTGCTTGAACGCGGCCTTGTAAAGCGCCATCGCACCGCCCAGGTTGGCGGTGTGGGACGCCGCCGCCTTCTGTCCCTCGTCGGTATTGCCGACTTTCCACATCAGTATCGGTTTGCCGGCGTCCATAGCCTTCATGCCGATGCCGAGCAGACGATGCGCGTCTTTCACGCCTTCGATATAGCCAACAATCATGCTGGTTTGCGGATCGCGTATGAAGTAATCGACAAAGTCGAGCGTAGAGACGCCAATTTCATTGCCGGTGGTCACCATCTGCCGGAATGCAAGCCCGCCATCAAGCGAGGACAGCGCCAGCACCGAGAACCCGAAGCCTCCCGACTGCGACACCATGCTCACGCCACCCGCTGGAAACTCCTGCGTGAAAAAAACCGAGCCAAAGCCCGCCCATACTTTGTCGGCCACGTTCATCATGCCCTGGCAGTTGGGGCCGATGACGCCGATGTTGTACTGGCGCGCAATGTCGGTCAGGCGTTTTTGAAGCGCCACGCCTTCGCCGCCTGTTTCGGAAAAACCCGAAGTGAAAATAACTACATAGGGCACGCCCTTTTTACCGCATTGCTCCAGAATATCCGCCACGCGCGCGGCGTTGATCAGAATAATGGCGAGATCAGGCGTCTCCGGAAGGTCGGCTACCGCGGGGTAACACTTGTGCCCAAGGATTTCCGGATAACGCGGATTGACGGGATACAGCTTGCCGCTGTAACCGTGATTCAGCAGATGGCTCAATGGCTGGCCGCTGATGGTGATGAGGTCCTGGGATGCGCCGATGAGGGCGATGGATTTCGGGCTGAAAAATCGTTCGAGGTCTGAGCGCATGGTGCGCGGTCACTGTGGTTGTGTTTGAAGGTCACGATTATACGATGCCCTGCGGTGCTATCATCTCTGCAAAGGATTCCTGCCTGCCAAATGAACACTGCAACAACCGCCGCTTCAACCATTCCCCGCGCCCAATACATCAGGGAAGTCGGCCTGATTTCTGCCGGACACGGCCTCACTCACTGGTATCCGGCGACGTTTTACCTGCTGCTGCCACTGATTGGCAAGGAACTCGGGCTGACGTACACACAAATCGGCTTCATTCTCACCGTACAGCACGTGGTTGGTGCCATCGCCAACCTGCCTGGCGGTGCCGTGGTCGATGCCTACGGCAAAAAAGGTTACCTGCTGGTGCTGGCGCTGATCTGGATTGGCGTGCCGTACGCGGTAATGGCGCTCACCCACAGTTACGGCGTGCTGCTGTTGTGCATGGCGCTGGTAGGCATCGGCAACAACATCTGGCACCCGGCTGCGATTCCCCTGCTCGCCTACCGCTATCCGCAACGCAAGGGCTTTGTATTGTCGGTGCACGGCATGGCGGGCAATCTGGGCGAGGCGTTGGCACCGCTGGTGATTGGCGCGCTGCTCACGTGGTTTAGCTGGCGCACGGTGGTGGTAATGAACGTGGTGCCCGGGGTTTTGATGGCGGCGATGATTCTGGTTTTGCTGGGCGCGTTCAGCGCGGCCAAAAATCACGACGCCAGCGACATCAACGCCAAAGCCGCGCAACCCTGGAGCGCGCGCCAGTACATGGCTGACGTCGGCTCGCTGTTGCGCAACAAGGCACTGATGCTGGTTTCGGTGAGCGCCATGTTCCGCTCGCTGACACAAGCGGGCTTGCTGACGTTCTTGCCGCTGTATCTGGCCTATGAACTGGGCTACAACCCTTTTCTGGTCGGCGTGTGCATGGCGGTACTGCAGATTGCCGGGTTTGCTGCCAGCCCCGTCGCGGGCCACCTGTCGGACAAATGGGGTCGCCGCCGCGTGGTGATGTCGAGCATGGTGCTCACCGGCGTCACCATTGCCGGCATGGTGCTCGCCGGCAACAGCATCTGGTTCGTGGTGTTTGTCGGCCTGGTCGGCTCGTTCCTGTATGCCATGCGCTCAGTGCTGCAGGCGTGGGCCATTGAATGCACGCCGCGCCATCTTGCCGGTACCGGTGTCGCCGTGCAGTTCTCCATCAGCGCCATTGGCAGCAGCATTTCACCAGCGCTGTTCGGCATGATTGCCGACGCGCACGGGCTGCAGGCGGCATTTTACGGACTGGCGGTCTCTATTGTGCTGGGTAACCTGATGGTTTTCTTTGTACCCGGCGGTGCGGCGCAAAATGCCGCTGCCAAGTAACGCGCTCCGCAGGCGGCCATCTTACTTCGCGCCGGCCTCCAGCAGAATTTTCACCATCTCGGTGTAACCCCGCGAACGTGCCAGCGCCAGTGGCGTGTTGCGGCTGCGGTCGGTGAGCTGCAGATTGGCACCCGCCTTCACCAGCGCCCGCAACGTTTCAACATGGCGTGCGCCGCCATTACCCAGCACGATCGATTCGATCAGCGCCGTCCAGTGCAGGTTATTCACGTGATCCAGCGGCGCACCCGCGGCGATCAATTGTTTGACCACACCATCGTGGCCAAGATGCGCTGCCGCGATCAGCGCCGTGCCATCGTAACGGCTGGTCATCAACTTGGCACTGGCACCGCCGTTCAATAGTGCGCGTAACGTGGCCTCGTCATCGGCTACTGCGGCCACTGTAACCGCATCGTATTTGTCATTCTCCAGCAATGCCGTCTTTGCACCGCTCTTGATCAGCACGTTCACTGCGTCGGGTTTGCCTGCGAATGTCGCAATATGCAGCGCCGTACGGCCATACGCATCACGGCGGTCGATGTCTTCACCGGCCTTGATCGCTGCCTCAATCTGCGCCACGTTGCCACTGTGCGCGGCAGCGTGCAGCCCTGTGTAACGCGCAGCTTCCGGTGCAGTGGGCCGCACTTGCGCATAGGCTTCCGGTGCCGCCGCAATAGCTGTCAAACACGCTGCTGTCAGCGCTGCTGCCATGAAAAGGCCGCGCAACGAACGGGTTGAAGCATGTCCTGCCATTGGTTGGTGCTGTAGGATGTTCATTGCGCAGTCTCCTGATGGGATGTATCGTAGCCTTACTTCAACAGGTCTTTCACTTTCTCAATACCAGCGTTGGCGCAGGCCTCGTCAAGATGACCGCCCGGCGCACCGCCCACGCCCACCGCACCGATTACCTCATTGCCTACGCGCACGGGTACGCCGCCACCGAGCAGCAGATAACCGGGGATATGCACGAGATTGGCGGCGGCCGGATTCTTTTGCGATGCTTCCATCATCGCCAGCGTGGTGTTCTTGGCCGATGCTGAGGTATAGGCTTTTTGCAGACTAGCGCCCAGCGTATGTGGCCCGGCGTTGTCGGCACGCTGCACCGCGCGGACGCCGCCGGCGCGATCCACCACCGTGGCGGTCACTGCATAATTGCTCGCCGCGCACGAAGCAACGGTGGCTGCCGCAATCTGGTTAGCCAGTTCCAGCGACATGTTTTTCTCAGTACGCACGCTTTGCGCCTGCGCGGGAATGGAAAGCGCAGTCACGCTGATCAGCAACACACGAGCAACTGCCTTAGAATTACGTAACATATTGATTCTCCTGTATTTTTTACTTGCACTTCACCATGAAGCGCATGATCAGGAGATTATCGATACGCGGTTTGCACAGCTATTCGTACGGCTACGCGCGCACCTCCGTACAACTACGGAGCCAGCAGATTTAGCCTTCTGCGGCGTCCACCAATGTCGCGTAACGGCGGATCAATTCCGCCAGCGACTCCGCGCCCAGCTTGGCAAACAGATTGGCGCGGTGGGTCTCCACGGTGCGCGGCGATAACGCCAGCGCGCGGCCTATTTCCTTGTTGGTTAATCCACTGATGATCAAGCCCAGCACCTCACGCTCGCGTTCAGAAAGTTGTGCATAACGCTCGCGAGCCTGATGGTTGACTTGATGTCGCTCGCGTGTGCGCACATGTTGGCGCACCGCATTTTGCAGTGCCTCAATCAATGCATCGTCATTCACCGGCTTTTCGAGAAACTCAGCTGCGCCCGCCTTGAACGCGCGGCGGCACATATCCACCGTGCCGTGCCCCGTCAACATGATGACCGGCTGATCCACCCCCTGCTCCACCAATTGCTGCAACACCGTCAGACCGCTGACACCCGGCATGCGCACATCGAGCACGATGGCGCCGATGCTGTCGCGATCAAACGCCGCCATAAACGTCTGCGGCTCGGCCCACGTCTGCACACGCAAGCCAACCGTGCTGATCAACAGCGACAGCGCATTGCGCACCGCTTCATCGTCGTCGATTAAATGAATCAACGGCGACAATGACGTCAGCGGTGTGTTCATGCCTGACCCGTCATGGGCAAACGCAGGACAAATTCCGCCCCGCCCGCCGCATGATTAGCCGCCGTCAGCGTGCCGTTCATACGGGTGGCGAGCGTTTCACACAAACTCAAACCCAGCCCCAACCCGCCCTCGCGCGTGGTGAAAAACGGCTCGAAGATGCGCGGCAGCACATCCGCCGCAATGCCCGGCCCGCTATCCCGCACACTAAAAACGCCCAGCCCGTCGGCAGCGCTCAGTGCAAGTATCAGCTTTCGGTCACCGGGCGGCACGCGCTCCAACGCCTGCATCGCATTCATCAGCAGGTTATGAATAATCTGCTCGACCGCCACGGGATCAGCATGAACAATCGGGCTGGCTGCCTCAGCCAATTCGGGGGTCACGCCGAGTTGCCGCAATTGCGGCTCCAGCAGATACAGGGCATTGTTCACTGCGGCGCGCAAATCGACCGGCTGTAATTGCGCCGCCCGATCCGGCAATTCCACTGAACGGCGCAAACGACCCACCACTTCCGCCGCGCGCTGCGCCTGCTGCACCGCGTGCTTCATGGCCTCGCGCGCCGTCTCAATATCCGGAGGCTTCTCGGCAAGCAGGCGACCGGCGGCTTGCGTGTTGGCCAGTATTGCGGCCAGCGGTTGATTCACTTCGTGCGCCATGCCTGCCGCGAGTTCACCCAGTGTGTTCAGGCGTGCCACCTGTCCCAGACGCAACAGTTCTTCGGCACGGCGGCGGGCTGCCCGCTGACGTTGTGCCGCGAGCAATCCGGCGAGCAGCAGGCTGACCAGCCCCACCCACGCGAGCATCCAGCCCCAGGGCAATTGCGCCCAGCCCACGTGACGCACCGCCACCACATCAAACGGCTGACTTTCCGCCGCAAGATGCTTGGAAAAATCAAACCGCCAACCGTGGGCGTCACCCTTGCCCGGCTGCAGCACAAAACGCTGGCCCGCGCTTTCGAGTGTGACGCGCACCGGGCTGCTCTCCGGCTGCATTGGCCACTCACTCCACTGCGCAAGTCCGCGCATATCGATCTGCATTGCGTAACTGGCCGCCGCCGAAAACACCATCCAATAGCGGCCATTGGTGAAATCGGCATCCGCGAGCACCGGGCGTTTGACGGCTCGCGATTGCTCGGCGGCCCGGGCGAATTGCGATTCCTCCCACTGTTGGCCAGCGTCGCGCCGCCTCACCGCCAGAATCTGCGGATACACCGAAGACAATCGTTGCTCCGGGCGCGACGCATCGACGCTGGATTGCAGCAGCGCCAGGGTTGACATGATCGCATCGTGCTGCACCGCGCGCTGGCTCAGCAGCCGATGCACGATGCGCGCGTCGGTTTCAAAGGCGTTACGCTGTTGTTCAATCTCGTTTTGCGTAACCCAAACGCAGCCCAGCAGTGAAACTGCCATCCACACAAGTATCCACAGCCCATAAGATTTGCGCATCTTCAACATGCGTCCATTCTTGCACGGCGCGACAGATTTTGCAGCCGCCACCCACACTACATGTGACCGAAAGCGGTGAATTTCTGATACCGTGCAACACATGAAAAAATCCATGAATATCATTCAACGCATGCCTCTCGGCAGTGTGTGCGCCGCGTGCGGCCTTGCGGCAACATCCGCAATCGCGCAGGACAAGCTGCCCGATTACCCTAAGAAACCCATCCGAATCATCATCGGCATCGCGCCCGGCGGCGGCCTCGACAACATGACGCGTCTCGGCGCACAAAAACTTGTGGAACGCTGGGGGCAATCCGTGATTGTCGATAACCGGCCCGGCGGCGGCACGGTGATCGCTATGGACCTGGTGGCGCAAGCTGTGCCCGACGGCTACACGCTGCTCGGCGCATCCGAAACGCTGATGATGAACGGCATATTCAAACGCGCCACCTACGACGTGCGCACCACGTTCATCCCCATCGCGCAGTTGACCACGCAGCCTTACGTGCTGGTGGTCAACCCATCGCTGCCGGTCAAATCGGTAAAAGAATTGATTGCCTACGCAAAAAGCAAACCCAACGCACTGAGCTACGGCTCGCAAGGCATGGGCACCACCGGCCACATCGGCTGGGAACGCTTCAAATTAATGACCGGCGCGAGCATCGAGCATGTGCCCTACAAAGGCGCGTCGCTCGCGGTGGTGGATGTCATCGGCGGACAAATTCAAACCACGTTTTCCATCATCGCCGCCACCGGCCCGCACATGAAATCAGGCAAGCTGCGCGGGCTTGGACTCACCGCCGTAAAACGCTCTGCGCTATTGCCCGACCTTCCCACCGTGAGAGAAGCCGGCGTGCCCGGCTTTCAGTGCCACAACACCTACGGCTATGTGGCGCCCGCAGGCACGCCACGCCCCATCGTGCGCGCACTCGCCTCGGTCATCAGTCAAGGTATGAACGCGCCCGACACCGTGAAGGCGCTTGCAGCTGAAGGCAGTGAAGTGGTTGCGCCTGCAACGCCAGAAGAATTCAAGGCGAAGTTTGATAGCGAATATGTGGCGCTGGAGAAATTGATTCGGGCTATCGGGATTAAGATTAATTGAACGTCGCTCGAAACCAAGCAGAATCCGCAGTCCGTAATAAACGTAAGCATTTCCGGGAATCGTGATTGCGGCAGTATTGCAGGTCGTTTCATCTGTAGTTACCCTTATCAAGGGCGTCGCTTTTCACGCCAATTTTAGCCGTGTTGAATTCGCCACAGCTATTTATAACTATATGTTTATAAACGGTAATTTATGGGTATAGCTTGCAATGTTATTCATCGTGCCGCGATGTTATGCGGCGTTTTTGCTGTATAAAACTAGGCAACAACACACATGCGAAAGGCGTGGGCAATTTGTGGATTCAGTGTATTTCTTGCTGCGGTATTCGTATTCTTCGGTGGAATGCGCTTTGGCTACAGCGTGGCGAGCGTAAGTTTCCTGGCGGCCGCGGGCGCAATCTTGGGAGCAATTGGCGCACCAGAAATTGAGCCAAAAGTCTTTCGGTATCCAGCCCTTTGGCAAATGTCCTTCGCTACCATTGGGTGCCTGTTGCTGGCCGCCGCGATGGACTCGCCCATAGAGGGATACATGCTTGCGATTTTGGCAGGTTTGATTCTGGGTTATCTAGCGCCATTGTGGATCAAACACATTCAAGCTCCTTGACCATGCTGCCTAACCATCGGTTCGAAGGCGACGCTAAAATGGCGCTGCGCGCCGGTAAGCGCGCGCTTCAACCGAGACGTTGAGCGAACGAGTGCAACCCTGTTGCGCCTCACATAAAATGCGCGAAACAACCATGCCGATGCAACTTATCGATTCACACGTCTCCAATCGCCCGCACCAGTTGTTTCTGGCGTTAACGCTTGCCTTGATTCCGGCGAGCATTTACGCGCAAACCGCTTCGACTGGGCCTGCCCTGAGCTTGTCGAAGGGATCAGCACAACCCTACCCCATCAAACCCGTCCGCGTAATTTCGCCCTATCCGCCCGGCTCCAGCGCCGACATCATCGGGCGCATTTATGCGCCCAGGCTCGCCGATGCGCTGGGCAAGCCATTCATCGTAGACAATCGCGCGGGGGCATCGGGCAATATCGCGGCAGAGATCGTTGCACGCGCTGCACCCGACGGGTACACGTTGTTGCTGCTGAATACCTCCATCGTGGCCAGCCAGCCGCTGTACAAGAGCCTGCCGTTTGAACTTGCGCGCGATTTTCAATCCACCGGCATGCTGGGCCTTGCGGCTTACCTGCTGGTGGTCAATGTTTCGGTGCCGGTTAAGTCGGTGCAGGAATTGGTGGCGCTTGCCAGGGCGCGTGCGGGCAAAATGATTTACGCGTCCACCGGCATCGGCGGCGGACTGCATCTGACGATGGAGTTGCTCAAGATGCAAACGGGCATCAGCATGCTGCATGTGCCGTACAAGGGCACGTCAACCGCCGTGCCCGATTTGATCGGCGGGCAGGTTGAAACCATGTTTGGTTCTGCGCCCGCGCTGCTGCCGCATGTGAGATCGGGCCGCATACGTGCGCTGGGCATTTCGAGTCTGGCGCGCAGCACGGCACTGCCTGACATACCCACCATTGCCGAATCGGGCCTGCCGGGGTTTGAATCGGTTTCGTTCACGGCGCTTGCCGTGCCCACGGGCGTGCCGCGCGGCGTTATCACCCGGCTTAACACGGCGATCAATCAAAGCGCGCGCGCGCAAGACACCATCACAGCGCTAGCCAATCAAAGCACGGAAGCCGCGCCGATGACGCCAGAACAGACGACCTCATATATACGCGACGAAATTGTGAAATGGAAAAAAGTCGTCATTGCCGCCGGTGTAAAAGGCGAATAATCAAGGGACCATCATGCTGATACAAGACAAAATCGTGTGGGATGCCGATGTAGAAAAGAACCTCGCGTTTCTCAAAACTCTGGGCGTGGATTGCGTGGCACTGGATCTGCCGGATGCGCCGGGCGTGAATGCGGCGATTGATTGTTCGACGGTCGATTCCGCCAGGGCGTTTTTCAAACAGGCCAAAACCACGGTGGCCGCGCACGGCCTTGAACTGCGCACGGTGCTGGCCACCAGCGGCTTTGGTGAAGTGAAGCGCGGCACCGCCGGGCGCGACGCCAAAATTGCCTGGTTGCAAAACGCGGTGCAGGCAATGGGCGCGACGGAAATCCCCATACTCGCCTACAACTTCAAGCTGCTGCTGTCAAAGCTGCTGCGCTCCGCGCCGACGCAGGGGCGCGGCACATCAACTTACATTTCGTTTGATTACGATGCCTACTTAAAAAACCCCGCGCCGCCGGTCAACCCGCCGGTGTCGGAACAGCAGGTGCGCGACAACCTCAATTATTTTCTGCACGCGATGATTCCGGTCGCCGAAAAAGCCAACGTGCGCATGGCGCTGCACCCGGATGATCCGCCGGTGCCGCATGGCATTCCCGCACTGGCAGGTGCGGCGCATATTGCGTCCAGCCTCGATCAGTACCGCAAAATTTTTGACAGCGTGCCGTCGCGCTCGAACGGCATGCTGTTTTGTCAGGGCTGCGTAAAAGAGATGCAGGGCGCGAACGTTTACGATGCCATACGCGACATGGGTGGGCTCGGCAAAATCGTTATGGTGCATTTTCGCAATGTGCGCGGCGCGTTTCCCACGTTTCAAGAAACGTTCGTCGATAATGGCGACGTGGACATGTTTCGCGCCATGCAGGCGTATCGTGACGCGGGTTTCAACGGCCCGTTTTCACTCGATCACTCACCGATGTTCCCGGGCGCGGCAGTCGCAAATCAGGCGTTTGTAATTGGCTATCTGCGCGCGCTGATACAAGCTGTATATCGATAAAATTTATCAATAAAAACAATAGGTTATTATTTAGTCACGCCACACTGTACCGCGCAACGATGTCCGCCGCCGGGTCGCACCCCAAACCCGGCCCGGTCGGTACTGTCATGCGGCCATCGGTCACTGCAATCGCATCGCCCATCGGACTGGCGCCAAGTTCCACAAAGGAATACTCCACCATCGTTTCGCGCTCGAATGTTGCGGCCATATGGATGCTCGCGAGCAAGCCGGGGCCGAAGTAGGGTGAGTGCGGCACCAGCGTTACACCATGCTCCAGCGCCAATTTGTAGATGCGCATCATCTCGCTGATGCCACCGATTTTGGTGACGCTCGGCTGCGCGTAATCGACGGCGCCTGCTTCAAACATGGCGCGGAAATCCATCGGACTCATGGCGTTTTCACCGGCGGAAACGGCAATGCCGCCCTCACGACGTACCCGCGCGAGCCCCTTGAAATCTTCCGGTGGATAGACTGGCTCTTCCAGCCACAGCAGATCATAAGGTTTGACCTGTTTGGCCACCGCCAGCGCTTCGTCAACAGTCCATGGACAATTGGTGTCCATCATGATTTTGATGTCAGCGCCAACAGCGTCGCGCGCCGCCTTCACTTCCGTTACCGTGATTTCATGCAGCTTGATGGCCTTGAAGCCGCGCACAGCAGCAGCCTTGGCGTTGCGCGCGACCAATGCCGCATCACCGTAACGTACAAGGCTTGCATACGCGGGCACCTGCGTGCGGCGCGCGCCACCCAGCAAAGCAGACACTGGTTTGCCCGCCTTCTTGCCTGCAATATCCCACAACGCAATGTCCAGACCCGACAACGCGTAAACCACCGGGCCGGTACGTCCCACAATATGCAGCTTGCGCTGTAAATCTTCCATGACGCCTGAGATGTCATCCTCGTTTTTGCCCAGGGCCATCGGTACCACCAGCTTTTCCAGTGCAACGCGCGTGGCGGGCCACACGGCATAACCAAAGGCCTCGCCCCAACCGACGATACCGTCGTCCGTCTCTACGCGCACCAGCAGCATGGCCATCTGCCGCGGGCGTCCGGCGAACTGCGATTTGGGCCCACCGACTTCAAACGGCAGATCGAGCGCGATAGGGGTAATAGAACGTATGGTCATCAGTTGTTATCCACTTTCGCGCCAGAGTCCTTCACCGCCTTGACCCACTTGCCCATTTCGGCGCGTATCCACTCCGAAAATTGTTCCGGAGTGTTGGTGGTGACATCGGCGCCAAAATCCAGCAGCTTGTCTTGTTGCTCGCGGGTGTTCATCGCACGTGCGACCACCGTGTTCACCCGCTGCACGAAATCTTTTGGCAAGCCTGCCGGGCCAATCAACCCATTGATGGTTGCTGCTTCGACTGCGGGGAAACCTGCTTCGGTGAATGTAACCACCTCGGGCATCGCACGCGAGCGCTTTTTAGCGGTGTGCGCCATCGCGCGCAAACGGCCACCCGCCACGTGCGGCCTGGCTGTGCCCTGCACCATAAACATCATGTTCAATTGCCCGCCGATAATGTCACTCATGGCCTGACCGGTACCTTTGTATGGCACGTGCAAAATGTTAATGGCCGCCGCACTGCGCAGTTGCTCACCGGCCAGATGCACCGCTGAACCGTTGCCCGCCGAACCATATACCAGCTTGCCTGGTTGCGTTTTGGCCAGCGCCACCAATTCCTTAACGCTTTTCGCCGGCACGCCGGGATGCACCACCAATACCAGCGGCGCTATCGCAATCAATCCGATAGGGGTGAACTCTTTGGGCGTTTCATAGGGCACCTTGCTCAACAGGCTGGGGTTGATCAGAAACGCCGCATCGATCATGCCGATGGTGTGGCCATCCGGCGTAGCACGCGCCATGAGATTAGTGCCGATGGTGCTGTTGCCGCCGCCGCGATTGTCGATGACAACCTGCTGCCCGAACTCCTCGGCAATGTACGGGGCCACAATGCGTGAAAGTGTGTCAGTCAGACCGCCGGGCACATACGGTACGATCAATCGAATGGGACGGGTTATTTGTGTTGTCTGCGCCTGAACCGCAGCGCCGCACAGCAACAAGGCTGCGGCTACGGTCGATTTCAGCGGCAGACCACACAGCCGGGAAAGCCGCACACACCGCAACAGGCATTTTTTTCTGAAAATCATTGGGTGATTTCGCTCGGGGTTTGGAACCAGGTTGGAACTCATAGAAACTTCGTTCACGAGCGACCACTATATCGCAAATTAAATGCAGCGTGTCCCGCGCAACCGGCTGGTGGTAACATTTCACCGAAGCTGCAAATTCGCCACAAGGAGTGTTCGCCATGCTTGAAATTCGCCGTATGACGCCGCAAGTTGGCGCAATCGCTGAGGGCATTGATGTCCGTTCCATGAGCGACGATACCTTCGATACGCTCTACCGCACCTGGCTGGAATGCAATGTGCTGGTGGTACGTGGGCAGCATCTGGCACTGGCGGAATTTCTCGCCTACAGCCAGCGCTTCGGGCGCATCGATCCTCATCCATCAAAGAGCACTCGCCACCCTGATTGCCCCGAAATTACGCTGCTGGGCGTCAACAAATTCGATGCCGACGGCAAGCTCAACATGACAGTTTACGGGCGCGGCGCATCGGGATGGCACACCGACGGCGCCTACGACGACATTCCCTTCAAAGCCACGCAACTTTATGGTGTGGCTATCCCCAGCCGCGGCGGCAACACCTTGTTTGCCAGCATGTACGCGGCCTACGATGCCCTGCCCGACCGTCTTAAAGAGCGCATTGCCGGGCGCGTCGGTGCGTACGTCTACGGCGGGAGACGCAAGGCCACGGCTCTGCTCAATCCCGAGGATCGCGACAAAAAACCCGCGCTGCATCCACTGGTACGCGTGCATCCCGAAACCGGACGCAAGGCGCTGTACTTTGATCCGGGCAAGATTCTGCATGTCGAGGGGTTTGCGTCCGATGAAAGCGACGCGCTGATCGAAGAACTTACCGGCTATATGGTTCAGCCCGACGCCGAATACCATCATCAATGGCAAAAAGGCGACATCGTCATCTGGGACAACCGCTGTTCCTATCACAAGGCGGCCGGCGATTACCCGCCGGAAGAAGACCGCATACACTGGCGCGTGTCGATCAAGGAACGCCCAGCGGCACACTGACGCCGGGCTGCGCCGCCAGGCATCAGCATGCGATCAATCGCGGTTAGTTAAGCCCCGCTGCAATTTTGTCGATACCCGCTTGCGCGCAGGCTGCGTCCAGATGACCACCGGGCGCGCCGGAAATGCCGATCGAACCGATGACCTCTTTGTTGGACATCACCGGCAACGCGCCCTCACCCGAAGTCACCTTGTCGAGCAAAATGGCTGCATGCGGCGGCGGCGTGGCGGCCATGCGCTTGCCAAACTCTCCCGACGGCACGCGGAAGGTCAGTGAGGTATACGCTTTACGCAGGCTATTTTCGAGCGTGTGCGGACCAGCCCCATCATCATGCAATACAACCTTGGTGCGGCCAGCGCGATTGAGCACGGTAATCGTCACCCGGTAGCCGCCCTTGCGGCACGATTCCATCGCCGCATTCGCCATCTCCAGCGCGGCGCCATACGACAGTGTCCGTTCACTCAGTACTGCCTGCGCACTTACCATCGAGGGTGTTAACGCGAGGGTCGCCGCCAACACTAACCATTTTATGTTCTTCATCATTGTTTCCTTTGGGGTTTAACACTCAAGTAGTACAAGCCAGCCACGGCGCGATTTCTGCAATAGCCTGCGTCTGAGATTACAGCAATTCTTGCGTTGCGTTGTAGGCGTTTGCATCGCTACACAGGGATCGCACCACATCAGTGTGCATTGGTATCTATTTGATTATAAATACTATTTTTTAATCATCTGACTTCATCATACGTCACCTCACGCCTCTTCCCGCATCAACCGCACCAACTCATCCACCGACACCGCAGCGCCAAACGCCTCGCCTTCGAACAAGGCCTCAGCCAGCGCACGTTTGTCCTTGTGCATGGCCATGATGCGTTCTTCGACCGAGCCTTTAATCACCAGCCGGTATACCGTGACCGGACGCTCTTGCCCCATGCGATGCGCGCGGGCTGCGGCTTGATCTTCCACGGCCGGGTTCCACCACGGGTCGGCGATGATTACGTAGTCCGCCGCGGTGAGATTCAAACCGAATCCACCGGCGCGCAGACTGATCAAAAATATTTCGCCTTCGCCTTTTTGAAACGCTGCCACGGCGCGTGCGCGTTCCGGCGCGGGGGTTGAGCCATCCAAGTATTGATACGGCACTTTCATGCGATCCAGTTCGCCGCGTAACAGGTGCAGGTAATCCACAAATTGGCTGAACACCAGCGCCTTGTGTTTGTTGGCAACGAGTTCTTCGACGATGCCTGCGAACGCTTCGAGTTTTGCGCCGGTGATCGCCGCATCCGGCACCGCCAGACGCGGATCGCAGCAGGCTCGCCGCAGCCGCATCAGTTGCGCCAACACTTGAAAGCGGCGCTGCGCGAGCGGTTGTGCGCCGCCTTCAATGGTGGTTAGCGCATCGCGCCGCAGTGCTTCGTAAAATGCGCGCTCCTGCGCTTCCGGCTCCACACGAATGATGATTTCAGTGCGCGGCGGCAGTTCGGTCAGCACTTCGCTTTTCAGGCGGCGCATGACAAAGGGCCGCGTGAGCCGCCGCAAGCGCTGCCGCGCCTTGCCGTCACGTGAACGCTCAATGGGTGCGGCATAGCGCTCGTTAAAGCGCTCGCGCGATCCCAATAGACCCGGATTCAAAAAGCGGAATAGCGTCCACAATTCATCGAGACGGTTTTCCACTGGCGTGCCGGTGGTGGCAATACGGAATCCAGCCTTGAGCGAAAACACCGCCTGCGCGCGCTTGGTGGCAAAGTTTTTGACCGCCTGCGCTTCATCAAGCACCACGGTGCGCCATTCGCGCGCGGCGAACAATTCGATTTCCTGCTGCATCAGGGTGTACGAGCACACCAGCAGGGTGAACGCGCCCGCCTCCGCAATTTGCGCGGCGCGTTCACCCGTCGCACCAAAAGTTTGCACGTTGAGTGTGGGCGCAAAGCGGCGCACCTCATCCACCCACAGCGCGCACACCGACGTGGGTGCTACCACCAGCGCAGCGCCGTCGGGTGCGCGTCGCAGCAACAGCGCCAGGGTCTGCACCGTTTTGCCCAGCCCCATGTCATCGGCCAGACACGCACCCGCGCCCCAATGCGCAAGGCGCGCCAGCCATTGATAGCCCTCGAACTGATACTCACGCAATTCCGCCGCCAGGGTTGACGGTACTTCCGGCTCCAGTGTTTCGGCCTCGCGCACTTTTTTCATGCGCGCGGCCCATGCTTTGTCGCTAGTCCAGTTGGTGCCTTCCGCGATTTCTTCCATCGCGCCTGCGGCCAGGGCATGCACACGCAGGCCATCGGGCGAAGGCTCCACCAGGCTGGCGAATTCATCAATTCGGCGGCGCAGATCTTCGGTCAGCGCCACAAAACCGCCTTCACCCAGCGGTACAAAGCGCCCACCGGATTGCCGCGCAAACTCGATCAGGCGCGCCATATCAACCACCGTACCTTCGTCCAGTTGCAACCCGCCGCTGGCAACAAACCAGCCGCCGCTGGAACTGCAATTGAGTTTGAAATCTGCTGCACCATAGGCGCGCGTCACTTTGAATTTCACGCCGGACGGCCACTCAATACGCACGGCGCCGTCCTGTTGCTCCATGCCTTGCAGGGTTTCAACCAACTGCAAACAATCTTGTGGCTCATCGATATGCCACTCGAAATCCTGCGTGTCGCTATCGAGCATGGGCAAGGCATCCAGTACACCGGTGGCGCTGGCCTGCTCCGCGCGCAAATCGCGCAGCGCTGCGCGGCGTTCACCAGCCACTTCCGCAATCACACGGGCACCACCCACACCGGGCGCGTAGCGCGGCCCTGCGTTACTAAATGGCTGCACCGCGAGACGCAGCCGCAAGCCGTCGCCTGCCGGGGCAAGCTCCGCTCGCAGCGACGCATCAGCGGCCACTTCCGGCAACGCGGAAGCTACCGCTGAATGCACCTGAAAAAATCGTGCAGCGGATTCAATCGCGCGCGACAATTCTTCAGCGCCTTCATCCGGCACCAACAGTGATTCGCCCACCAGTTCGGCCACACGCTTGTGCGCTGCCGTCAGCCGCACCACCCGTGCGCGCGTGGGCGTGTCGCGCACGAGCAAGGTGCGTTCGGTCTTGCGTGATTCATCGATGTGCACAAAGGGGTTGTAATCGCGCCTGGCGAACACCGCGCGCAAATCGGGATTGAGCGAAACGCGCAAGCCCTGTTTACTGCGCGTAACGGTCAGTTCCGGGTCGCTTAAAATCAACTCCACCGGGGTGGCGAGGTCATCATCAAAAAACACCAGCGGGTGCCCCACCAGCGCCGGCAAAGCGCGCCCGGTATCGACGTGATACGACACACTGCTGATGCGATCCAGTGCGCCGCATACCTGCGCATCGCGCGGTGTGAGCGTATCGGTTTTCGACAATCGCGCGTAGGTCGCACGTTTGCCTTTGTTCCAGCCACGCGGGCCACGCTTTTGCTCCCACGCGTCGATGTTATCCACGGTGTCGCGGGTCATCGAAATAATCCACACCAAGCGCGTGTCTTCCGCATCCACACGCTTGGCATCCGACAGCGCATTGATCGCGGCCAGCGCGCGTCGCCACGTCTGTTCGTTAGCGAACGCCGTCGCCAGCGTACCGGCAAATTCAGCGCCCGGCGTATGACCGCCCAGGATCGCGATCGCGGCTTCGCACTCGCGTGCCGCCCAAGTGTAGCCCGCGCGCACGAATTCCTGCGCACAGCGCTTGGCGTGCGCCAGCGGCGCACCGCTGGCACGTTTTTTGAGCCACGCTGCGGTTTCCAAAGCGATCAAACCCGCTAATCCATGCACATGCTCCAGCGCGAGATGTATCGATTCCGGCTCGCGGTCGCCCAGGCGCACTTCGGCAACTTCTTGCAGCCGTATCCACGCCCAATCATGCTGACGGCCAATCGCACGCGCTTCGGCACGGCAAAAACGTCGCGCTTGCTCCAGCGCCTTGGGTTCATTCTGCACAATCAGCGCCGCCGCATGCAGCCACGCGCTGGATAGCGGCAACAAATCGACTTTTTTGCTGGTTACTTTACGCAATGCATCAAACGCGCGTGCGTAGTGTTCCAGCGCACCCGGTTCACGCCGCATTGCGGCTGCTGCGGCACGCATGGCGATGGCATTGCCCGATTCGTCGCCCGCGATCAACGTCAGCGCTTCATCGATGCGGCTCTGCCACAACAGATGTTCGCACGTGCGGTAGCGCAACCCGATCGCCACATCCGCGTCTGTGCAGCGCTGCCAAGCCCATTGCACCAACTGCGATGCAGAATCATTGGGGGTGTAGAACATCCACATCAGGCTGCGCTCGACAAAATGATCGCGCTCTGCCGGTGCCACCCGTTCAAGCAACGCGGCGTCGAAAGGTTGGCACATGGCCCGGAAAAACAGATGCGTCGGGTCATAATGTCGCAGATAGCCATTCAACGCTTCCAGCGCCTTGCCGGCGAATCCGCTGCATGCGGCGACGCGCATGATCGAAAGCGCATTGCCGTCCAGATAGGTGTAATCCCAAGATGCCATATTGACAGGCACTTGCAATATCTTCCATATCGCGGGTTGCCACGTCTTCACCTGGCCCGTAAGCGCGGCCATGCGAAATGCGGCTTGTCCGTGGGCGGTATCGCACACATATCCGGCAGTGACCTGTTTCACCCAGCCGCACTTCATCGCCTGCTGCAATTCGGCGGTCACCATATCGGCATTGTAGCTACGCCCGCCCGCCCCTCGCAGACCCGTAAGGCGCGCAGCTTCCAGAACACGTGTCTTGCCCAGCGGCACGCCAATGGCGGCGAGCAATTGCACTAACGTCGTGTATTCAGCCGACGTGCCGGGCACAGACTGCGCGCCAGGTGCGGGTGCCGCAGCATCGGCTTCAAATAAATCTTTCATAGTCAATCCTGTCTGCCGAAAAACCGCATGCAATCAGTCAATCTTCGCGCCTGACGCCTTGACGACTTTGGCCCATTTCGCCACTTCAGATTTGATGTAGTCGCCATACTGTGCGGGTGTCATGGTCCAGGGATCGGCGCCTTGATCAGCGAGATACTTGCTCATGGACGGTTCTTCCACGATTTTAACGATGGCGCCGTGCAAACGTTCAATAATCGCTGTGGGCGTAGCTGCGGGTACAACCAAACCGTTCCAGCCAACGGCTTCAAATCCGGCCACACCGGCTTCAGCGATGGTGGGAATGTCAGGCAAGGCATTGATACGCTTGGGTGTGCTTACGCCGAGTGCGCGCAATTTGCCGGTGCGTATATAAGGCACCGCAGACGGCGCGGTGGCAAACGTAATCGCCACTTGCCCGGCCAGCAAATCCACCATGGCGGGTGGCGCGCCCTTGTACGGCACATGCACGATGCCAACGCCCGTCATCGATTTGAACAATTCAGCGGTGAGATGCGGCTGGCTGCCGTTACCTGCCGAGCTGTAATTCAACTCGCCCGGCCTTACTTTGGCGTAGGCGATAAACGCCTTGACGGATTTCACCGGCAATGACGGATGTACCGTCAGAATCTGTGACACCACCGCGACGTTGGTCACTGGCGCGAAATCTCTGATGGGATCATAGGCAAGCTTGCCATACAGGCTGGGATTGATGGCGTGCGCGGTTGATATGCCAAACAGGGTATAGCCATCGGGCGGCGACCTGGCTGCAACCTCAGCGCCGATATTGGCGCCTGCACCGGGGCGGTTGTCGATGATGACTTGTTGCTTCCATTGCTCGGTCAATTTCTGGCCGATGGCGCGCGCGAGAATATCCGTGGTGCCTCCCGCCGGAAACGGCACCACGATGCGTATGGGCTTTTGCGGATATCCCTGACCGAAGGCCGGGATGGCAACTATAGCCAGCATGGCCAGCAAACGTGCACATTGCGTCTTCATGAAAATCCTTGTGTGTATTCATGGCTAGCCTAAAGTATCTGCTATGCTTCGTGCAAGGAGAACCCGCGTGATCGACACTTGGCAACATAAAATCGGCATCATCGTACCGTCATGGAACACGGTGATGGAATACGAAACGCAGCGTCTTTGTGGTGCTGGCAGTGGTGGTGGCGCGTCGGTGCATTCGATGCGCATACCGCATACGGCCGACACCGAAGAAAAATTGATGGGGTTGTCTGTACAAGCGCCCGAAGCCGCAAAACTACTCGCGCACGCCAAGGTGAACGTGATCGGTTATGGCTGCACCGCCAGCGGTTTTTTGCACACGCCCGCCGAGGACAAGGCGCTGGCCGAGCGTATCAAGGACGAAACCGGCATTCCCTGCGCCACGTCATCAAGGGCAATCGTGGATGGCCTGCGTGCGCTGGGCGCAATAAAACTGAGCCTCGCTTCGCCGTATGCGCCATGGCTGAATGAGCGGCTGAAGCAGTATCTCACCGCCGATGGCTTTGAGGTGCTGGCGATGCAGGGGCTTTCAACCGAGGCGCACTCCACGATTACGCGCGAACGTATTCTGGCGCTGGTGGATGAAGTGATGCGCCCGGATACAGAAGCCATTTTCATCAGCTGCTCGAATTTCCGCACACTGGAAATCATCGACGGCATCGAACAAAAGTACAACCTGCCCGTGGTCACCAGCAACGCCTCGATGATGTGGCAAATGCTGCGACTGCTGAATGACAAACGCGATGTGCCCGGCGCAGGACGGCTGTTCAAGTTGTGATGGCTGCCGCGTGGACACCTGAACGCCCAGTCGAAATTTTCGCCGGCACGCCACCCGGTGGCGGCCTCGATCGCACGGCCCGCACGCTGGCCGCCGCGCTTGAAGCCAATTCAACCGTCGTCAACATTCCCGGCGATGGCGCACGCCGCGTGTGGGCGAGTGTTGATTCCCGCGCGGGTGATGCCCATGTGCTGTGCATCAGCTCGCCGAATCTGACCACCGATTACCTGACGGGCATCGCCACATTTAATCACGCAAGCTACACGCCGCTGGCGATTCTGTATAACGAATACATCGCATTTGTCACACGCAGCGACAGCTCATACCGCAGCGCGGGCGATTTGCTGAAACGCTTGTTTGCCGCCGATACCGCCAGAGTCACGGTGGCGCTGTCGACCGCTGCGGGAAACCCCAATCACATTGCACTCGCGCAAGTGACGCAACATGCCGGGGGCGACGTGCGTGCGCCGGTGATACGCGTGTTTGATTCAGCACTGTATGCCGTGGCCGATGTGGTGGCAGGCAATGCCGATATTGCCGCAGTTACGGCCGCCAGCGCGGTGGATGAATTAGCCGCTGGCACGTTACGCGCGCTGGCGATGTCATCGCCCGCGCGGCTGGCGGGCGCTTATGCGCAGACGCCAACCTGGCTGGAGCTAGGCGTAGCCTGCACCACTGGCGCGTGGCGCGGTGTGCATGGTGCGCATGGCATCGGCGCAGCGCAAATTACCTATTGGCAAACAGCGCTTACGCGCGCTACGCAAGCAGCCTCCTGGGCGCATGAACTCACGCGCCATTACTGGACGCCGCTGCTGCTGACCAGCACCGCGCTGCACGAACATCTCGTACGGGAAGAATCGCAAATGCGCACCATGCTCACTGAACTGAGCCTTATAAAATCATAAGTTATTGTTTTTATTGATATTTTTACAAGTACGCTATAATGCGCTCCGCTCGCAATTGTGTGCGGGCTGATGAGACTGGAAATGTTATGAGAACGGAAGTACACGTACACGGATCAATTTTTTTGTGCAAGGGCGTGCGCTTGAAGCAAGTCGAACAAGCGCTGCGCCCGTGGCTGGAATATCTCGATGTCGAGACGCTCGCTGACGCGCACAGCCTTGAACGCGAAGAACCCGGCATCGTGTTCGACGCGCAGGAGCGCACGCTTAATGTGTGCTGGACCGGCGAAGTTGGCCGCAACTTTCAGGATAAGTTGGGCGCGGCCATACAGAATGTCGGCCCGCTGACGGAATACGCTTCTGAAATCGAAGTGACCTATTACCCCGATCACGGCGACGACGAATTTTTCCAGGTGTTTGTCGGCCCCACACCGGAAGCCATTCACGAATTTCGCCGTCAGTGCGTGGTGGAAGATGCCACCCATCTGCTGTCACGCCACCTGGGTAAAGCCGAAGTTGATCAAGTGGCCACATTGATCAGCGATATGTTCAGCAAAATTCAGCCCCCCAAACAAACGGCCTCAGAACAGCAAAGCGGTTCGTCAACGGTGATTCCGCTGCATCCGCGCGGAAAGCATTTACACTAAGATCTGCACCGAGCGCTGCACTGCGTGTTACATCAATCCCTGATTTTTCTCCACACCCAGTAAGCGTGGCACATTCGGCGCACGCGGCGTAATAATCTTGCGGTCCTTTAGATACCGCTCGACCACATCCCACACCGGCTCACCCGTAGCACCCTCAACCACCGGCGCCCAGCTCACGACTTTATAGCGTTTGTCTGCTTCGAGCGGCTTGCCCTTCAGTCGCATATCCGTAATGCGTTGTCCCACTGCGCCATTCGGCGCGCAGGTGTACGTCATACCGCCCACGCGCACCATGTCGCCGCCCTGCTGCAAATACGGATCAGGGTTAAACAGGTTGTCGCACACGTCTTCTAAAATGGCTTTGATATCAGCACCTGTCATATCATTCACTGTGACATACGGATAGGTAATCGCGGTTTGATCCATCAAGTGTTCGCGCGTGATCGTCTGGCCCGGCAATAGCGTGGTGCCCCAGCGAAAGCCCGGCGAAAAACCAATCTCGGCGTTCTTTGACACCATCAGCGCATCGAGTATCAATTGGTCAAACGTGCCATTGAAATTACCGCGCCGGTAGAGCAGCCCTTCGGTGCGCGCGAGCGGTTCGTCGAGCTTTGTTTTAAACGGCGCACGCACGCGATCAATCACCGCTTGCATCGGCGCATCAGGCGGCAGCAGATTGGCAAATATCGGTAACAGCTTATAGCGAAAATCCACCACACCGGCTTCCACTTCCAGATCAAGCACCGCCAGAAATTTACCGTTTGACCCCGCATTGGTCACAACCGTTTTACCGCCTGCGTTGTTGACAATAATCGGCACCGGCACGCCATCGTGCGTGTGCCCACCCAAAATCACGTCAATGCCGCGCACACGGCTGGCGAGCTTTACATCGACATCCATGCCGTTGTGTGACAACAGCGCTACGGCGCGCACGCCTTTGGCGCGCACGTCATCAACGATTTTTTGCAGTTCAACTTCTTGTATGCCAAACGTCCAATCCGCAACAAAATAACGCGGGTTGGCAATCGGCGTATACGGAAACGCCTGTCCGATGATCGCCACCGGCACACCGTTAATTTCGCGTATCACACAGGGCTTGAATACCGGGTCGCCAAAATCGGCTGTCTTGACGTTTTGCGCGAGAAACTCCGTGCGGCCCAGCGACCTGACTGCCTCCATCATGCGCGTTGCGCCATAGGTAAAATCCCAGTGCGCCGTCATCATGTCCACACCCAATTGCTGGCAAACATCAATCATGTCCTGCCCGCGTGTCCATAGCGAAGTGGCCGAACCTTGCCAGGTGTCGCCGCCATCCAGCAGCAACGCGCCGGGACGCGCGGCCCGCAGGCGCTTCACCAAAGTCGCGAAGTGCGCAAAGCCACCCACCTTGCCGTAACGCCGTGCAGCCGCAGCAAAATCCAGCGCGGTAAACGCATGCGCATCCGGTGTGCCCGGCGCAATGCCCGCACTGCGCAGCAGATGTTCCCCCACCAGATGCGGAAACCGCCCCGCAGCCATGCCTACGCCAATATTCGCGCTGGGTTCACGAAAATACGAGGGCAACAGCTGCGCGTGGCAATCGGTGAAATGCAGCAGACTTACATTGCCAAAGCGTGGCACATCGTAGAGTGATTGCGTTACCTGCGCGCGCGCGGCGTCAAGCGGAACGCCATACGCTGCGGCGGCTGCAAGTGTGCTGAGAAATTCGCGGCGATTCATGCCTTATTACGTTAGCGAGTTACCAACGGATTACGCAAGGATTAAAGCCATGGAGAATAACCCGTTCCAGCCAGGCAGCATAGCTGCCACGTAATACATATCGAAACGCGGTTACATCCTCGCGTTTTTCACTGGCGTCGATGCGAACGGCAACTTCGATTTATCGAGCGAAACCAGCGGCCCCAATTCATACACATTGCGATAGCCGTAGTTGTAGAGCGCGATATACGTCGAGATGTTCAGCGAAGCCGTCACCATTTTTTTGGGGAACGGCTCTTCGGCATTGGCAAAGTTGTTGTTGCAGTAAATCAGGATGCGGGTGTTTTTGTCGGGTATGGCGCGTGCAAGGCTTTCCACCGCGATGTCGGAAAACGCGAGGTTCACCGCACCCTTGACGTGAAGCTCATCGTATTTCTGGCGGCTGCGGGCATCAAGCACTATGGTGTTGGGTTCACGGCTCATGCGCATGAATTCCTCCTCTGTCACGCGTCGCGAGGCGCGGTGTTGCGCCGCTTCGCGCGACACCTGCAAGTAACCTTCCATATCGATAGCAGGATTTGCGAGCGGATCACGCGGGTTGGCGCCTACCAACGCTACCGGCGCTACTATAGCGGCGCACAACAAACTGGCCAGCAGTACTGTGGAAAAACGGTTACGCATGACGGCATCCTCTGGTAGTTGCGATCAGGGATCGACAGCCGACGCGCATCCGAGTTCTTGCCTGGTGAGCCTGTGTAACCGTTTGTTACAAATTACTTCGTTATTCCGGCTTGAGTCCTATCGCAGCCAGTATTTTCGCCATTTGCGGAATCTCCGTGCGCACCAGTTCCTGCATACGCTCGGGCGTGCTGTGCATGGGCATGATGCCCAAGTCGTTGTAACGTTGCCGCACATCCGGCAGTTGCACAATACGGCCAATCTCGGCGTTCAGACGCGACACGATGGCGGGCGGCATGCCTTTGGGGCCCGACATGCCCCACCATTGCGTCGGCAGCGGCTCTGTCATCCCGGATTCAATCATCGTCGGCACCTGCGGCAACGCGGGCGAGCGATCTGTTGTTGTAACCGCCAACGCGCGCAGCCTTCCGCCGCGTATCTGCGGCACGGCAGGCACCATGTCGGAAAACACCATTTCGATTTGGCCACCCACCACGTCGGATACCGCCAGCACTGTGCCTTTGTAGGGCACCGCCAGAATGTCCACTTTGGCGATGGATTTAAACACCTCGGCAACGATGCCCACCGTGCTGCCCGCGCCCGCCGAGCCGTAGCTCAATTTGCCAGGTCGCGCTTTCGCCAGCGCAACCAGTTCTTTCCCATTGCGCGCGGGCACCGCAGGATGCACCACCAGCACGTGTCCCGCATGCGCGATCAACGACAGCAGCGAAAAATCATTCAGTGGATCAAACGGCAGCCGCTTGAAGAGATACGGGTTGTTGACCATCTGCGACTTGGTGGTGAGCAACAGCGTGTACCCATCAGGCGCTGATTTCGCCACGAGCTCGTGACCGATGTTGCCGGTGGCGCCGGGGCGGTTCTCGACAATCATCTGACGGCCCAGTGCATCGGTGAGTTTTTGTGCAATCACCCGCGCCAGTACATCGCTGGAACCGCCGGGTGGATAGGGCGCGACGAGCCGCACGGGTTTTGTGGGGTAGGGTTCCTGTGCCGATGCTATTGATGCAAAAATAAACCACGCTGGCCAGACAAGGCGCTGCATCACAACCAAAATACCGCCCTTCCCGCACGGGCGGGAACGACTGCGCTGAGTTACGACGTGCCCCAATTTTGGTGAGCCCTATTTCTTCTGCAACACCTCAGGATTCGCCACATTCGTCGGCGCACCCGCTGCATACGCGAGAATATTGCCCACCGCAGCTTCGTAGTACTGCTCATAGGTTTCCCACGTCACATACCCCAGATGCGGCGTGCAAATCACATTGGGCATGCTCACCAGCGGATGCTCGCGATTCATCACCGGCTCGCTCTCGTAAACATCAATCGCAGCAAAACCGGGACGGCCTTTTTTCAGTGCATCCACCAGCGCGCCTTCAGCGATGATCGGTGCGCGGCTGCTGTTGACGATGCGTGCGGTGGGCTTCATCAGCGCGAGGTCAGTGCCGGTGATCAGACCACGTGTTTCTTTATTCAGCGGCAAATGAATGCTGACGATATCGCTTTCCGCAAAAAACGCCTCGCGGCTGGCGGCCACTTCAAAACCGTCGGCGCGTGCTTTGGCGGTTGACGCATCACGGCCCCAGCACACCACTTTCATGCCGAATGCTTTGCCGACTTTGGCCACACCGTTGCCGATTTTGCCGTAAGCATACACGCCCAGCGTCTTGCCTTGCAGCGCGACGCCCGCCGTGGTCTGCCAGCGGCCCGCTTGCATGTTGTTGATTTCTGTTCCTAGGTTGCGCACCGAGGCTAGTATCAACGCCCACGTCAACTCCACCGTGGCGCTGGAATTGCCGCCGCCACTCGCGCTGATGATGATGCCGCGCTCAGTGCACGCCGCTGAATCAATGTGCGGCACGTTGCGCCCGGTTTGCGCCAGCAGCTTTACCGACGCGGGCAGTTTTTCGATGATCGCGCGCGGCATGAACGAACGTTGCTGTGTCAGCACCACTGCCTCGCAACCTTCAACACGCTGGGCAAATTTGGCCGGGTCTTTTTCTGAACTGGTGTAGGTAATAACTTCGTGGCCCTGCAATTTAGCGAAGGCTTTAACTTTGCGAAACGCATCTTGATAGTCATCAACGACAGCAATTTTCATGGCCACTCCTGTTAATTAAAATATTAATAAAAACAAATACTTACGATATTCTCTCGTTTCTCTCACTTTCGCCGCATAATCAATCCGCTACCCGCGAGCATCAGCGAGTTGAACCAGAACACCGGCGCAATACCAAACGCCGTGCCGATAGCGCCGAACAATAGTGGCGTAACCATATGCGTAAAATTATTCAGCGTTGCGCGCAATCCCAAAGCCTCGCCGGAACGTCCGCCTGGCGCACGTTCGTAAATCATGCTGAGTGAAAGCGGCTGACCGCAACCGGTACCCAGTCCCAACAGAAAGCAGACGGCACATAGCACCACCATATTTGAAATATACGGGACCGCGATATAGGTTGCCGCCGCAACGAACATGGACATGATCAATACCCGTTCCGCGCCCAGCCGCTGAACGATAGCGGGCATCCACACGCGCACCACAAACGCCGCCACTGAAAACACCGCCAGCACCACGCCGATTTGCGATGCAGACAAGCCGATGTGATGCCCGTAAATCGGCATGTAAAAGTGAAACAGATCAATGCCGGTCAAAATCACCGCACCGGTAATCAACGCGCGGCGCAACGGCTTGTTGGCGACAATCAATTCAAACGGCGGCGACGTTGCAGTGCTTTCTGCTTTGGCGGCATCCGCCGTGTCTGCCTTGCGCGTAACGCGCCCGTTTTTCATGTGTTTTGCCGAGGCCATGATTACGGCGGTGACCAGCGGAAACGCCGCAATCATCAGATAGGTGCGCGCGTGCCCAAAGTGGTCGATACCAAATCCGCAAATCAGTGGCCCCAGAAAACTGCCCGTTGACATGGCGAGACCGAAGTTGCTGAAATTCTTGGTGCGGTCATCGGCGTTGCCGATGCTGCCGATCAGATTTTGCACCGACACGTTGTAAAACACATGCGCTGCGCCCACCAGTGCCGCCTGAAAATACAGCGTAGTCGTCGAGGGGAACCAGAACGGCAGCGTCAGCCCCAACGCAAGTCCGCAAGAACCCATAACCATCGGCCAGCGCACGCCAAGACGATCTGCGAGTTTGCCCGCGTAGATGGCCAGCAGCATCGGAAACAGTGAATACAGCGCCACCAGCAGGCCGATCACCACCTGCGGCGCGCCCAGCTCAATGGAAAACAGCGTGATGATGATTTTGCTGCCCTTGTAGGCCAGCATGTTGCACACCACCATCAGCATGACAACCCAGATCGACATCAGGCGTGCTCCTGCTTCGGTCGGCCAGCACAGAACCCGGTTAACAGGGTGCGCGATGGGAAATTGTCGGTTACGGCATTCATGGGGTAAACCCGATTGTACCGCAGCAGGCAGCGTACAATGCGTTGCAATTAGTTCAAAGTGCCCGCCTTATCCGGCGACTATCTCCTACACTCGCCAAAGCTGCCACATCCGCCTCGCATGAAAAACCCGCTGCCCACGCTACGGGCACTACACCACAGAAACTTCCGCCTGTTCATCTCCGGGCAGGCGTTTGCGCTGGTCGGCTACTGGATGCAGAGCATCGCGCAATCGTGGTTGCTTTACAAAATGACCGATTCCGCCACGCTACTCGGCCTGCTCGGTTTCGCCAGCAGTCTGCCAATACTGCTGCTGTCGCCGTTCGCGGGCATCTGGTCCGACCGCTGCAATCTGCATCGCGTGATGTTTGCCACGCAAGCGCTGGAAATGACGCAGGCGATCACCCTCGCCACGCTGGCGCTCACCGGCAATCTGCAGCCGTGGCACATTATTGCGCTGTCGATGGCGATGGGCGTACTGATCTCCATCGAAATACCCGTGCGCCACGCCTATCTGCTGGAACTCGTCGGCGACAAATCCGATCTACCCAACGCCATCGCGGTGACATCACTCATGGCCAACTGCGGGCGACTGATCGGCCCCGCACTGGCAGGGCTGGTGATCGGCTGGCTCGGCGAATCGGCGTGCTTCGCCATCAACGCCGTCAGCTACAGCGCGGTGATCATCAGCTTTATGTTCATCCGCGTCACACCCACCCTTCGTGCGGACGAACACAAAGCCATGCTGCAAGGCATGCGCGAAGGCGTGGCGTATGTGTGGCACTCGCGACCGATTCGATCATTGCTGATGATGCTCACCGCGCTGGGCCTGCTCGGCACACCCTACATCAGCCTGATGCCAGTGCTGGTGCGCGAAGTGTTCAAGGGCGGCGCAGATCAAATGGGCTTTCTGGTCGGCTCGGCAGGGCTGGGCGCAGTAGCAGGCACACTCTTTCTGGCCAGCCGCTCCAGCGTACGCGGCCTGATGCGGCTACTCACCTACGCAGCACTTGCCGCAGGCATAGCGCTCGCGCTGGTGGCGCACGTAAAACTGGTGTGGCTCGCCATGCCGCTGCTCGCCATCACCGGCTTCGGCATACTGGTGACGTCGGTGTCGGTCAACATGATCGTGCAAGCGATAGTCGACGACGACAAGCGCGGCCGCGTGATGAGCCTCTACACCGTGAGTTTCATGGGCGTGGCGCCGTTTGGCGCGCTGGCTGCGGGGGCGCTGGCAGATGGGATTGGTGTTGCGGCTACGCTGACAATTTCCGGTTTATGTTGCGCTGTTGGTGCGCTGGTATTGGCGTCTCGGCATGCCGTGATACGCAGCGAGTTGGGCGAGACTTATGCACGGTTGAACATCAAGTAGGCGATGTCCTGAATATTGAATCTACCGTTTCCAAGAATCGTGGGCGAAAGCCAGATTGGATGATCATTTCGCCCAGCAAGGCACGCCCACGCTACTCTGGCGTAATCCCCGCCTGCTTCACCACCTTAGCCCACTTTGCTATCTCAACTTTCAGCAGGGCAGCCAATTCTGCGGAAGTTCCAGTCATCGGATCAGCCCCCTCCGCCGCCAACCGCTCCTTCATGTCCGGTGCACGCATGGCATTGCCGGTTTCCGTGTTTAGCCGGGTCACGACGTCCGGTGGCGTACCTGCGGGTGCCAACAAACCGTACCACGAGGTAACGGCATATCCCGGCAGCGCGGCTTCAGACACGGTAGGTAGTTCTGGCACGATGGGCGTGCGCTTTTCACCGGTAACCGCCAGCGCACGCAGCTTGGCGGATTTCATGTGCGGCAGCGCCGCCGTCAAATTGGAAAACATGAACTGCATTTGCCCGCCTACCAAGTCAATCAGTGCAGGGCCACTGCCCTTGTAGGGCACGTGCACGATGTTGACGCTGGCCATCGCACGAAACAGTTCTGCCGCGAGATGCGTCGCGTTACCAGAACCGGCTGAGCCATAATTCAGCTGACCCGGTTGCGCTTTCGCCAACGCGATCAGTTGCGGCAAGGTCTTCACTGGCAGCGCAGGATGTGCAACCACCACATATTGCCCGCTCGACACCTGACTGATCGGCACAAAGTCCCTGATGATGTCGTAATTCAGCCGCCGGTAGAGGCTGGCGTTGATGGTGTGGGCCGGGGTGCCCATGAACAGTGTATAGCCGTCGGGCGGCGCTTTCGCAGCCAATTCCGCGCCGATATTGGCCCCCGCCCCTGCGCGATTTTCCACCACCACCTGCTGCTTGATCTGGACAGAAAGTTTTTGCGCGTAAAACCGCGCGACAATATCAACGCCACTGCCAGGCGAAGAGGGCGCGATCAGGCGCACAGCTTTGTTCGGGTATAACTGCGCTGCACCGGGCAACGCGGTTTGGGCGTAAACGCTTGCAGCCATCACGCTGACCAACCCCGACAACACAGTACCAACGTACACACAATGTTTCATACGCAATATCCAGCGTTAGTTTAGTAAAGATGCTCGATACGAAAAATAATTAAAATACCAATAAAAACAAATACTTAAAATAAGCCGCCATGTAGTGAATGGCGAACTGCCTAGGGTTTACGGTGCCGCCGTTACCACCACCTCACGCGAATCCGCACGCCCCTGCTCATCCACCACACGCAACAAATAGCGCCCCGGCTGCGCAGGCTTCCACGGCAGCGCTGCGCCCGGCTTACCTGCGGTAACAAAACTATCATTGGCAAACCAGTAGAGCGTGTTGACGCCACCTTCGGCTGTGGCGGCAAGCGGCACTACATTGCGATCCGGTTGTGAGGCGCGCATCACGTAGGCTGCGCCGCGCACCGGCGCGCTGATGGCCGGTGGCGTGCCGCCGATGCTGGCGCTACCGCAATCACCTGTGGGCGGCGCGCGGCGTGGCACGCCAGCCTGCGTAAACAAGCGCATTAAATCTGACGGCCAATATTCGTAGACCACCTGCTGCACGCGGCCCTGCTCGTACGGCGGGCACGCGATGCGCCCGGTGCGCGTGTCGATCATCACCGCGCGATGCACATCGCTCACTCGTATGGGTGATTTACCCGGCATGAACCACGTGGTCGCCTTCATCGGGCAATGCACGTTAGGCAAATCGCCCGATGCGGCGCATACCTCTACGCGCGTTAAATTCGGCGGGTTGCGGAACACTGGCTCAGTCAGCCCGTGATCTTCAGCGGCTATGGCATCGACAATCTGAAAAAACAGCGGTGCTGCCGCTTGCACGCCCACATAGGCCGGATTGCCCTCGCCATCAAAGCGGCCTATCCACACCGCCAGCACATACGGCCCGAACACACCCGCTGACCAGGCATCACGAAATCCCCACGAAGTACCAGTTTTCCAAGCGACCGGAATCGACGCGCGAGTACCGGCAATGCTGCCCTCGGGCCTTGGATTACTTCGCAGGATATCGAGCGTCATAAAGCTCGCTTCCTCGGAAATCAGCCGCACGCCATCGTTGGCCGTTGTGCGTTCCTGCGCGCTTTTGCGATATTGCAGCGTTTGCAGCACGCCCCGATTGGCGAGCACGCCATACATCGTGACCAGCTCCTCCATCGTCACATCACCGCCACCCAGTGCCAGAGACAAGCCGTAGTGTTTCTCGCTCGCCATGCGCGATACGCCTGCGCGTTTCAAAAAGTCATAGAGCGACGGCTGCGACAATTTCGCGGCCAAGCCTACTGCAGGTATATTGCGGCTGCGTATCAACGCATCGCGCGCCGTAATCGGCCCGATAAAAGTGCCGTCAAAATTCTCCGGGCTAAACGGGCCGAAGGCTGCCGGAGCATCCTTCAACACCGATAATGGATGGATCAGCCCCTGATCCATCGCCAGCGCGTAAATAAACGGCTTCAGCGTCGAACCCGGCGAACGCTTGGCCAGCGTGCCGTTGACCTGGCCATTGATCGCCGCATTGTGAAAACCGGCCGACCCCACCACCGCTTTGACTTCCATACTGCGATAGTCGATCAGCATCGCAGTGGCGTTTTCAATGCCGATGCGGCGCTGCCGCTCGACATAGCGATGAATTTGCCGCTCCAGCGTGCGTTGCAGCCTGAGATCAAGTGTCGAATGAATTTCCGGCGACACACCACCGTCGCGCGCCACCAGATGGTTCACCGTATGCGGCGCAAGAAACGGCAAATGGCTGGACGTGCGCAAATTCAGCGCCAGCTTCATCAACCCGGCCTGCGAAGCGGCTTGCGGATAACGCGCCAGCCAGCGATCAAACAGGCGCAGCCGCGCACCGGTCAGTGAAGCGCCGTCCGCTTGCCTCTGATCACGATGCAGGTTGCGTCCGAGTGTGCGTCTGGCGGGCGCCTGCGGAATCACTGCCAGCGTCAGCGTTTCGGGCAGGGACAGCGATCGGGTTGATTTGCCAAAGTGAATCAGACTTGCCGCACCAACCCCCTCGACATTCGCGCCGTAGGGCACGAGATTCAGATACGCCTCAAGAATCTCGCGCTTGGAGTACATCGCTTCCAGCGCCACCGCGCGCACGGTTTGTTTCACCTTGGCGCCGATCGTACGCGAGCTCCGCGATGGATTGCGATCAAGCAGGCGTGCCAGCTGCATGGTGATGGTCGACCCGCCCTGACGCGGCTCCTGCGTCACATACGTGCGCCATCCTCCGCGCATCAGCGACAGCGGATTCACGCCCAGATGCCGGCAAAACCAGCGGTCTTCCTGCAACAGAAAGGCTTCGATGATTTCAGGTGAGATCGATTCGAGCGGCAGCCACAGGCGATAGCGGTCATCTTTGGCCAGCGTCAGACGCAGCAGTTGACCACGCGCATCGTAAACAGCCACCGAAGAAGTGTAGTAGCTGGAGAGCGCAAGTTTGGGGTAGTGGCGGACGACGGCAAGCGCAACTATCACAGTCGCAAATATCAGCAGCGTGAGCCGCCATCGCCGAAGGGAAAATCTGCGCATCTCAGCAGGTCGCAATCTCCTTCCCCTTCAGAGCGAAGGAGTCCCGATAATGGCATGCGGCATTTACCGCTTCTCCACCACGATCTTCCCGCCCAGTGACCGCGCCTGCACGCTGCGGTCATACATCGACTCGCCGTACGCGGGCGGCACCACAAACGTGCCAGTGTTGGTGGCCTTGATGCGATAAGAGAACTCCTGGAAATCCTTGCTTACCGTGCCGTAGAGCACCACGCGGTCTTCGCGCAGGTCGGCATAGTCGGGTTGCCAGGTTGAACGCTTCAACCCTATCGGCGCGCGCCACTTGCGACTTTCAGTTTCACCGCGACCCTCGTTACGGCCCTCATTGCGTGCATCACTCTCACTATCGTTTTCTTTCGGCTGGGCCGGTGCCGCATTCAGCACCAGATCAAATCCGCCGGGCAGCAAATCCACCAACGCGGCGTTGTCGATACCCTCGCGATTGATGGCGCGGAATTTCAGCCGCACCTCAATCTCGTCGCCGACTTGCACGGATTTCACCGGATTGCCTTTGGTATCCACGTACTCGCGCAGCATCTCCAGCCCATTCTTGATTTCCTTCTCGGGCAGATTCCGCTCAAAGCCGGTCTGTTCGACCACGTAATAGGCCGGCAAGTCATTCTTATTGGAGAACTGCAACTTCGCGGCATCGACCGAAAAGCTGCCGCGCGGGATCAATCCCGGCGGCAGTGCAATCGGCCGCGCCGTACCGTTGCGCAGGGTTTCACTGATGCCCAACGTGCCGGCCGGCAATTTCTCTGCCACGCTCGCAAAGGCGTCGAAAGCAAGAATGGCGCGTCCGGACGAATGCGTGTTGTAACTGCCGCTGGAAATTTCTTTCACCATGCCGCTTAACGCTTCAGGTTTGATATTGGGCAAACGCTCGGGGAAATGCCGCGCCAGCAGGTACAGCAACTGCGCGTCGCGCGATAGCGGATCCGTGTAGGCATCCGTCAGCGCCAGCGGCGCACCAAAACCCGCACCCGCAATCAATTGATCCGCCAGCCGCTGCTGCTTCATCAATTGATAACTCGCGGCG
>CANKUB010000016.1 GCA_947486575.1 Betaproteobacteria bacterium | reverse complement strand
CAGTTCCTTGAGCGTCGCCCGTTGCTCTCGCGTCAACACAAGTGCCGCACGTTTGGACTTTCCTGCCATGATCGCCTCCGTAAAGAGTTGCACAAAGATCATGGCTATTATAAACTATTCTGTAACTATATTGATGGAACGATCTACTAATGCCATCCAGCTACGCCCGAGTCAGCACCTTGCCCAATGATGCTTCCATGCACGCCAACGATTTACGCGATATCGCCCACCTGGCGGTCACCGAAATACGCAACGTCAGGCATTGAAAAAGCGCGCCTGATGGCGTGGCTTTATCAGCAAAACCCCTGCGCTATGCCGGGGTTTTGCTTTTGCATCGCCAGCGTCATCGGCCTCATGACTGAGCTTGCGGTATGATGTTTTACGCAAAGTACGCGAATCATAAATAATCATTTACTAACAAATACTTATGAAATTCCTGGCTCTGCTGGCGCTACTCGTTGCCAGCGCCCCGCTCAGCTTCGCCGCCGATAACTACCCGAAGCGTCCGATACGCCTCATCGTACCCTACGGCGCTGGTGGCAATGCGGATATTCTGGGGCGCCTCGTCGGTGGACGTATCGCGGAAGTGCTCGCTCAACCCGTGATCATCGATAACCGTCCCGGCGCCAGCGGCATGCTCGGCTCGGAAATGGTGGCGCGCGCAGCGTCCGATGGCTATACCTTGCTGTGGGTGGCCAATGGTCACGCCACCAATCCGGTGTACCTGAAAAAAATGCCGTTTGATACGGAAAAAGATCTGGCATCGATCAGCCTCACAAGCTCTACGCCAATGCTGCTGGTGGTCTCCAACAGCCTGCCTGCTGACAACATGAAAACGCTGATTGCGCTGGCGAAAACTCGCCCCGGCCAGATCAACTACGCCACCTCCAGCAATGGCTCACCCAACCATCTGGCGGGTGAATTGCTCAATCTGATGGCGGGCATTTCGCTCACCCACGTGGCCTATAAATCCACGCCTCAGGCCACCACCGATGTCATCGGCGGGCACGTACATAGCGCGATGGCCAGCATCACCTCCGTGCTGCCCCACGTTCGCGCAGGCAAACTCAAGGCGCTGGGCACCACCGGCGCGCAACGCTCCACGCTCGCGCCGGATGTCCCTGCCATCGCCGAAACCGTTCCCGGCTATCAGACGATCATCTGGAATGGCCTGATTGCGCCAGGCGCAACACCACGTGCGGTCATCTCCCGGCTGAATCAGGTGGTGGTGCAGCAACTCAAGTTGCCCGAAATGCGCGAGCGTTATACGGCACTGGGTGCTGAAGCACTCTCCAGTACTCCCGAAGCATTCGACGCCTTCATCCGCACTGAAATGGCAAAGTGGGAAAAAGTCCTGAAGGCTTCCGGCATGCGCACAAACTGAGCACCCACTGAATGACACCATGAACGAACCCATCATCGATGCCCATCACCATACCTGGCGCGCCCGGCGCGTGCCCTGGCTTAGCGGTCCCCAGTTGCCGCGTATTTTTGGCGATTACACGGCCATCTGCCGTGATTATTTAATCGACGAATATTTGTCGGATGCGCGCGCGCAGGGCGTCGTCAAATCAGTTTACATCCAGGTCAACGTCGCGCCCGGCGATGAACTAGAAGAAGTGGCGTGGGTGCAATCGGTGGCAAAAACGCACGGCTTTCCGCACGGCATTGTCGGCTACGCCGATCTGTGCGCGGCGGATGTCGCCAACACGCTTGATCGCGAGGCCGAATACGGCAACCTGCGCGGTATCCGGCATCAGTTGCACTGGCATGAAAACCCTCTGTATCGCTTTGCATCACGCCCGGACCTGATGAATGATGCCCGCTTTCGTGCGGGTATGGCAGCGGTCGCCTGCCGGGGCCTGCTGTTCGAGCTTCAGGTATTTTCATCGCAGATGGCGAATGCAGCACGCCTCGCGCGGGATTTTCCGGCAGTCACCTTTGTGCTGCTGCACGCGGGCATGGCAGAAGACACCAGCCGCGAAGGCTGGATAAGATGGCGCGACGGCATGCGTTTGCTCGCGGCGTGCCCAAACGTGTGCGTGAAGCTCTCGGGCCTGGGAACATTTACGCGGACATGCTCGGTCGCGCTGTGGAAGCCGGTAATCGAGCAAACACTGGCGATCTTTGGGCCGGCGCGCTGCCTGTTCGGCAGCAATTTCCCCATCGAGAAATTGTGGACTACCTACAGCGAAATCGTATCGGTTACGCTGGCTTGTCTTGACGGCTTGTCGCCACAGGAGCGGCGCGCGGTGATGCACGATAATGCGCAACGCGTGTATCGCCTTTGACTTAGCGGCCCTCGATTTTGCCGATACTGCGCACGTCGCGACCACTTCCATCCCATCAGTATTGCTAACGCCGACGCGCAGAAAGGGTCTATAAAGATGGCGCGCTTGGCCGCTGTTGACTGCGCAACGCACGCCTGCGTGTCGGGTGAAATCCCGTGCGTTGGCACAGCGCGCATCACGCGACCTATAATCACGCGCGATGCGTTCCACTTTTCCTGCAATCGTTCAGTATTTCGCCGCTCGGGGGTGCATGAATCTACGGTCGGTACGCTATTGTTTTTATTGAAGTTAATTTCAGCAATTCGCTCGACTCGACTTAGTGGAGCAGCGCTAAAGGAAAGCTCACCATGCTCAAGCTGATCATTGAAGCTGCCGCAGATCGCGCAAGCCTGGCCACCGCCACGTTTCGCGATGGCAGAAAAATCCTGCTTTCCGATTACGCGGCAGCTTCAGCTGCGCCATCGATTTCCGCCAAACGTAGCAGCCTGTCATGGAGCCATCCACCGGCGGGCAACTATGCACTCATCGGCCACGCACGCAATACCGGTGCCCCACTGGCGGAATACGGCGAAGATCAGTTTTTGTTCTATTCAACGGATGGTCGTAAGCCCCCCAATGCCGCGCAAGCCAGAGCGGACGGACTACTTAGAGGCTGCGGCTTGCTGGTCTACAGCGGCGCGCTGGGTGCCGACAAAGCCCTGCGATGCACGCAAGGCGGTATACGTCTGTCAGACAAAATGGCCGCCACAATCGGCAAGCAACTGGCATCGCAGCCCGGCTTGACGCTCACGCTGCGTCTGCGCAAAACGCGCACGTGGTGGGCATTTTGGCGAACCCCTGTCAGCACGCCGCCACTCTCTGCCACCGCACCGCAGGCGCTGACAGCCCCTCACGACGAAAGGAGTTTGCTCGCGGAGTTGCTGCGCCGTTTTATCCCCGAACCCACGCATGCCACGTCCAAGCCCGGCACGCGCGACTTGCAGTCGCGGCGCGAGAGCAGATCATCATCGTCGTCGTCGTCCAGCGAAAGTGCATCTTCATCCGGCGGCAGCGACAGTTTCCGCGGGCAAGGGGGGCAAAGCGGTGGCGGCGGTGCCAGCGGAAGCTGGAGCGGCATTGGCGTAGCAGCGGGCGCGGCGGCCACGGTGGCTGCTGGTGCGGCGATGGGTTCGGAAGCTACCTACACCGCCTTTGTATCGCCGTTTTCAGCCAGCTCGTCCGCTAGCGACGGCGGTTGGAGCAGCAGCGAAAGCAACACATTCGGCAGCAGCGACAGTAGCAGTAGTTCAGACAGCGGCAGCAGTGGCGGAGGTGACAGCGGCGGGGGCGGTGGGGACTGATTCGGCTTTTAAGTCGCCCGGTTTCCATCGCGCGTAGCCCGCGCATAGTGCTGCTACCATAGCACCATCCATTCCGCTATCCATTGAAAAATAGAGGGCCTGCACCGATGCCATCCACCACCCGCATACACCTCCTCGGTGACATTAATCTACTGGGCATTGACAACCCCACAGTACCGTTTAACAAAATTGCGCCCGTGCTGAAAGCGGCCGACGCGGTGTTCGCCAATCTCGAATGCTGTTTGTTCGATCCCGCCGAAAAGCGCGAAATGATGCGCGACGATCAATCGGGCGTTGATGGGATTTACGCGCCACCTGTGTCGGGCGCAGCGTTGACGCACGCAGGCGTGCAGGTGATCGGCAACGCCAACAATCAAAACTACGGCGCGGACGCGATACTCGCCTCCAACCGGCGACTGGATGAACTCGGCGTTGCGCACGCGGGCACCGGCGTCAACAAGGCAGCCGCATGCGCGCCGGTGATCATCGAGCGCAACGGTTTGAGAATCGGCTTCATTCAGCGCACCTCACAATACTGGCCAAACAATCATGAGGCAGGTGAACGCGCGGCTGGCGTTGCCGCGATGAAGGCCTACACCGCCTATCAGCCGCCCTATTACAAAGACAATAAAATTCCACCCAATCGCCCCGGTGCACCGGCAAAAGTCATCACCTGGGTCGATGCCGATTATCTCGCCGAACTCAAGGCCGATATCGCCGCACTGAAAAACCAATGCGACATCGTGATTGCATCGCATCACTGGGGCTACGGTGAAGAAGTGCTGCAATACCAGCGCGAGCTCGCCCACGCCGCCATCGACGAGGGTGCGGATATCGTCATGGGGCATGGCCCGCACTTCCCGCTGGCGATAGAATTCTACAAGTCGAAGCCGGTGTACTACGGCCTCGGCATGTGCTGTTTTATTCGCAGCAACAAAAAGGCGCATCGCGGCTGGACCGGCATGGCTGCGCATCTCACGTTTGAAAACAAGACACTTTCTGAAGCAGCATTTTCCATCGTGCGACAAAACGATGCCGGTGAAGTGCTGTTTTCATCGGCACAAATTGAAACGGAAGCCATTGCGCGAGTGGCGAAATTGTCGGAGGTGTTCGGCACCCAGTTGAGTATCGATGGCGCACGCGTGCGAGTAACGGGCGCGTAAATCAGGACATGTCGAGCATCTGAATTGCGGCTTTCGTCAGAACGATCAATCTAAACATATGTTAATAAAAACAATAGGTTACGTTATATCGCTGGCGTGGGTAGCAAGCGCTGCCTGCGAAGCGCAAACCGCCACCCCCTACCCCGCCAAAGCCATTCGTATGGTCGTCGGCTTCCCGCCTGGCGGCGGCAACGATGCCATGGGGCGTCTGTTTGGGCAAAAATTTGCCGAGCGTTTCGGGCAATCCGTGGTTATCGACAATCGCCCCGGCGCAGGCGGCAATCTCGCGGCGGAACTCGTCGCCAAATCCGTGCCGGATGGTTACACGTTGCTGGTGATTTCCAGCGGCCACCCGATTCAGGGGCTGCTGAAAAAACATCTGTCCTACGATCCGATACGCGATTTTTCCAGCGTGGCGCAACTGGTGCATTACCGTTCGGTGCTGGTCACGCATCCCTCGGTGGGTGCCGCTACCGTGCGTGATCTGGTTGCGTTGGCAAAAGCGAAGCCGAGCGCGATTAACTTCGTGTCGTCAGGCGCCGGCAGCAATTCGCAACTGGCCGGCGAATTATTTCGTTATATCGCGGGCGTGAATATCGTGCACATCCCCTACAAGGGCACTGCACAGGCCATGACGGACCTGATGGGCGGTCGCGTGCAAATGATGTTCGCGCCCTCGCTCACCGTCGCGCAACACGTGCAGGCAGGCCGTCTGCGCGCGCTGGGCGTTACCAGTGCAAAGCGGTCGCGCGTGATGCCGGACATACCCACGCTTGCCGAAGCAGGCGTTAAGAACTACGAATTTGCCTCCTGGTATGGCATCCTCGCGCCCGCGCGATTGCCAAGCGACATTGCGGCCACACTGCATGCCGAAGCGCAGCGGGCGCTACAGGCACCCGACGTCAAGGAACGACTCCATGCGGAAGACCTCGATCCCGCAAATGCATCGTCTGCTCAACTTGACGACATACGGCAGACCGAGCTGGCCAAGTGGCGCAAAATCATCGCCCAGCTTGGCTTGAAGTTTGAGTGAGCAAGGCGTGTAGCACCCGCATTTCGAGACAAAAAAGAGGTGTGGGCGCGATAGGGTAGCGACCTTGCCGTACCATAACTGCGGACCGCTAATGATCTACCCGGAAAAGCGCGTTGTTCCGCTCAATGGCAAACCTGCCAGCCTTACCTCAAAGGAATTCGAACTTGAAGCATCCTCGCGAAACATCACACTCACTACCGACATGCCGACTGCGCTACCACTGGTATCCGCAGACATCGGGTTGATCGAGCGCGTGCTACGCAATCTGATCGAAAATTCGCTGCAATACACACCCGCAGGCGGCGAAATTCTGGTGCGTTTGAATGCGGATAAACAGCACGTTACGGTCACAGTAGCCGACACCGGATGCGGCATCAACGCGTAACATCTGCCACATATTTTTGACCGCTTCTACCGCGCTGAAAAAAGCCGCAACGATTTATCAGGTCACGCGGGGATTGGTTTGGCAATCGTCAAACGCATCCTGGATTTACATCACAGCACTGTCACCGCACACAGTACGCCAGGCAACACCACTTTCACTTTTGCCTTGCCCTTTGCCTAGGCCCGCTAAGTGCGCGTGGATCGGCAACTATCGAACAAGCCATAAAATATCAATAAAAACAATAGGTTAAAATCTTAGCTGCGTCCCCAACTCAATCACACGATCCGGCGGCAACTTGAAATACTCCGCCGCTGACGGCGCATTGCGCTGCATCCAGCGAAATACTTCGCGCCGCCAGGTAAACAAGCCACGGCGTTCCGCACGCGCAATGGTGGATTTGCCGAGAAAGAACGTGGTCTCCTCGATCTCAAGGCGCAAGCCGCGCTGCGCGAGCAATTTCAATACATGCATGGCATCCGGGTCTTCCATGAAGCCGTAGCGCACCACCACTTGATAGATGCTTTGCGGCACCAGCATGTCCACTTCAATACGCTCGTCGTCGGCAACTTTGGGCACATCTTCGGTGGTCAACGTCAGAAACACGACGCGTTCATGCAACACTTTGTTGTGCTTGAGATTGTGCAGCAGCGTGGTCGGCACGGTCTGTCGATTCGCAGAAAAAAACACTGCTGTGCCGGGCACCCGCGTCACGGATGCAAGGTGCTCGCAAAATCCTTTCAGTGGCACCTGTTTTCCTGCCGCACCGGCCGTTAGCACTTCTGCGCCACGCTTCCAGGTGGTCAGCAGGGTAAAAATGGCCAGCCCGCACAAAATCGGAAACCAGCCGCCTGCGGCGATCTTGGTGGTATTCGAGGCAAAAAATATCAGCTCCACGGTAAAGATCACCAACAACACCGCGAGCATCAACGCGCGCGCGCGCTTGGCCATCGCAATGACGACCAGCGCAACCAGCGCGGTTTCCAGCGCCATGGTTGCCGAAACAGCAATGCCATACGCCGCCGCGAGGTGCGTTGATGAGCCAAAGCCCAGCACCAGCAGCACCACAACGATCAGCATCAGCCAGTTAAGCTGCCCAATGTAAATCTGCCCGCGCTCGGTTTCAGAGGTGTGCGTCACCGGCACGCGTGGCAGATAGCCCAGACGCGAGGCCTGCTGCGTCACTGAAAATGCGCCGGAGATGGTGGCCTGCGACGCAATCACCGTGGCTATGGTTGCCAGCACCACCAGCGGAATCAGCAGTTCGGGCGGCGCGAGCAGGTAGAACGGGTTTTTTACCGCCGCCGGATTGCGCAACACCAGCGCGCCCTGCCCCAGATAATTCAGCATCAACGCGGGCAGCACCAGACCAAACCACGCGATGCGTATCGGCTTGCGGCCAAAATGCCCCATGTCCGCATACAGCGCTTCGCCGCCCGTCAACGCCAGAAACACTGAACCCAGCGCGATGAACGCAAGGCCCGGCGATTGCACCGCAAAGCGCACCGCGTAGGTGGGATCCAGCGCTTTCAAAATAGCGGGTGTGGCGATGATGCTCATCACGCCCAGCCCGCCGATGATGAAAAACCACAGCATCGTGACAGGCCCGAACAGGCGACCAATTTTGCCTGTGCCGTACGGTTGCAACGCAAACACGCCGATGATGATGATGATGGTAGCGGGCACTATCCACTGTTCCAATGCCGGTGTCGCCACCGAAATGCCCTCAACCGCGGACAACACCGAAATCGCGGGTGTGATTACTGCGTCGCCGTAAAACAAAGACGCGGCAAATATGGCCACCACGGTGGCAATGCCGGACAGCCTGCGATTCTTGCGGAACAATTGTGATGCCAGAGCGAGCAGCGCAAGCACGCCGCCTTCGCCTTTGTTGTCGAAACGCAGCACAAACGACACGTACTTCACCGACACAATCAGCATGACCGACCAGAAAATCAGCGACAGTACGCCAAACACATTGGACTCAGACAGTGGCAGCGCGTGCGCGCCGCCAAATGCCTCCTTGAAAGCATACAGCGGGCTGGTGCCGATATCGCCGAATACAACACCCAGCGCGCCCAGTGAAAGTACTGCCAGTCTTTTATCGTGTGCCGTGGCGGGTGACGCGTTTTGATAAGCCAATTAAATCTCTTTGTTGCATTGCCGCAAAACACGAATGTACTACGCTTGAACAGCGGACGCCAATTTCTGCAATAGGGCTTGAATAATCCGAAGGTCGTCGCCTAGCCCGCACGCGATTGGGGGCACACTTTGGAAAACGTCAATGAACGATAGGCTTATTCCTAACTTATTGTTTTAAAACAATAAGTTACGGAATTATTGGAAAAGCGGCATTGTTGCCGCGCAAGGGTTGGTGGCGGGCGACCACCACTGACTTTATGCGGCCAGCCGTGCTACCGCGTCACAAAAATTCTCTACTGAACTGGTTTTATGGATGACCTCGCGCACACCAGCAGCAAGCGCCTCATCCCGCAAATCTTCAGTCAGATAGCCAGACGCGAGTGCAATCGGCAGATCCGCACGCAGTGATTTCAATTGGCGCACAACATCCATGCCTGAAAGTCCCGGCATATTGCAGTCGGTCACCGCAAGATCAAAATGGCCGGGATTCGCGCTGAATGCTGCGATCGCCTCGTTAGGGTCGGTATAACCGCTGATGCGATAACCCTGGCGGCGCAACACACGCGTCATCAGCGACAAAATCAAGGCGTCGTCATCCACATAGAGTATGTGCTTTTCTGTGGGCTGTTGTGGTGGCAACTCATCCAGCTTAATTCGCGCATCCCTTGGGGCATCCACTGACGGTTCAGGCGCCACAACCTCCGTGGCAGGAAAATAAATACGGAATGTTGCTCCTGCGCCGGGCGCGCTTTGCAACTCGATGATGGCCTCGTGCCCTTGCAAAATGCCGTGCACCACGGCCAGGCCCAGACCGGTGCCCTTGCCTACCGCCTTGGTGGTGAAAAAAGGCTCGAAAACTCTTCGCTGCACAGCGTCACCCATGCCACTGCCGTTGTCGCTCACACTCAAACACGCGTAACGCCCCGCTTGCAGGCGCCCATAGGCGAAGGTAGCGAGCGGCTGGTGCGGAATGTCCGGGTGCACGGTGTACAGCGTCAACCTTATGTCGATGATACCTGGTTGATTGTACTCTGCGTGCTCTGCAATCGCGTCCCACGCGTTGATGCACAAATTCACCACCACTTGCTCGATCTGGCTGGCATCTGCAAACACGCTGGGCGCATCCGCTGCGCATGCCAGGTTGATTGTCACACCCGCCGGTTGCGTGGCGCGCAGCAGGTGCACCGATTCTTCGAGCACCGGCGCCAGCGATATCGATTTGCGTTCCAGCAATTGCCGACGACCAAACGCCAGTATTTGCCGCACCAGCGCCTGCGCGTGATTACCGGCTTTGCCTATTTCGTCCAGACTTTGCCGCGCCGGATGATTTGGCCCGATATCCTCACGCGCCAGAGATAGATTACCCATTACGGTGGCCAGCACATTGTTGAAATCGTGCGCGATACCGCCAGCCAGTGTGCCCAAGGCTTCCATTTTCTGCGACTCACGCAATTGCGCCTCAAGTTCATCGCGCGCCACCTCGGCTAATTTGCGTTCCGTGATATCTTGCGTAGTGCCCACGGCGCGCATCGGCGTGCCACTGGCGTCAAACTCCAGCTCTGCCTTTTGCCGCACCCAGCGAAACGTGTCGCAAAACTTGACGCGGTGTTCATTGTCGAACGGCGCCCCCCCGTTAAGGGCATCCTGCCAGGCCGTTTCCACAGCAACACGGACTACCGGCAGAACACGTGACAGGTAACTGCAATAGCTTCCCGCCCTCCCGCTGGGCATGCCAAATATCTGGCAGGTTTCCCGCGAAAGTTGCATTTTGTCGGTAGCCAGATCGTAAATCCAGCTGCCGACGTGCGCTACGGCCTGGGCACGATTCAAATCAGCTTCGATCACTTGAAGCTCGGCGGTTCGCTGGGCCAGATCACCGCTCAGGCGACGGACTTCCATCAGACGCTCGCTATAGGAACGCGCAACCGTGGCGATTAACGCAGCCGTCACAAAAAAGATGCTGCTTTGTATGATCCAGCGTATCGCCGGGTGCGTGGTGGGCGCTGCCGACATCAAGCCCGACACTTCACCGATGACAAATCCCAGCGTCACCAGCATCGTCACCAGGGCAACCGCCATGGCAGCGCGTGCGCCCAGCAGCCAGCCAGCGAGGATGATAGTCAGCGGGTAAATAATGATCGACACGCCAGCCACGCCACCATACAACACCGACGCGAGGGTGGCATAAGCCCACAGTCCCACGCCAAAAGTGGCTATGGCCACCTTGATATTGTTGCGCGCAAGCAGAATCCACACAACACCCGCCACCAGCAAGATGATTGCCCCAACAGCCCCCCGGACTTTCTGCTCCGGCGCGACCATGTGCAGCACAACTTCAGCCGCTATGGCTGCCACAAATATGCAGGCAATCGCCACTTTCAAAAACGCGGGCGACACTCCCCATAATTCGCGGTCGTCTGCGTGATCGGCGGCATGCACTTGCTTTTCACTCACTGGCATAGTCAGTCACAAGACCTTGCGGTTACGGAAGACATGAAGTAAAAATACACGAAAACAGCGAGAAAGTACCAATGCTCCAAATCCAGAATGCTTAAAAGCTCACGAACGTATGGCAATATTAGCGCTTCTGACTACCTTCGCTCACCAACTTGGCTCGCCGCTATCGAACCACTTGCGAACCATGCACACTTCAGCGGCGTATCATCGCTTTCAAATTATCTCAAATATCAGCACGCACTGGCGGATATTGCCTGAATAAAGTTCAAGGAGCAGCACAATGAACCTCGACCGCGTTCCCTCCGGCAGCGACGTGCCCAACGACGTCAACGTGATCATTGAAATTCCGATGAACGCGCCGCCCATCAAGTATGAAGTCAACAAGGAAACCGGTGCGATGTTTGTCGATCGTTTCATGTCGACCGCCATGCACTACCCATGCAATTACGGCTACATCCCGCGCACGCTTGCGGGCGATGGCGATCCGGTGGACGTGCTGGTGCTATCCCCCGTGCCGCTGATCACCGGTGTGGTGGTGCGTTGTCGGCCGGTCGGCATGCTCAAAATGGAGGATGATGCGGGCGACGATACCAAAGTGATGGCAGTGCCCGTTGACAAGCTCACACCGCTGTATCGCTCAATCCAGACCACGCGTGATCTGCCGGAAGCCACCACGGCGCAGATCACCCATTTTTTCCAGCACTACAAAGATCTCGAACCTGGCAAATGGGTGAAAATCATCGGCTGGATGGGACCTGAAGAAGCGAAAGCGGAAATACTCGGTGGCATCAAGCGTTATAAGAGCGCCAAGACCAAGCCTAGGTTTTAGGCAAAAAACGCTGCGATCTGTTACGGCGCGCAGCGTTTATTCAGCACCCGCCGCGCACTGGCAGCGTCGATGCAGAGCCATCCGCATTTTGCCGCATAAAAAAATACGGTTCAACGGCTCTTGCCACCCGCCTGCAAGGCCAGCACATCCCAAACCGCACGATTGCACGGCGTAGACACATCAACTTTCTTGCCGAGCTGCACCACGCCACCCGCCAGCCACTCAACCTCAAGCCGGTTGCCGCTCCGAAGATCATGATGCAGCGATGAATCCATAGTCGCGGGCACGCTGTCAGCGAACTTCAATCTATCGTCGGCATAGTCGGCAGGCAGTGCTACACCCGAAGCACGACCGACGGCGACAGCCTCTTTCATCAAGTCATGCAGGAAGGCACGCGTTTGCGGATTCTCGCGCACGGGTCCGATGCTGGAGCGCATGCTGGCTGTTGCGCCTGCCAAGCCCACCAGAAACGTGTATTTCTCCCACAGCGTACGGCGTATGTCATTCGACAATTCCGCCTGTATGCCGGCTTTGAGCAGCATGGCCAGCAACGCCTCAGCGCGTTCGGTTTTTCTGCCATCGTATTCACCGAACACCAACCGCTGCAGCGTGCCCACTTGATTGATGACACCCGGACGCGAGATATGCGTCCCCACGTACGCCACGCCGCCCATCAACGCGTTCACGCCAAAGATGCCGCCGAGGATGTCATCTTTCACCACGCCGTTCTGCAGCGACAGCACGGCGGTGTGCAGGCCAACGATAGGTTTGAGCGCCCGCGCAACGGCTTCGGTATCCCACAGCTTAACCGCAAAAATAATCAGATCCGGTATGCCCGCCGACGTGGGATCGTCTGTCACCTTGACGGGCTTGATCAGTGTATTGCCCAGCGTTTCGCTCTCTATCAGCAAGCCATGCTCGCGCATCGCTGCGAGATGCGCGCCGCGCGCAACGAAAGTGACATCGCAGCCCGCGCTCGCCAGACGCCCGCCAAACAGTCCGCCGACGCCACCAGAACCCATTACGAGTATTTTCATTTTCCCTTTAAAAGCAATTAGTTACACAAATACACCGCAGCAGTCGCAATCGCGCCACGCTACACGCGCCGCCACTAATCCACACTGATCTTGTTGGCCTTGATCACCTGCGCCCAGCGATCCACCTCGATGCGCATGAACGCGGCAAACTGCTCCGGCGTACCGCCGCCAATAATGAGATTGGCTTCTTCCATGCGTGCGCGCACTTTCGGGTTTTTCATCGCGGCGTTGAACGCGACATTCAGTTTGTCGACGGCGGCGCGCGGCGTTTTAATCGGTGCCATGTAACCAAACCACGGCTCCACCACAAAATCCGCAAAGCCCTGCTCCACCATCGTCGCCACTGCGGGCAACCCCGGCGAGCGCTTGGCGCCGGTAACCGCCACGCCGCGCAGACGTCCGCTTTTCACATACGGCTGTATCGACGGCTCGTTCTCCACCATCATGTCCACCTGCCCGCCAACGGCGTCGATGATAGCCGCGCCCGAACCTTTGTATGGCACGTGAATAATGTTGACCTTGGTGCGATAGGCCAGCAGTTCCAATGTCATGTGCGGCGAATTGCCGATGCCACCCGAGCCGAACGTGAGCTTGCCGGGATTGGCGCGCGCCAGCGCCACCAGTTCCTTGATGTTCCTGACCGGCACCGAGTTGTTAACCACAAACACGTTCATCACGCCGCCCAGATAAACCACCGGTGCAAAATCCTTGAACAAATCGTAGCCGGGGTTTTTAATCAGTGTCGGGTTCACCGCACAGGTGCCGATGGTGCAGATCACAATCGTGTGGCCATCAGGCGGCGACTTGGCGACAAGGGCCGTGCCCAGCATGCCGCCCGCACCGGGGCGGTTTTCAACAATGACGTTCTGACCCAATAATTCCGTCAGCGCTTCGGCCAGAATCCGCGACAGCAAATCGGTAGAGCCGCCGGGCACGTAGGGCACGATGATGCGCACGGCGCGTTCCGGAAAATTTTGCGCGCCCACGATAGAGGCAGCCATGGCGAGCAACAATGCGAAAGCAATTCTGCTGATGCTCATTTCGTCTCCAGTTTTTGATGGTTATGCCGCATCTCAGCCAGCATATTGCAGAACATCGCGCCTTGCTCCAGCGCATCATCGAGCGCCACATGGGTATGCGGCAGCGGGTCAAACCAGCGGCGCGGCAAAAACTCCTTGGTGGTGCGCTGCCAGTTGGAATTGGTCAATGTCATGGCCAACGTGCGCAGGTCTATGCCCGAATGCCGGAATGGGCTGGTGCTGGTGAACTTGAACAGATACCACTGCACAAACAAAAAATCAAAAGTCACCGGGAAGCCGACGAACACCGGCAATCCCGGCAAGCCCTTCAGCCATGCCAGCAAAGCGCGCATCGCCTGCTCCGGCGTCTGTGTGTCCTCACGGTGCGCAGCCCAGGCCTCTTTTTGTGTCTCCCACCACGCCATCGTTCTGAGATGCCCGGTTGCGCCCGGCAAGGTTTCAAGATTGGCGGAGAACGTGCCCACCAGCGTTTTGTCCGGCAAATACGCCGCGCAGCCTATGGATAGCATCGAATAGGGACCGGGGATAGGGCCATCGGTTTCTACGTCGGTGCTGACGTAGATTTCCGGCAGGTCGGGTTCAGTCATCATTAAAGCGCCTTCAGCGAATCAATCACCTTGCGCTTGACCACAATACCTTCAACGCGGCGGCGTTCGCGCTCCTTGTTGGCACGTTCCGACGGAATGCGTATTTCCTTCACGCCCGCCTGTTTCGGCAGCGCCTTCATTTCGCGCACGTACTCCGACATGCGCGCTTTGAAATCGTTGCCGGGTAGCATGATTTCCGGATTCACGGCCCAGAACAAAAAACCATAGTCTCGAACCATGCCCTTGGAAAGGAACGATCCTGCGAGCAGACCCAGCGCCTGTATCGCAAAACTCAAGCCATAGCCCTTGTGGACATGCTCCTTGCCGCCAAACGGCGTTACGCCGCCCTTTAACACTGCCGAGGCGTCGCGCGTGGGGTTGCCGTTTTCATCAACACCTACGCCATCGGGCAGTGGCTCACCCAAGTGTGCATGCAGCATGATGTCGCCCCACATCAGCGACGCGGTACCAATATCAAACGTGATCGGCCCTTCTTCTGACGGGAAGCCAAAGCAGATAGGATTGGTCCCCAGCGCGGGTTTAGTCGCGCCCGGCGGCACCACGTGCGGTTGCGCACTCGCCGTATGCATGGCTACAAAGCCCTGCTTGACGATGTGCTCAACAAAATAGGCATTGCGCCCGCTGTAGTAGCTGTTGTAAACACCAACGCAGGCAATGCCATGCGTTTTGGCTTTTTCGACGGCTTTTTCAGCGCCGCGAAACGCTGCGACATAACCAACGTTATTGCCGCCGTCCATCAGGGCGGAAACCGGCGTCTCCTTGACCACGGTGATCGGCGTGCGACCCAGTTTAAGCTTTTTGTCGCTGGCCATGGCAAGAATGCGCGGCAGGCCGGCAAACTTGTAGCCGCACAACATATTGTCAATGAGTTGATCCACCACGATACGCGCGTCTTCCGCCGTATAGCCGATGCGCTGGACAGCCGCTTCGCCGATGGCGCGCGCCTCTGATTCGGTTAGCCGAATGGTGTCGGGTTCATCGGCGTCCAGCAGTCCTGATTGAGGTTGGCTTGTAGCTGTGTTCATTTTTTCTGTCCCATTGTTCATAAGCGATTACGGTAAAACACCCGGCGGTTTTATCACACCGCGTAACGCTGGACCAACGCCGGGTCCCATTCCAGCCCATTGCCCGGCCTGCTGCCGGGCACGGCGTAGCCATCAACAATACGCAAAGGCTCCGTCACAAAGGCGTTTGCCCAATCGACATATTCCAGCCAATGCGCGGTCGGTGTTGCTGCGAGCAGATGCGCGCTGACTTCGGGATACAAATGCGACGACATCTCAATGCCTGCTTCGCGCGCCAGACTGGCAGCACGCAGCCAGCCCGTGACACCGCCAATGCGCTCCAGATCCGGCATCACAAAATCGCAGGCTTTCGCAGCCAGCGCTTTTTCCATGTCATACACCTGCGAGAAATTCTCGCCCAGCTGCACGGGCGTCGCAATGTCATTCGCCAGCGCCGCGCTCGCAACATAATTATCGTGACGCACCGGCTCTTCGATCCAGTAAATACCTTCGTCGTCGAGCGCACAGCCACGTCGCAGGGCCTCCTCTGAACCCAATGCCTGATTGAAATCGGTCATGATCATCACCGAATCCGGCACCCGGTTACGCACGGCGCGCGTGGCCGCAAGGTCTTCCTCCAGCGTGGGGTATCCCAGCCGCAATTTGACAGCACGAAAGCCCGTCGCAAGCAATTTTTCAGCTTCATCGGCCAATGCCTGTGGCGCCATCAAGCCCAGCCCGCAACTGTTGTATGCGGGTATCGGGTGAGGTTCCGCGCCGAGAAATTTCGCCAGCGGCAACCCCGCAGCTTTCGCTGCTGCATCCCAGCAAGCCACATCAATCATCGCCATCGCCATGCGCACGATACCCTGCACGCCAATCAGAACATAACGTCTCGCCAGCGTTTGCCAAATGGCTTCAGAGTCTACCTGCGCACCCTTGATGACGCTCAAGGCATCATCAAGAAAAATCTGTATCGCCCCCGCCGCTTTCGGCGTGTAGCAAAACTGATAGGCGTGCCCGGTGATGCCTTCTTCGGTTTCAATGTCTACCAGCAACAGTGGTGCCGCGCTCACGGCTTGTGCGCTGGTGCCCAAGACAAAGTTAAGCGGCACCTTGATGGCGGTGGCGCGGATGTTACGCAGGATCAATGGAGGATTATTCAAAGGCGTACATCATTCAGCAGTACCGCCCATTCATTGGGGCTCGTCCTCTGCCAGCACTTCCGCCACATGCAGCACCTGCGTCTTCATGTCTCCACGCCGCCGTAAACGCCCCTCGATATTCAACATGCAACCCAAGTCACCGAGAACGACCGCCTCGGTGCCGTGCTCTGCGCTGGATTTGGCTATGTTCTCGCACTTGCGATCCGCGATGTGCGTGGATATCTCGCCGTACTTCACCGCAAACGTGCCGCCGAATCCACAGCAGGTTTCACACTCGTCCATTTCATCCAGGGTGAGTCCTTCAACCTGCGCCAGCAATGCACGTGGCTGCGTCTTCACGCCCAGCTCGCGCAACCCGGCGCAGGAATCATGATAAGTTATTGTTTTTATTGATTTTTTTATATTTTTTACAGGCAGTGAAAAATTCATCACATTGACTAGAAAATCCGTCAACTCATACGTGCGCGCGCACAGCGTCGCGGCACGCGATTCTTCGGGCTGACCCTTAAACAAATCGGGATAATGCGCGCGGATCATGCCCGCGCACGAACCCGAAGGCGCAACCACGTAATCAAGCGCTTCAAATTCATGCAGCACTTTGCGCGCCAGCGCTAATGCAGACGCACGATCACCCGAGTTGTAGCCGGGCTGGCCGCAGCAGGTTTGCGTTGCTGGCACGATCACTTCACAGCCTGCCGACTCCAGCAATTGCAGCGCCGCAAACCCGATGCTCGGGCGCATCAGGTCTACGAGGCAGGTGACGAAAAGACCAACCTTCATTTAGCGATGCAGTCCCTGTTTTACCAGCCACTGCTGAATCACATCGGCCACCTGATCGCTGTTTTTATCCATCATGATCATGTGCGAATTACCCTTGATGCCGACCTGCGGCAGATTCACCACGTCGTATTGGCCGCCTGCTGCTTTGACCTGCTCCAGAAACTTGATTTCATTGGCGCGTATCGACGGCCAGCGCGGATCCTGATCAATATAGTCACCGTACACCGCGAGTATCGGCGTATTTTTCAGATTGCCTGCAAGAGCTGGATTACCCGGCGCCGCTGGCTCAACCAGCACCAGCGCTTTGACTTTATCGGGCCGCGCCTGCGCCACGAGTTGTCCGAACGATCCACTTTGCGAATGAATCAGCACCACGCACGGACACACTTTATCGACGAGCTCGGTGTAGGCGCGAATAATCGCCTCATCCGTGGTGGTCCAGCGCGGCACGCCCTGCTTGGTGAAATTATGATAGCCCTCGGCGGGAAACTGGCTGCCGGGCTTCAAGCGCATTTTCGCCGGATCGCTGTTGTAAGACCCCGGCCCATCGCCGATGCGAAAGCGCATGAACGGATCCTGCTTGGTCAAAAACAACGGCTCGCCTTTGAACACATCCGGGTACATCGCCCAGCCCGAACGGCCACGCTCCACCGCATCAGAGTTATAAACCGCCCAGCCTTTTTTGATAAAGTAATTCATCCAGCCTTCACGTCCATCAGGCGTCGTTTCATACGTCACGCCGGACAATCCACCGCCGTGCCACATCAACAGAGGCAACCTGCCGCGCTGGTCCTGCGGAATAAAATACTGCACATACATCTGTTCGACTTGATACACGCCATTCGGATCAACCTTCGCCGGTATGCCGCCTGGCGTGAACTGCACTTCTTTCACCGGCTTGCCGGAGATCGTAATCTCGCGCCCGCCGATGTGGAATGAACCCATCGCTTTCAGCGCAATCGGCGCTTGATTGGCACAACCCGTGAGTAACGCAATTGCCAGCAGTAGTGTCGCTTTCATTATCCCTCCTCCAAGACACGGTTATGAATTATTTAATCGACCCGTGCACCACTATCTTTCACCACCTTGCTCCACTTGATCATTTCTTTTTTGATGTGCTCAGCGTACTGTTCCGGCGTACTGCCGACAGGCTCGATACCGTCACGCAGCAGCCGGTCACGCAACTCCGGCACCTTCAATACTTTGGCCACTTCGTTGTAGACGCGATCAATAATCGGCTTCGCTGTGCCGCCGGGCCCGCAAATGCCCGCCCATGAAATGGCTTCAAAGCCGGGCAAACCTTGCTCGGCTATCGTCGGGATTTCCTGCATCGTCGAAAATCGCTTGAGGCTGCTGATACCCAGCACCTTGAGCTTGCCGGTCTGCACATGCGGCATTGAACTCACCGGTTGATCAAACATCAGCACCACTTGCCCGCCCATCAAATCACTCATTGCGTTACCTGTGCCTTTGTAAGGTACATGCGTCATGCTGATGCCACTGGCTGTGGCAAACAGCGCCGCAGACAAATGCGACGCCGTGCCTACACCCGAAGACGCATAGTTGATTTGCCCTGGCCGCGCTTTGGCGATTGCAATGAACTCTTTCACGTTTTTCGCCGGTAGCGATGGGTGCATCACGATGATGTACGGGAGCATGCCGGTTTGCGTAATCGGTGCAATGCCTTTTTCGGGATCGTACGGCAGCTTGGAATAAATATATGGCGCTATCGCAAACACGCCTGTGGTGCAGGCGTGCAAGGTATAGCCGTCAGGCGGCGCTTTGGATACCAACTCCGCGGCAATATTACCGCCAGCACCCGGGCGATTTTCGACAACCACTTGCTGCCCGACGTTTTTAGTCATCTCCTGTGCGATCAGGCGCGCGAGTATGTCGGTGGAGCCGCCGGGGGCGAATCCGACGAGGATGCGTATCGTTTTATTGGGATAGGACTGTGCAGAGGCTGGAAGCGCCAATCCCGTCAATAATAAAATACTAAATATATTCAATAACTTACGTTTCACCATAAACTCCAAAAAAGACATGCATTCATTCACACGTATGACTCAGGCCATGCCTATCGGCTCTGTCAGTGGATCAACAATCGCCCCGGGACGGGCACGCATCATATCGTGTAATTCCTTGCGCACCTGCGCGTACCCCGGATCATCGTAAAGATTGTTCATCTCGGCAGGATCGTTCACCAGATCGTAAAGCTCACCCGCACCCGATTCGAGCTCAAACGTACATTTGTGGGTTTTGGTGCGCACCGTACGCAGCTTGAGCGCCACACCGCAGCGCGACGGATGCAGATGCCATTCGCTGTACGCCACATCGCGCGTCTCGGCACCGCCGCGTAACAGCTTCACCAGACTGCGGCTTTGCATTTCGGCCGGCTTGGCAATGCCTGCGGTTTCATAAAACGTTGCTGCAAGATCGAGCGTGGAAACCGGCTCAACCACCAGTTGGCGCTTCGTCACCCCCGGCCCTCGCGCCACCATCGTCACCCGCAGCAAGTCTTCATACGGCGTCGGGCCTTTGAGATACAACCCGTGGTTCCCCAGCAACTCGCCGTGATCGGTGGTGTAAATCACCAGCGTGTTGTCGGCCACGCCTGCCGCTTCGATTGCACTCAGGATGCGCCCGACGTTGTGATCGACCTGCGAAATCATGCCGTAGTAATTGGCCGTCATCTCAGCAAGCTGTGCATCGCTTTGATCCGGCACGCGCGAGCCCTCGGCACGAAACTTCAGCATCACCGGGTCTGACAATTGCGGTTTGCCTTCGAGCGATGCCTTGTGCCACCACGGGCGGCGCTCCAGATCGCGCGTGCGATGTTTCGGTAGCACCATGTCTTTGGGGTCGTACATCAAACTCCAAGGCTCTGGGCAATCAAACGCGTGATGCGGATCAGGGAACGACACCCAGGCACAGAACGGCTTGTCACCGTCGTTGCTGGCACTGGCCTGTTCCAGCCAGTGAATTGCGCGATCGGCAATCCACGTACTCGAATGCCACGCTGCGGGCAACGCCGAGTACCACGTCTGCGCCGCCCCGGTGCCGGGACGCGATTCCGCAGCCCATAACTTGATTCCCTCGCCATCAATGCCGCGCGACGACAGCCAGCGTTCGTAATGCCCCACGGGCGGCTGCTCCAGCGGACGCGTGCGATGCAGATGCCCCAGAGCACTCAACTCGCAGTGCTGAAAACCCATGTAGGGGCCAACCCAATCAGGGCCATATTTCGCCTGACTCTTGTTGCACTCCGGCGTGCCGGTCGACGCAAATGTTGCTTTAGTCGAAAAATGCGCCTTGCCGATAAAGCCGGTTTGATAACCCGCCTTGGCCAGTGTGCCGGCAAAACCTGCCTCACCAACGTTGGGATCCAGATCAACGCCGTTGTCCCACACGCCATGCGTCAACGGCAGCATGCCGGTGAGAATCGACGAGCGCGACGGCTGACACACCAGATTGGGCGTGATGCACGCCGAGAAGCGCGTGCCTTCCCGTGCGAGACGATCAATATGTGGTGTTTTGAGATTTTTGTTTTCAAAACCATTACAGTCAGCACGCTGTTGATCAGAAGTTATTAACAGGATGTTGGGACGGGATTTATTCATTGCGAGACCTTTCAGAGACAATTAACAAAAGCTAAATACGGGTAGTTTTCAGTGGCAGAGCCTGTACCAAAATTTAATCGGCTCTGGCGCCGGATTCCTTGACCAACTTTGCCATGCGCACCAGATCGGCGCGAATCATAGCGGCAAATTCCTCCGGCGTATTGCCCATCGGATCAGCACCGATAGCAACCAGGCGCCTATTCACATCCGCAATCTGCAAAGCCCTGACCGTTTCATCACGCAGGCGCGTGATGATCTCGCGGGGTGTACCAGCCGGTGCAAGAATACCGTTCCACGAACTGAGGTCATATCCCGGCAATCCGGATTCTGCAATGGTCGGCACTTCGGGCGCGCCGAGAGAACGTTTAGCAGTGGTCACCGCAAGCGCTCTCAGCCTGGCGGTTTGCACATGCGGCATGGCAGCGGGCATGGCATTGAACATGATCGCCACATGGCCCGCGACCAGATCATTCGTCGCCAGCGCACCGCCCCGGAACGGTATGTGATTGAGTTTCACCCCCGCCATGCTGTTGAACATCTCGCCGGCCAGATGCGCAGGGCTGCCACTACCCGCAGAGGCATAATCGATCTGCCTGGGGCGCGCTTTCGCAAGGCCGATGATCTCCTTGACGGAATGCACCGGCAGCGTGGGATGCACCACCAGAATGTTGGTGAGCACGGCTACCACGGTGATCGGCGCGAAATCCCGATCCGGTGAAAAAGGCAGTTTGTAAATAGCCGCATTGACGGCGTGTGTGCTGAGATTGCCAAATGCCAGGGTATAGCCGTCGGGCGGCGCTTTTGCGGCAAGCTCGGTGCCGATGTTGCCTGCTGCGCCGCCGCGATTGTCGATCAGGATATTCTGCCCGAGGCGCTCAGACATGGGTTGCCCCACCATGCGCGCGACCACATCGCTGGCACCGCCTGCGGGGAATGGAATAACCAGGCGTATCGGCTTGGCCGGGTACGTCGGCTGCGCGTGCGCCACCGCGATCAGCGTGTGGCAGACACCGAACACACATGCGGCGCGCCACAGGTTGCGAAGTAACATCGTTGTTGTAAACCTATTTATTTAACCCAAGCTCAGTGAGCAAGTTCTGAAAAACCACCGCCTCTTGATCGAGGAACTCGCGCAGCTTCAACCCCGTTATAAAATTCGCGCGCCAGAAATTGCGATTCAGCTCGCGCCGCCAGGCTTCTGACTCGTTCACACTCGCCAGCGCGCGCTCCCAAAATGCGATTTGTTCCGGCCGCATGTTTTTAGCGCCGATTACCCCGCGCCAATTAGTGAACCCGGCATCGATACCCTGCTCTTTCAGCGTGGGCACATTGGCGAGCGCGCCAGTCAGCCGCTGCGGGCCAATCACCCCTAGCGCCCGCACGCGTCCCGATGCCAGAAATGGCGGCATGTTGACGGCTGTTCCGCAGATGATTTCGACCTCCCCCGCCAGCATGGCGACTATGCCGTCACCTGCCGATTTGTAGGGAACGAAACGGGCCTTGCGCACGTCAACACGCATGCCCTTCCAAGCCACGGCTGCCGCCGTATGCGAGCCCGCGCCCACGCCAGGCCCAAAACCCACCGCCAATGCGCCAGGGTCTGCGCGCAACCGCTCGCGCACATCTGCCATGGATTTCAGCGGAGAATCCGCGCGCACCACCAGCACGAAATAATCATCAAACATCAGCGCCAGTGGCGTTACATCCCGATGCGTATAGGGATGCGCCCCTGTCACAGCGTTCGATACCAGATTGGTATTGCCGATGGAAAGGGCGTGCCCATCGCCACGGTCGTTCATGTAGCTCCATGCAATGCCGTTGCCTGCGCCGGGTTTGTTGATCACTACCACCGGCACACCAATCGTCCGTGAATCATCCCAGATTTTTTGGATAGTGCGCGCCGTGAGATCAAGGCTGCCAGCCGGTGAAGACGGCGTAATGAATGCGACGGGGCGTGACGGTTTCCAGGATTGGGCGTGCACACTGCTCAGGCCCAATATCAACAGCGCGGCAAGCCAGTACAACCCCATGCGCCGCCAGGCGAACTTCATGCAGCCATGCAATGCCGCTGTCAGCTTGAACAGTCTGGAAAAAAACAAACAACCATCGCTCTCGAATGGTTCGCGTTGCTGCAGCGCGCGCTTCATATGGATACTCCCAATGTATGAATTGCTATACTAGCCGCACCCCTTACTCTTGCGCAAACAAAACCCACATGCCAACCACCCAACCGAATATTGTTTTCATACTGGCCGATAATCTGGGCTGGGGCGAACTCGGCTGCTACGGCGGCGGCGTGCTGCGCGGCGCCCCCACCCCGCGTATCGACGCGCTGGCAGCGGAAGGCCTGCGCCTGACCAACTTCAATGTCGAATCAGATTGCGTGCCGACGCGTACCGCACTGATGACCGGCCGTCATCCGATACGCACCGGTGCGCTGCAATCGGTGCCCGCCGGGTTGCCGCAGGGCATCATCCCCTGGGAGATCACCCTCGGCCAGTTGTTGTCAGCGCAGGGTTACGCCACCGCCATTCACGGCAAATGGCACCTCGGTGACCGGCCTGGCCGCCTGCCGCATGAGCGCGGCTTTGACGAGTGGTACGGCATACCGCGCACCACCAACGAAAGCATGTTTACCAGCACGCCGGGCTACGACCCTACCGTGGTGCCGCTGCCCTATGTGATGGAAGCGCGGCGCGGCGATGCGGCCCGCGACGTCGCCCTCTACGATCTGGAAATGCGCCGCAAAATTGATTCGCAACTGATTGAGCGCAGCATTGATTTCATGCAACGGCAGGCCAAAGCAGGCAAAGCGTTTTTCAGCTATGTGCCGTTGACCCAACTGCATTACCCGACGCTGCCGCACGCCGATTTCGCGGGTAAAACCGGCGCAGGTGATTTTGCCGATTCACTCGCAGAAATGGATGCGCGCGTAGGTCAACTTATTGATTTTATTGATAATTCTGGTTTACGCGAAAACACGGTTTTTATCTTCGCCAGCGACAATGGCCCGGAGTTTCGCCGCCCGTGGCGCGGCACCGCAGGGCCGTGGACAGGCACGTATCACACGTCGATGGAAGGTGCGCTGCGCGTGCCGTTCATGGTGCGTTGGCCGGGGCGTGTGCCGCGCGCGCGCGTCTCCAACGAGATCGTGCATGTGGTCGATCTCTACACCACCATCGCCAGCATCGCGGGTGCAACTTTGCCGGGTGACCGCCCCATCGACGGCGTGGATCAAAGCGATTTCTTTTTCGGCAAATCCGAAAAATCCGCACGCGAAGGTTTCGTTTACTACATCAAGGACGAACTGCGCGCCGCAAAATGGCGCGACTGGAAAATGCACATGGTGTGGGAAACCGAACCCAACACCGGCCCGATCCACCTTGAAACCCCGTGGGTATTCAATCTCACCCAGGACCCGAAAGAAGAAACCGATGTCGGCACGCAATACAACTGGGCGCGCCGCCCGCTGCGCGTGCTGATCCAGGATTTTCAGCAAAGCCTGAAACAGCACCCGCCGATTCCGCCGGGTGCCCCCGACGATTACCGCCCAAAATAATCCTTCCCGTCTGGAGAAAATCATGAAAGTCACCCGCTTTGAAACCCTGCGCGCCGATGCTGGCTGGCGCACCTTCTCGTTTCTCAAAGTCATGACCGACGAAGGCCTCATCGGCTGGTCGGAGTTCAACGAGAGCTTCGGCAGCGCAGGCTTAAGTGCCGTGATCGAAGCGCTTGCGCCCATAGTCATCGGCAAAGACCCGCGCGACATCGAACTGATCAACTGCCACCTGCGCACGCATACCGTGCAATCGCGCGGCGGCATCAACCGGCAGGCCGTCGCCGCTATTGAAAACGCCCTGCTCGATATCAAGGGCAAAGCACTAGGCGTCCCGGTGTATGACCTGTTCGGCGGCGCAGTGCGCAAGCGCATCCCCTGTTACTGGTCACACTGCGGCAGCTACCGCGCGCGCTATCCTGAATTGCTAGGAGTGCCTCGCGTGTCGAGCTACGATGATCTTTCACGGCTGGCGGAAGAAGTCAAACGTCGCGGCTTTGGTGCGTGCAAAACCAACGTTATGATTCACGACGGCAAGACGCTGGCGGCGTACCGCCCCGGCTTTGGCGCGAGCAAGGGTTACCCGGAACTGAACTGGAACAACGATATTGTCGAAGGCGCTTACAAAACCGCCAACGCATTCCGCGAAGGCGGCGGGCCATCGCTGGGCATCATGATGGATCTAAATTTCAACTACAAAACCGAAGGCTATCTGCGCATCGCCAAGGCGGTTGAACCCATCGGCATGACTTGGCTGGAAATGGACACGCACGACCCACAGTCGCTGGCGCTGATACGCCGCAGCACCTCAACGCCGATAGCGTCATGTGAAACCCTGTGCGAGCGGCGCGACTTCAAACCGTTTTTCGAGGCCTACGCGATGGATGTGGCGATCATCGATGTGGTGTGGAACGGCTACATGGAGTCACTCAAAATCGCCTCCATGGCCGATGTGTATGAAATGAACGTCGCGCCACATAATTTCTACGGCCACCTGTCGAGCATCATGTCGGCGCACTTCTGCGCGGCGGTGCCCAACTTCAGAATCATGGAAACCGACGTCGATGCCGTGCCATGGCGCGATGAGCTGGTGGATATTCCGCCGGTGATCGAGAACGGCGAGTTTGTGCTTTCTGGCAAGCCAGGCTGGGGCGTGGAGGTGAATGAGGCTGCGGTTAGGCGGCATCCACCGAAGTAATTTCGGCGTGTCATACGCGCGAAAGCGGGAATCGACGCGCGGTTCAAGGCGGTGTTCGATTCGCTGTGCAATCGGATGACGCCAGCGGAACCGAAGCGACGACCCATCGGTTTTGTTTATCCGAAGGAGAAGTAGACGCTGCAGAATAATTGTGAGCGCCTTTGATCCGTGGGCAGATACGGCCTGCCCACGCTACGCTAGCTGTTCAGGCGGCACCTGTCGCAGGGCGCTCCGTAAGCGCGCTACAACACGCCCCGGCTAGCATCTACTTCCCGCTCCACCCGCCGCCCAATGCCCGCACCAGATCCGCCACCGCCACACGCCGCGCGCGCAACGCATCGGCACGATTCAAATCCGCTACCAATAAATTGCGCTCGGCATCAATCACTTCCAGTTGGCTGACGAGTCCGTTGTCATAGCGTATGCGTGCGAGGCGCACGGTGTCGCGCAGCGCTGTGGTGCGCGTGGTTTCGGCCTCAAGAATCTCGCGGGCGCGCGTTTGCGCAGACAAGGCTTGTTGCACTTCACGAAACGCTTCCTGCACGGCTTTTTGGTATTGCGCGAGCGTTTGCTGCTCGCGCGCTTTCACTGCATCGGCTTCGTTGAACAAACGCCCGCTCTGAAAAATTGGCTGCGTCAGGCCAGCCGCAAGCTGCCAGATCAGCGACGGGCCGGAAAACAAATCGCCCAGCGCGCGGCTCTCGGTGCCAAGATAACCGGTCAACGCGATACGCGGAAACAGTGACGCCCGCGCCACGGCGATACGCGCGTTGGCAGCGATCAAGCGTTGCTCGGCCTGAACAATATCCGGGCGGCGCAGCAGCAAATCCGAGGGCAGGCCTTCGGGGGTAACAGGTAACAGTGCTTCATTTGGCTTCGATTCACGTTTGACCGCCGATTCAACTATCGCACGCGGGCTGCGACCCAGCAGCACGGCGAACGCCAATTCCTCTGCTGTGCGGCTGCGTTCCAGCGCGGGCAGTTGCGCTTGCGCTGCGGCCAATTCGGCTTCGAGTTGGCGCAACTGAAAATCGTTGGTCAGGCCCGCCGTGTTGCGCACGCGCTGCAATTTGAGATTGTCTTCACGCAGCCCCAGCGCGCGTTGCGTTACCGCAATCTGCTCATCCAGTGCACGCAGCGTGAAATACGCGCGCGCCACGTCCGCACTCAGTGCAAGACGCACGGTTTCACGCGCGGCTTCGGTCGCCAGCAACTCCGCGCGCGCGGCGTTACTTGCGCCACGCAGCCGCCCCCACAAATCAAGCTCATACGACACATTGAGTTGCGCGCGATATGCATTGCGCTCCAGCGCGCTGGCAGGAATCGGAATCGGCGCAACCTCGGACGACCGCGTGCGATCACGCTGCGCGGTGGCGTCCACCAATGGCGAACGCTGCGAATCCGCCACGCGCCACAGTGCGCGCGCTTCGTCCACACGCGCGACGGCCAGTGCCAGATCGCGGTTGTGTTCAAACGCCTCAGCCACCAGCGTATCGAGTGCGCTATCGTTGTAAAGCGTCCACCAGCGCTCGCCGATTTGCAGAACTTGCGCTGGCGTGGCGCTCCATTTTTCGGGTAGCTCGGTTTTGGGGCGCACAAAGGCGGGCCAGATGGAGCAACCTGTAAGTAACAATAATAATATCAATAAAAACAAATAGTTACGATTCACGGCTTTCCCCTTTCACACCAGGGTTCTGCAACGCTAGCTGCCGATGCCGCTCCACTTCATCCTCAATCTCTTTGGTGGACCGCGAATCAGACAACTTGCGATCAACAATCAATTTGTAAAACCACGGAATAAAAAATATCGCCAGAAACGTCGCCGCCAGCATGCCGCCCATCACGCCGGTGCCCGCCGAATGCCGCGCCCCTGCGCCCGCGCCGGTGGAAAACGCCAGCGGCGTCACGCCCAGAATGAACGCCATCGATGTCATCAATATCGGGCGAAAGCGCAGGCGCGCCGCCTCAATCGCGGCGGCCGAGGTTGAAAACCCTTCGTGTTTTTTCAGCACGGCGTATTCAACAATCAGAATAGCGTTCTTCGCCGCCAAGCCGAGCAAAGTCACCAGCCCAATCTGAAAATATACGTCATTGCTCAAGCGTGCGATGCCCGCCAGTGGCGACAATAGCCCCTGCAACCACGGCACGCCCTGCGCCAGGTAATAGGGCATCGGCAGCAGGTTATTGATAAAAATTGCCGCCAGCGCACCGAAGGTGCCAAACGGCAACGCCAGCAGCACCGCCAGCGGCAGTGACCATTTGTCGTACTGCGCGGCCAAAATCAAAAACACCATCAGCGCCGCCAATCCCAGCGCGATCACCGACGTGCCGCCGGAACGTTTTTCCTGAAACGATGCGCCGCCCCAATCAAAGGTAAATTCCGGCGGCAGCGTTTCACGCGCGATTTTTTCCATGCGCTCAATCGCCTGCCCTGAGCTGATACCGGGTAACGCGGAACCGAAAATCTTTACTGCGGGCAGATTGTTGAAACGCTCCATCGAATCCGGCCCTGATGAATACTGCACCGTGGCGAGCGATCCCAGCGACACCATTTTGCCTTGATCGGAGCGCACGAACATCGAAGAAATATCTTCGGGCCGCTTGCGGTAAGCAGGCTCCGCCGACATCAGCACCTGCCAGGTGCGGCCGTATTTGTTGAAATCGTTAACATAATAGGTGCCTAGCGTCGCTGCCAGCGTGCCGTACAGTTCGTCCAGCGACACACCGGCGGTTTTGGTTTTTTCACGGTCAGCATCGACGTAAAGCTGCGGCACATTGGCGCGCCACAGCGTATTAACGAACGCAAACGAGCCATCCTTCTGCACCGCGCCCAGCAATTGCTGCGTTACTTCAAATAACCGTGCGGCACCACCCTCACCACGATTCTGCAAATAAAATTCGAAGCCACCCGCATTGCCCAATCCAAATATGGGCGGTGGTGCAAAACCAAGTATCAATGCCTCTTTGATGTGCCCGGTTTTCATGAAAAACTCGCCGACCAGTTGCGGCGTGTTGACCTTGCGCTCGTCCCAGTGCTTTTGCGTGACAAAGATAGTGGCGGCGCTATTGCGGAAACCGCCACCGAGAAAATCCATACCGGTAAACGCAACGGCGTTTTCATTAGCGGGATTCGACTTGATAATGTCGACCACCTGGTTCACGATTTTGTCCGTGCGTTCCAGTGTCGCGCCGTCGGGTAAGAAAACCGCGGCGATGTAGTAGCCCTGATCCTCGTCCGGCACCAGTGAACCCGGTGTGGCACGCCATAAGCCAAACGTGATTGCCACCATGCCAATAAATAGAATCGCGCCCACAAATCCGCGTCGCAACATCCATGTAACGCCATCAACATAGCGTCCGGTCATACGGTGAAACCAGTCGTTGAACCAGCGGAAGAAGCCCCCCGGCTGATGGCGCTCTCGCTTTAAAATCAGCACGCACAAACTCGGCGTCAGCGTCAGCGCCACCAGGCCTGACAGCACTACGGCAATCGAAATCGTCACCGCGAACTGACGGTACAACTCACCCGTCAGTCCACCAAGGAATGCGATTGGCACAAACACTGCGCACAAGGTCAACACAATGGCGATGATCGGGCTGGTCACTTCGCCCATCGCCTTGAACGCGGCTTCGCGCGCGTGCAAGTGCTCTTCGTGCATGATGCGCTCGACGTTTTCGAGCACCACAATCGCGTCGTCCACCACAATGCCGATGGCGAGCACCATGCCGAATAGCGTCAGCGTATTGATCGAATAGCCCAGCAGCGTCAGTCCGGCGAAGGTGCCGATCAGCGACACCGGCACGGCGGCAAACGGTATCAGCGTGGCGCGCCAGTTTTGCAGGAACAAAAATACCACCAGGAACACCAGCGCCATCGCTTCGGCCAGCGTAATCAACACCTCCCGAATAGACACTTTGACGAAACGCGTGGTGTCGTACACCACGTGATGCTGCAGGCCCACGGGATAGCTGGCGGCGACCCGTGTCATCTCCACCTTCACGCGATCAGCGGTATCCAGCGCATTGGCATTAGGTTGCAGGAATATGCCGACCAGCGTAGCCGTTTTGCCGTTGACACGACCTATGAATTCATAGTCTTTTGAACCCAGTTCAACGCGCGCCACGTCTTTCAATCTGAGCAGCGAGCCATCAGGATTGGCGCGCACAATAATGTTTTCAAATTCGCTGGGCTCACTCAAGCGACCGCGGGTGGTAATGCTGTACACCAGTTCCTGCGGGCCACCGGTGGGTGCCTGACCGATTTTGCCTGCAGCGAATTGCGCATTTTGCTCATTGACGGCGCGGATGATGTCGTTGGCCGTTACCTTCAGTTGCGCCATCCGGTCAGGCCGCACCCAGATGCGCATGGCGTAATCTTTCGCACCGAAAATCTGTACGTTGGTCGTGCCAGGGATGCGCTTGAGCGTATCCAGCACGTTCAGCGTGACGTAATTAGAAATGAACAGATCCTCGCGACTGCCATCCGGCGAGGTGAACGCCATCACCTGCAGAAATGACGAGGAGCCTTTTTCAACCGTAACACCCAGCCGCCGCACTTCCAGCGGCAGACGCGGCTCGATTTGCTTGACGCGGTTGTTGACGTTAAGTGCGGCCTTGTCCACATCTGCGCCGATATCAAAGGTGATTCTGATTTCAACGGCGCCTTGCGCGGTAGACGTCGAGTTCATGTAGAGCATGTTCTCGACGCCGTTGATCTGATTTTCGATGGGCGCGGCCACCGTTTGTTCCAGCACCTGCGCCGATGCGCCCGGATAAAACGCGCGCACCGTGACCACTGGCGGCGCAATTTCGGGATACTGCGCAATCGGCAAAATGCGTATGGCCGCAAGGCCGGCGATGATAATAAATATCGACAACACCGCCGCGAAAATCGGCCTGTCTATGAAAAAGCGTGAAATCATGGCGGCTTATTTCTTGTCGGCAGGCGCGGGCTTGGCGGCGGTCGGCACCGCAATCTGCACCGGCGCGCCGGGGCCGATTTTCATCACCCCATCCGTGATGACGCGTTCACCGGGCTTCAACCCGCTGTTAATCACCCAGCCATCGCCCGACCATTCACCAGCCTCTACGGGCCGCGCTTCTGCTTTGTTATCCGCACTCACCACATACACAAATTTGCCTTTCGGACTTTCCAGCACCGCACGCTGCGGCACCACGATGGCGTCGGGCCGCAGCGCGCCATCGAGAATAATGCGTACGAACTCGCCGGCACGTAACCTGTTGTTTTTATTACTAAATTCAGCACGGGATTCCGTGGTCCCGGTTTGCGTGTTGACGCGCACATCGGTAAAGCCCAGCGTGCCTGTTCCGTCATAAAGGCTGCCGTCACCCAGCTTCACGCGCGCCAGAAACTGCCCTCCAGCGGGCAAGCGCAAGCGGCCCAAATCCACGTCGCGGCGCAGCGCCATGAACTCGCGGTCAGGCACACCAAAAATCACATACATGGGGTCAGTCTGCGTCACGGTGGTCAGCAAAACTTGTGGCCCCGATACCAGCGCGCCTTCGCTCACCACAGCACGGCTGGCGATGCCGCTGATCGGCGACTCCACACGGGTGTACGTCACATTCAGCCGCGCCTCGTTCACTCGCGCACGTGCACTTTTGACTTCAGCTTCCGCCACCTGCTCTGCGGATGCCGAATCATCCAGTTCCTTTTGACTGATGGCCTTGGCCTCACGTACCGGCTTCAACCGCGCGACTTCGCGTCTGGCTTGCGCAAGACGCACGTCAGCCACCGACAAATCGGCTTCCGCCTTATCCAGCGCCACCTGAAATGGCGCGGCGTCTATGCTAAACAGAGACTGGCCTTTTTTAACCGGCGCGCCTTCCTTGTAACCGCGCTTTTGCAAAATGCCGGTGACCCGCGCACGCACTTCCACTTCACGATAACCAGCGGTCTGCGCGACATATTCATAACGCACGGGCACATCGCGTTTTTCAACGGCGATGACCGACACCTGCGCCGGGGGCATGCCGCCGCCGGGCGGGCCACCTGCGGGCTTGTCGCAAGCGTTCATCAGCAATGCCATAGGAAACAGCGCAAAAAGAGCTCGGGTTTTGGAAAGCAACATGGCGGGATACCTGTTCAAGCAGAAAAGCCGCGCGTTCACGATCAGCAGCGGCAGTGATACACATTCTACATCGTGACAGGTATCCAGCGCGCAGGCATTGCCGCATAATCTCGCTTGATTTTCCTACCAGAGAGCCGACATGCCCAGCTACCCTTCTGCCATAGCGTTAAGCCGTCCGGAAATCGCCGCGCTCGTGTTTATGGCGGTAGCCTTGCCCACCATCATCAAACTGCATTTATTGCCCGCACTGTTTGCGGGCCTGCTGGTGCACGAATTGGTGCATATGGCGGCACCGAGGATGTTCGGCGTGAATCAGCCCGGTCGCGCGAAAATCGTTGCACTGTCGCTGTTGCTGACATTGATTGTGCTGATTGTGGGCGGCGCCATCACGGCTGCCGTGTTGTTCCTGCGCAGCGATGCTGGGAGTCTCTCGGTACTCCTCGAAAAAATGGCTGAGATACTCGACAAGGCGCGCGAAACGCTGCCCGCATCCATGCAGGAATGGATACCGCTGGACGCATCGGAGTTGAAGGATCAGTTCGTCGCATGGCTGCGTGAACACGCCAAGGAAGTGCAATCCATCAGCGGTGAAGTCGGCCACGGCCTGGTGTATGCGCTGATCGGCTCGGTGATTGGCGCGATGGTGTCGCTGCGCGAAGTTCATCCGGGACACACTGCCGGACCGCTGGCGCGCGCGCTTCAGCAATGTACTGTGCGGCTTGCGGATTCGTTCCGGCGCATTGTGTTTGCGCAAGTGCGCATCTCGGCGCTTAACACCGTACTGACAGCGATTTATCTGTGGGCCGTGCTGCCGATGTTCGGCATCCACCTGCCGCTCACCAAGACCATGATTTTAATCACTTTTTTAGCGGGCTTGCTGCCGGTGATTGGCAATCTCATTTCCAATACGGTGATTGTCGTGATCAGCCTGAGTTTTTCGCTGCACGCGGCGTTTGCATCTCTGGCGTTTCTGGTGATCATTCACAAGCTTGAATATTTCATCAACGCACGCATTGTCGGCTCGCAGATCGAAGCGTCGGCATGGGAGCTGCTGCTGGCGATCGTGGTAATGGAAGCCACATTCGGCTTGCCGGGCGTGATCGCTGCACCGGTGTTTTATGCGTATCTGAAATCGGAGCTCAGCGGGCGCGGCTGGGTATAGTTACGCCAGTTCTCCGCTACCGCACCATCCACGGCTTGAAATAATCGGTGCGATCCGCTGAATACACCACAAAATGTTTCACTTTTTTCTCATGCAGCACGTGCAGCGTTACGTCGTCACCCGCCTCGCCGCTGGCCCACAAGCGTTCGTAAAATTCACTTTGCGTGCCTATCGAGTGCCCCGCCACGCCCAGAATAATATCGCCGCGCTTGATACCGGAGCGATCTGCCGGGCCATCGGCTAGCGTGCGCGTTACCACCACGTGGCTTTCGATTTCCTCGGTGTAAATGCCCAACCACGGGCGCGATGCACTTTGCCGCCGCCCATGTTCAATCAAGTCAGCCAGTATCGGCTTCAACAGATTGATCGGAATAAACATGTTGCCGGGAAACGCCACGCCGGAAGCCAGCGTGTCGCTCACCCACAACGAAGCAATGCCCAGCAGACTGCCATCGTCACCCAACAATGCCGCGCCGCTGTGTTCGCCGCGCGGCGGCGCGGTGAAAATCGCATCGTCAATCATGTATTCCCACCAGCCGGTAAAACGACGCCGTACCGATACGCAGGCGGGCGTTACACCGCCCGCCGCTTCATGCGCAGCAATGCGTACCGTTTGCAGCGCCTGCAACTGCGACGAATCGCCGAGCTTTAGCGGCTGCGTGGTGATACCAGGCGATGCACGCAGCAAACCAAAACCGCTGGCGTGATCAAAGCCCAGCACCGTTGCCGGATGCACGCGCCCATCGGGCGCCATCGCCAATATTGAACCTGCTTCGATGACAAGATACCCCACGGTCAATATCAATCCGCTGGCGTCAATCACCACGCCCGTGCCTTCACGCTCCGCGCCCAGCGTATCGGCACTGCGCGCACCCTTGATCGCCTTGATACTCAGCTTGACGATGCCAGAAGGCAGCGTTTCATCGCGGCCCGCTTGCGTATAGGGCGCATTCACGGCACGCCAGGTGGACAACGCCACACTGAAAAATGTCGGCGAATTCAATAAGTTACCTGCGAATTTACTGGTCGGATTACTCAACGTAGCGCCTCGTATCGCACATCCAGAATTTCAATTTGACGCAGGCCCGTTGGCGTGCGTAGCTGAACCGTATCACCGGCACTGTGTTTAATCAACGCTGCGGCGATCGGCGAAATCCAGCTCACGTGACCGCGCGCCAGGTCTACTTCGTCAAGACCAACGATAGTCACCGTTTGTTCCGCGCCTGAGTCATCCGCATAATCCACCGTGGCGCCGAAAAAAATCTGTTCGGTTTCGCCACGTGCTGCCGGATCAACCACGTCGGAGTTATCCAGTCGCTTGGTTAGATAATGTATGCGTCGGTCGATTTCACGCAATCGCTTTTTGCCATAAATATAGTCACCGTTTTCAGAGCGATCACCATTGCCTGCCGCCCACGAAATCACCTTCACCAGTTCCGGGCGCTCGGTATTGAGCAATTGCGTCAACTCGTCTTTCAGGCGCGCATACCCCTGTGGCGTCATGTAATTCTTGACCCCACGCGGCAACGGCGAAGCCTCGTCATCGTCGTCAGACAATCCATCGGTGGTGACCGCAGCGGAACTCATGGGTGTAGTTTATCGTAATGACGTACCGTTGTTCCATTTGCGTTGCATTCGCTGAGGTTGCTGTTTGTGCTGTTTGTGAGACTGCCGCCCGTGCATTAGAATCAGCTTCAATATCAATCAATACCAAATTCGCAACCCGCAATGCTTGACGAACACATCGTTTTTGTCGATCTGGAAACCACCGGCGCCACCGCTACCCATGATCGCATTACAGAAATCGGCGTAATCGAAGTCAATCACGGGCAACTCATATCAGAGTGGTCTACGCTGGTGAACCCCGGCATGAGTATTCCGCCGATGATACAAGCGCTGACCGGCATTACCAATGCCATGGTTGCGAGCGCGCCTTCGTTCGCTGAAATTCAGCGCGCGCTGTTACCACGGCTCAAAGGCAAACTATTCGTCGCACACAACGCACGCTTCGACTACGGCTTTCTCAAGAATGAATTCCGCCGTTGCGGCGTCACCTTCAACGCACGCGTGCTGTGTAGCGTAAAACTCTCGCGCAAGCTTTACCCGCAACACGCGCGCCACAATCTCGACACGCTGCTCGAACGTCACGAGCTTGCATGCGAAGCACGCCACCGTGCGCTGGGCGATGCCAGGGTGTTGTGGCTGCTGGCGCAAAAATGGACGGCAGAACGCGGCGCTGCAGCGGTAAAGGCCGCCGTAGATGTGCTGGTCAAAACACAAACTGTGCCGGTGGGATTGCCCGACCTTGCGTTCGACAATATCCCCGAAACGCCCGGTGTGTATTTGTTCTACGGCGACAATGATGTGGTGCTGTATGTCGGCAAAAGCATCAATATCCGCTCGCGCGTGATGTCGCATTTTTCAGGCGATCACCGCGTCAACAAAGACATGCGAATCGCGCGTGAAATCAAGCGCATTGACTGGAAGCAAACAGCCGGTGAACTGGGTGCGCTGCTGCTGGAGTCAAAACTGGTCAAGCAACTGGCGCCCGTGCATAACCGGCAACTGCGGCGCAATTCGCAATTGTGCGCATGGTATTGGGCTGATACCGGCGGGGCTGATGGCAACATCGGCCACGCACCACAAATCGCCACTGCCGACGACATTGACCCTGCGCGCTTCGGCGAGCTTTACGGCCTGTTTCGCTCGCGCGCCACGGCGATTGAAGCGTTGCGCGAAATCGCTGCCACACATGGGCTGTGCAATATTCTGCTGGGATTGGAAAAACGCACAGCGCCGCTCACCGGTGCGTGCTTCGCCCATCAGATCAAGCGCTGCCGTGGCGCCTGTGTGGGGCTTGAATCACATGAACAACACGCGCTGCGCCTGAAACAGGCGTTGAGCTCCATGCGCACCGTGCCGTGGCCGTTTGAAGGCCGCATCGCCATTCGTGAAAACACTATTGATGGTGAATGTACGGATTTGCATGTGCTGGATCACTGGTGTTATCTCGGCACCGTGCGCAGCGAAGCCGAGTTGCACGATCTTGCCGAGGTGCGCACCGCACCCGTATTCGACGTGGATACCTACAAGATACTCAAACGCTATATCACCAAGCCGCCGCATGGGGCTTCGATTGTGCGGATAGCGGCGTAAGCTACCGAACGCCCCTACAATAACGCAACGCTACACCACCGCGATAATCCTCACCGCCTCAGCGGCACTGACAATAGCAATGCCGCTGTAGCTGCCGCCCAAACTGTGCAAATGCCGATCGCCAGAGACAATCAAGTCGGCATGCCCTGCCACGGCGCACGCCAATACTTCATCGTCGTCGGGATCGGCGGCGATGACAGCGGGCACACTATCGGGTGACACAAGCTGAGCGAAGGATTGATACTGCGCGAGCAATTGCTCCGGCGACATATTCTGCGACGCGATACGTGGCGCCAGGTGAGTACGCCCCAATACATCGGCCAACTCCGCCAGCAGCGCAGGCGACGTCAACAACTCAATTTCGCCTACCACAGCCAGTTGCAGCAGACGGTACGGCAACCCACCCCACAACAATGCCGAGACAACGATATTGGAGTCAAGCACGACCCGCATTGTGCGCCCGGCGCTCGGTGCGCACCTCGTGAACCAAATCGTTCAGTTCGTCTTCGTTCATCGGCGGAATATTCGCAGCATGCAGCCGCTCGGCCATCGATAGCAGTGTGCGCCCGGCCTGTCGGCGCACGGCCTCTTCCAGCAGTTTTTGCATCGCTTCCACTGTGAGCAGGCCCGCATCTTGCGCGCGTAACACCAACTCATCGGGCAGATTCAAAGTCACTTGCATGAGACGCTCCTTGCTAGCAAGCTGCGGAATGCACACATCCTGCATGCGCACCGCTCAATAATCCATTGATTACGTATAACAGTTTCTAAGGCAAAGACGTCAGAGTCAATTTCTTTTTGATTCGGTCAACGAATCAGCACGTTCGATAGTCAGCTATTCATCACACCGAAGTAGCAAGCAATACTCATTTTTTTATTATTATTATTCAATAAAAACAATAAGTTACGATTTCTCTTGCACCGCTCACCGGCGGCGAAGAATTCGGTTGGAACATTCGGTTAGAACGCTATGTGAGCGCAGCAAACCGCAGGCGCCAGCAGCTACTGTACGCCGTCGGTGCCTAGACGTTCATTCACCGTTGCAGCGCGGCGGTCTATGTAGCTGTGCCAGTGGTAAAAATACGGGTCTGAAACCAGCACTTGCGGTGGCTTACGCACTTTACTTTCAGCGAATGCCACCTGACCCTCGCGGATTGTCACCGTGCCGCTGGCGTTTTTCATGATGGCTTCACCTGCATACGATTTACCATAGGCACCCACCAACGCATCACCCCGCGGCGTGAACTCCGGCGTGACGTAGGCGACATCCTGATCGGCGCCGCGCAACGTCATCGTGGCGTCGGGTGTATTAACCACAAACCCCGTATTGCGGCCCTGCGCGATACGCCCAGCCGCGACGCGCATTGCGCCACGCGTGAGCGTGAACAGCGCCTGATTTTGCGCAGACTCGCCCGCCTCGGTAAAACGATAAATGTCCACGCGCAGTTCGGTATGCGGGCGCACGGTAATTTTTGTGCCGTCCATCATGGTCAGCAACGCCCAGGCTTTTTCACCCGTGCGCACGACATCGCCTTCATCCACATCCAGGCCGAAACGCGGCGCGCATTCGGGTTTGCCTGAAAACACGCGGACCTGACCTTCGATGGTTCGCACCACACCCACCTGCGCTTGCGCTATTGACGACAACGCACCCGAACCACAGGACACAAGGGCTGCTGCCAATAGCACGAACCGGTTGCAAATATTGATCTTCATTTGCCAATAATACCGCTGTTTTGCCCACTTTGCTGAGTGGCTTGCAATGAAAGGCCTGCGACGAAGGGCAGTTACACCGCACGCGCGAAACGGTAAACTGCGCAAAAAGACCCCTGAGGAGATTTTAATGATGTTTTCCCGGCTATTCCCTGCTTGCCTGTTGCTATTCGCTGCGACAAATGCCGCGCTTGCGCAAAACTACCCGTCAAAACCGATACGCTTCATCATCCCATTCCCACCCGGCGGTCCTACCGATTTAATGGGCCGCGCCGCAGGCGACCGTCTTGCCAGAGCCTTCAACATACAGGTCATTGCCGACAATCGTGCGGGCGCGGGCGGCAACATCGGCGCAGATTTGTGCGCGAAATCACTGCCCGATGGCTACACGGTGTGCATGATGACGGTTGCGCAGGTAATTTCGCCGTCGATCTACAAAAAACTCGCGTTCGATCCGATCCGCGATTTCAGCCACATCACGCTGATGGCGATGATGCCAAGCCTGCTGACAGTACATCCCGCGTTACCGGCAACGACGGTGAAGGACATCGTTGCACTGGCCAAAACCAGCCCCGGACAGTTAACGTATGCGTCCACCGGCAACGGCACCAGCCCGCACATGCTGATGGAAATGTTCAGCGCGATGGCCGGCATAAAAATGGTGCATGTGCCGTACAAAGGACAAGCGCCCGCCGTGGTTGATCAAATCGCCGGGCAAATTCAACTCGCGTTCAATACGGCGGCCACGGTATTGCCGCAAGTGCAAAGCGGCAAACTAAAAGCCATTGCGATATCCACGCGCGAACGTTTTCCGCCGATGCCGAATCTGCCGACAGTAGACGAAGGCGGCGTCAAGGGTTTTGACGGCAGCTCGTGGCAATCAGTCGTCATGCCCGCAAACACGCCGAAAGATATCGTAGGCAAGGTGTATCAGGAACTCGCCGCCATGCTGAAATCGCCGGACGTACGCGAAAAATTCCTCGCACAAGGGGCGATGGCTTCCGGCATGCCGCCCGATCAGTTCACCGCATTTGCCAGGATGGAAATGGAGAAATGGGCCAAGGTTGCCAAGTCATCCAACATCCGGCTTGACTGATTCAGACACGCTGGCGCACGGTAGCAGCTTTACCGTACGGCGCAACAGCGAGGGCATCACGCTGGCGTTTCCGGTGCTGCGCGCGCCCGGGGCAGCGATTGGCCTCGGCGCATTCGCGCTGCTGTGCGGCCTGATGCCTGCACTCGGATTGTCCGCATTGCTGCCGCTGGAAAACGCCAATGCAGCAGCGCTGTTGTCGCTGGCGCTGATCGGCGGATTTGCCGCGCCGTTTATTCTGGCCAGCATGGTGTTCACGCTGCTGGCCATTTATTTGCTGGCCAATTCGCTGCGCGTGGAAATCAGCGCCGAGGGTGTGCGCAGCGAGCGGCGCGTGTTTGGATACATCACTAGAACAAGCGCGATTGAGCACTCAGAAATTGCCGAAGTGGAACCGCGCATCAGCGCGCGATATCAAAATGTGTTCAGTTCAACGCCGCGCTATGCGCTGGTTGCAAAACACAACACTGAGCGGCGCAAAGACGCGGTCATCGCTGAAGACCTGCCCGGGCAGGCACTGATGATTGAAGTGCGCACGCTGGTGTGCGCTGTATTAGAAATAGAAATAATTCAATAGAAACATATAGTTACGATATCACCGATCTGGCATCGTATTGCTCATTGCCGCACCACACAGCAGCATCAAGTGGCCTGTGCGCAGGTTGTTTTGACCGCCGCACTGTACTGTATTGACCCCACGAATTCGCGGCACTAGACTCATTCTGGCACTGTGCTATCACAATCTAAAATTGTTTCCGCACGTTATGAGGAACCCATCATGTCTGACGCACAACCCACGCGCGTTTTTGCAGGCAGCGCTTATTTCAATATGAAAAACGGCTTACGTTATGTTGGCGGTTTTTTTCGCAAGCCATTGGATGACGACTTCTCCATGTCGGCCTGGCAATCGCTCACAACCGGTCTGCCGGAAAATGTCGAAGCGCGGGTGATCGTGTTTCATCCCCGTGATCGTGATGTGATTTATGTGGGCACGCAAGATGGCCCGTATCGCAGCACCGATGGCGGAGACAACTGGGAGCGACTGGGGTTTCCCGAACGCAACGTAAAAATCTGGTCGATGGCATTTCACCCGGCACGCCCGCAAGTGATGTACGCGGGTGCAGCACCGGTGGGCCTGTATCGCAGCGAAGACGGCGGCGACAACTGGATCAAACTTAAAGGTGCGGTTGACCCCGGCCATTGCCCGATGGATTTCCCCACGCGCACCATCGGCATTGCTGCCGACGCCGGACGCCCGGATGACATCTATGCCGCGCTCGAAGTCAGCGGCGTGCTGCGTAGCACGGATGGCGGCGACACCTGGACCGATCTTTCCGCGCCGCTGATCAAATTATCAGAGCAGCCGCATCTGAAAAGCCGTTTGACCAGCGACACCGACGCCTCTGGCATGCTCGATTCGCACGCCATCGCCGTCAGCGCGGCGAGTTCCGGCAATCCGTTTCTGGCGGTGCGCATGGGCATTTTCCGCAGCGCCGATCGCGGCACTTCGTGGGGTGATATCGAAGTCGGCCGCTATTCGCCGATGACGTATTGCCGCGATGTGATGGTATCGCCGCACGATCCACGCGTGCTGTATGCGTGCCTGTCAGAATCGTCTCGCGGCAAGGTGGGGTCGTTATACCGCAGTGACGACGTGGGCGCATCCTGGCGTCGTATGGATCACGGCTTCACCGCCAGCGCCACCATGATGTCCTCGGCAGTGAGTCCGCGTGATGCGGCAGCCGTGTGCTGCGTGTCCCGTTGCGGGCAGGTGTTTGCAACTGCGGATACCGGCGCATCATGGCAGGAATCCCAGTTGCCGCAGCATGTACACGACGTTTACGCGGTGGCGTGCGGGTAGGGCTGCGGCTGTCTACTCGGCGTTGAACAACAAGTTCAACTACTTCCGTCACCCCCACCCCTCTCCCGGAGGGAGAGGCGAACAAACCCTCGCCCCCCCGGGATCAGGGAACACTGAAAGCAAAGCAGAGGGTGGCGCGTAGCGCCGGGTGAGAGAAGCTTTTGACCTTTCGGTCACGCTGAATAGTTATTATTCTTTTTAAGAAACGAAAGCTGCCGGTGCCACGGCACCTTTGATCTGCGTGCGATGCATGATGCGCCGTTCATTCGCCGGGAAAGGGTCGCGCCGGTGCATGGTGGTGCGGTTGTCCCAAAGCACCAGATCGCCAATTTGCCATTTGTGTTTGTAGATGCGGTGTTCGGCGGCGGGATACTTCCACAATTCGTTGAGCAGCGCCTCGCTATCCGCGAGCGACAGACCAGAAATAAATGACATGCGCCTGCGGCCCAGATACAGCACAGCTTCGCCGGTTTCCGGAATTCGAACCACGGCCGGATGCAGCCGGCCGGGGGCTAATGCCGGGTTATCTATGGGGGTGACGCCCGCGCGTACAAAACCGCCGGAGTTATACGTGCCGTCATGTTTGACCTGCAACGTCGCAATGCGCTGCTTCAACGCGGGCGGCAGATCTTCGTACGCGCCTGCCATATCGCAAAACCAGGTATCGCCGCCGCTGGCAGGAATTTCGCGCGCCGTCAGCATCGAGGCCAGCGGCGGTTTGGATTCATAGCTCATGTCGGTATGCCACACGGCCTCGCCATCGCCGAGCGCACCGATCGGACGGCCCACGTCATCCTTGACGTTTGAGACCACATAAATATCGGGATAACCTGCGGGCGACTGACGGCCATTTTCCTGATTCGGCGGTGAATCCAGTTGACCAATGCGACGCGAAAATACCAGCAGTCCGTCGTCAGAAATATTCTGCTGCGGAAACGCGAGCAGGCCGCGGTGCTGGTGCCACACCTGCTTGAGGGCGGCGAACTGGGCATCGTCAAGCTCGCCCAGCTTGATGCCGATGACGGCGGCGCCGAAGTGAGGGGTCAAGCGCGCAACTTGCATGATCTACTCCCTGAATATTGAATCACTTACGATTTGCAGATTGCAGATCAGAGTGCGCCGCCGAGCAAGGCGAGTTCTGCCTTGACGGCGATTTGCACGCGATCATGTTCCGCTTTTAGCTTATCGTAGAGTGCGGGCGCCCCTTCGATTTTGCCACTGCGACCTGCGGCTTCCAGATCGGCACACAACTGGCTCATGGCCGACGCACCAATATTGGCACTGCTGGATTTGAGCGAATGCGCAGGACGCCTGATCGCAACCGCCGCCGCCACCGCCACCGCCTGCGCAAGTGCCGCCATTTCCTTGGGCGATTCATTCAAGTAGAGACTCAGCACACGCGCGAGCAGATCCGGGTCTTCCTGGCTTTGCAGATCACTCAATTGGCGCAGTACGCGCCGATCAAGCACAATTTCAGTGGGCAACGGCAGCGGCGTTTCATTCCGCGCTGCCTGCGCCGGCGTGACCTTAACTTCACTGGGCAACCAGCGTTCGATAGCCTCCTGTATCTGCTGGCGGCTGAACGGCTTGCCCAGATGATCGTCCATTCCGGCGTTGATGCAATCCGCGCGATCCTGCGCCATGGCGTTGGCGGTCAACGCAATGATTGGCACACGCTTGCCGGCGCCCGAAGACGCTTCACGTATACGGATAGCGCGAGTGGCGTCGTAGCCATCCATCTCAGGCATATGGCAATCCATCAGAATCAGGTCGAATTGGGTTTTCGCGCTGAGCTCAATCGCCTCCTTGCCATTGTTCGCCACCGTTACCGCATAGCCCAGCAGATTGCTCAGCATACCCAGCGCCACCGCCTGATTGATCAGATTGTCTTCCACCAGCAATACGGGGCGGCTGCTTTTGGTGACAGCCCTCTCGCCGCCGCTCTCTCCGGCAAGACTGCGTATTTCAGGCATCATCCCCTGACCGCTCATGGCGGTTACCAAGGCATCGTACAGCGAAGACTGACGTACCGGCTTAACTAGGCAGCCATCAAAACCTGCAACCTGTGCATCGCGAATCATGGCGTGATTGCCCACCGGCGCCAGCATCACCACTTTAAGTTTTGCAATGGCGGGCTCGGCCTTGATGGCGCTTGCCAGTTCCAGCGGATTGCCACCGGCAAAACCGAGATCCATGATCACAATGTCAAACGGCACACCGCGAGCCACGCCCTGCTTGAGCAGTATGAGGGCCTGATCCGGCGACTCCGCAACGCGTATGGTCATGCGCCAGTTGCTTGCCTGCGAAGAAATAATGCCACGGCTGACCAAGCTCGACTCGACGATCAGCGCACGCACCCCGTTCAAGGTGCCGGCCGGGGTCTTGCTGGGTGCGGCGTGCTGCATGCCGAGCTGCTTGGGCAAGACAGCAGTAAACCAGAACGTGGAGCCGACACCAGGCTCCGATTCCACATGAATGCCGCCTTTCATCATTTCCACCAACTGCTTGCTAATGGCAAGACCCAGGCCCGAGCCGCCATGCTGGCGGGTGGTGGAGCCATCGGCTTGCGAAAACTCGTCAAAGATACGACCTTGCGCTTCGTGCGAAATGCCCGGCCCGGTGTCCTTGACCGCGAAACGCAGCCGCACAAAATCACGCGCGTCGTCCAGGCAGGACACACTAATCAGCACCGAACCTGACTCGGTAAATTTGATCGCATTGCCGGTCAGGTTGGTCAGTATCTGCCCCAGCCGCAGCGGGTCTCCCAGCAAATGCCGTGGCAATTCTGCGGGAATGCTGCATACCAGCTCAAGGCCTTTGACGTGAGCGCGCTCCGCCAGCATATCCACCACGTCCTCCAGCGTGCGGCGTACGTCCAGATCAACCTGCTCAAGCTCGAGCTTTCCCGCCTCGATTTTGGAAAAATCGAGCACGTCGTTGATAATGCCCAGCAGATTGGAGCCGGAGCGGTGCACCGTCTCGGCATACTTGCGCTGCGTGCTGGTGAGCCCGGTTTCCAGCAACAGCTCGGTCATGCCCAGCACACTGTTCATCGGCGTGCGTATTTCATGGCTCATGCGCGCCAAAAATGCGCTCTTGGCATGGCTGGCGGATTCAGCCGCCTCGCGCGCGCTACGCAACACCTCTTCGCTGCGGTTGCGCTCGGTCACATCGCGCGCAACCGATATTTTGCCGACACATTGACCTTCCGCACCCACCAGCGGCGCTACCGCCACCTGAATGTCGAACTGTGCGCCCGATTTGTTCACCGCCTTACTGTCGTAGGTAAATTTTTCGAGCTTCAACAGGCGCTGCATGCGTTCTTTTTCGGACAACTGATCGCCCTTGCCAGCTTCAATTTCGTGGCCCAGCACCTCTTCTGCGGTATAACCAAACAGCGCAATGGCACCAGCGTTCCAGCTGGTGACTATGCCGTCAATATCGGTGGTCCAAATCGCCTCGCTCGATTGCTCGACGATAGTGGCCAACAACCGGTTCTTCGACTCACTCTGACTCAACGACGCCAGCAGCGTTTCGGTATTGTTGGCCATATTGTTAAAGGCGTCAGCCGCGAGGCGCACCTCGGGCGCGCCTTCAGCAACAATACGCACTGCGTGATCGCCCTGACTGAAACGATTAGCGCCTGCGGCAAGATCACGCAGCGTGCCCAGATTGCCGCGAAAAATCAGCCAGATAAACTGCAACATTAAAAACAGCGTTGCCACCACAATTTGCAGTTGTTTGACAAATTGCTTCCACAGGCGGTTCTGCGCATGGACCGGTGACATTTGGCCATGCAGTTTGCCGTAGGACACGCCACCTGCGATCACGTCAACCTTGGCGTCAGTAGCCACGTCGATATCGACCAACGAGGAAAACCATGCCGGTGCGGTACGCGGATCAGAATTGTCTGCCGCGCTCAAGGTGCGCCCTTCATTGTCTATCCACCACAGGCGCAGCACTTCGGTGCGCGTCACCTGCTTTTTGAGGGTTTGCTCAATCGCTGCGTAATCACCCACCAGCGCCTGGTCAGCCACACTGGGTGCGAGATAGTTCAACACTTCAATCATGTCACGGTCCAGCCGCGCATTGTTTTCGCTGGCGCCCTCGATCACCAGCAAGCCGGTCTGTATAAACCCGCCTGCCACGACAGCGAATCCGACCGCGACCATCAGGCGCGCAACCAGCCCCCACTCTGTCCACACCTCATACCATTTTTTTTCCATACCCGCCCCTGTCAGCCCTTTTGTAAATCGCGGCCCTTAAGCAAAACCTATTTCTTATTGACCAGCGTGCTCTTGAAAAACGCACGATAGCTATCGTAATCGCGGTCTTCCGATGTCACAAAGCCCAGCGCGCTGTTGGCTTTGACCACACCCGCCGCGGCCTCCAGAATTTTGACCCCAACCGGATCTTTATCCATGCCCGCAAACGCGGCCTGGACAGCGGCCATTTTGTCTGCGGGTACGCGCTTGTGCGCCATGATGCACAGATCGGGATATAACGGCGATGTCCAAAGCGAGCGATAGGCAAAGCCTTCGCGGCGCGCATAGCGCTCCAGAATCAGGCCATTGACGCCCGCTGCCGCGATCTTGCCCACCTTGAGCTGGGCGACGGAAGATTCCTGATTACCGGTGATGATCACTTTTACCTTTACCTTGGCACGCAACAGCGCATCGTAGGGGATGTAGTAACCGGAAAAACCATCCATTGAGACGAATCCCACGTCTTTGCCTTCAAGCTCCTGCAGCGAGCGGATCGGCGAATCACTCGGCACCACGATTTGCGCCTGCAAGCCCGGTCCCACCGGGCGCGCAATCACCTGAAAACCCAACTTGTCACGCTCCGGGGTAAAAAAGTGGTTGGTATACAGAAAATCGTAGCCGCCTTTTTCGGCGATGAGGTTGCCTTCCCGTGAATTCTTGGCGAGCTTGAGTTCCAGCGGGACGCCGCTTTTTTTACTCACGTAGGTTAGTATGGGGTTCCAGTACTCGGCGGTAATCGCCAGCGTGCGCTGATTGAGCACGTTAAAAGCATACGGTTTGGTCTGTGCTGGTGCTTGCGCCTGCGCCAACAATGGGCATAAAACAGCCAGGGCCAGAAGCGTTGCGGCACCGATTAATTTGCTGAGTTTCATCTTCACCTCTGCACAGATTTATAGTTAAGTAGACGGCATCATATCGCCCGGTTGAGGGCGGCACAATGCGCTGTGGCGAACGTCACCCCAGCGCCTTCAAAAACAGCATGGCGCCACTGAACGACAGCAGTATGCCCACGGCTTTAAGCATGCCGCCGCTGGTCATGTCCGTATGTACGCTATTGCCGGTATACAGGCCAAACGCCATGGGTATCAGGCACGTCAGGTAGGCGATGATCAGCTTGGTGTCGAACAGCAGCCCGGCCACTGCAAACCAGATCAGGCGCGCCGCACCGTCCACCGCGATCAGCCATGAAAAAGTGGCGCGCATCTGGCCCTTGTCATGAAGGCGGCGCGACAAATACATGATATAGGGCGGCGAGCCGACACCAAACAGCGCGCCCGTGGCGCCACCGGCCAGGCCCGCAGGAATGGCCCAACCGCGGTGAATCTGCCCGACAGGTTGCACACCAAACACGTTACGAAAACCAAAAAACATCGTAAAAGCGCCCAGCGCAATCAAAATAGGCGTTTGCGGCAACTTGAGCAGCGCAAGAATACCGAGGCCACCGCCGATCAATCCGGCCGGCAATAGCACCTTGATCTCGCCCCACACGGTTTGTTTGCGATTGATGCCACCCAGCGCAATCGACGCCGTGAAATCCAGCGCAAGAATCAGCGGAATGGCAAAGGTCAGCGGAAAAGAAAGCGCCAGCAATGGCACCGAAATGAGGCCGGAGCCAAAGCCCGTGATGCCGCGTATAAAATACGCGCTCATCACGACGCAAATCACCATAATCATGTCGGCCATAGCTAGGTCTTGGAGTTGACAGTGCTGCCCTTACTTCTACAAGGGGTATCGCGGCAGAATATCATGAATAAAGTATTTAATTCATTGAATCGAGAGGGATTTCGTCAATTTCATTAGCCCATTCACCTAAACGATTCAGCGGAGCTTTGGGCTACATAGTGGCGCAAAAAAATGTGTGCTCTATCCACAGCCACCGGTTGCGCTATGATCTTCCATCTCTCTGACCTTCCATCTCTTTGGCCTTCTGCCTCAAGAAAATTCTGCATCGCGACTGACAGTACAACATGCCACGATACAGCTTCGATGAAGCCAGAGAGCGCTATACTGGTTGCGACACCTCGATTGACTTATTTCGCCCAGCACCACCTATAAATAATTTTTTAAAAACGAATAGTTAAACCATGCCCCCACACTCGGACGAAACCCAGGCGCGCATTGATCTGACCGCCGCGTTGCGCAGCGCCTCGCGCATGAATCTCGGCGAAGGCATCTGCAACCACTTCAGTCTTGCGGTGCCGGGCAAGCCCGGACATTTTCTGATCAATCCGCAAGGATTTCACTGGTCGGAAATTACGCCCGGCGATTTGGTGGTAGTCGATGCGCAAGGGCACAAAGTCTCGGGCAAGCACAGTGTGGAACCAACGGCATTTTTCATTCACAGTGAGATTCATCGTGGCAACGCCAACGCAGCATGCGTGATGCACACCCACATGCCGCATGCCACCGCACTCACGGCGATTCACGGCGGACGCCTCGAATGGGCCAGCCAGAATTCACTCAAGTTTTACAATCGCGTGGCCTACGACGAAAACTATCAGGGGCTTGCGCTTGACGAAGCCGAAGGCGAACGCCTGTGCCACGCATTAGGGACTGCGGACGTATTGTTCCTCGGCAATCACGGCATCATCGTGGTGGGGCCGACGGTTTCAGCCACGTTTGACGACTTGTATTACCTTGAACGCGCCTGCATGCTGCAAGTGCTGGCGATGGGCACAGGCAAGCCACTGCGTCTGGTGCCGGAGGCCATTGCCGCCAAAACCGGGCGGCAAATGAATCAGGAAAGCCAGCAGGCTGCACTGCATCTGGAAGCGCTGAAACGCCTGCTGGATCGCGATGAGCCGGGCTGGTCACGGCTGGATTAACCCTACAGAAGCACACATGACCGTCGATACCGAAGCGCTGCGCGCCGCCATCCGCCACCTAGCCCTGCCGTTTGAACTGCGCAAGATCGGCCATGTGGTGCTGATGGTCGCTGACCTTCAACGCTCGATTGCGTTTTACACTGGCGTACTCGGCTTCAAGGTATCCGATATTTACGGCGACGACATGATGCCCGGCGGTATGGTGTTCATGCGACTAAACCCCGACCATCACGGCGTCGCACTCATCGGCGGTGCTGTGGGGCCATCACAAAAGCGCGAGTTGCATCACATGGCGTTCGAGGTCGGCTCGCTAGACGAGGTATTTCGCGCCCGCAAACATTTGCGCGACAGCGGTGCCACCATCCTCTTCGACGGACGCCGCCGGGCTGGGGTACAAATTGCCGTGGAGTTTCTCGACCCCGACGGCCACAATCTCGAAATTTACTGGGGGCTCGATCAGGTCGGCAGCGACGGTATCACTCGCCCCAAGGAACAATGGCGCGGCGCGAAATCACTGGAAGAAGCGCTGGCGAATCCACCACCGGGACAGACGCCAGTGGTGCATGATAAATCGCTGCTGGATCAACAATAACAGTGGTGTAAGACGCCCTCAGTGCAGCACCAATGGCTGCCCCATCAGCACATCAAAGTTGCCGAGAAAATCGTCGATATTTTCCGGCGAGGCATCTTCGGCTATCACGCCATTGATTGACTGCGCGAATTTCTCCGCCACGTCACCGTGAAAGAAGGTGCTGCGGCGGCTGTGTTTATCCACCAGCTCGAAACCGCGCCGTTCAGCATACTCGACCACGTAGTAGTTTTCGCTGTTGTAGACCACGTTCATATGCCACCTCCTTCTGTTTGCGCCGCCACACTGCCTTAAACGCGCCGCCATCCAATTGGTTACAGCTTGCACATAAGGGCAAACACCCGGTTTTCAAGTCCGTGACGCGCCTGAGCGCCATTGCGACACTGCAATACCGAGCAAGATCAGTGCCAAGGCAATGTAAGCGTGGATGCCCGGCGTTTCGCCCAGCAGTGCCACGCCCAGAAACACTGCCACTGCGGGGCTCATGTAGTTAACCAGCGACATGAACGTCGGCCCCGCCGAGGCGATCAGTTTGAAATACACCACCGTGGCTATCGCGGTAGGTCCCACGCCCAGCCATAAAATGGCCCAGAATGAGGCGTTGCCGGGCGCAATGCGCCACGACTGATCCACAACCAGCGCCACGGGTAGCGCGATCAGGCTGGCGAGCAACAGCATGGCGGCAGACGCCACCAGCGCGTCGTCGCCGCGCGCGAGGATACGGGTGAGCACGCTGTTACCGGCATAACACAGTGCGCCCAGCAGTATCGCCAGTTGCGACAGCGTGGCAAGCGATTGCCCGGAAATTCGGTCAAACACCGCTGGCCCCATCAGCACGACTATCCCCGCAAAGCCAAGCAAGAAGCCAATCACACGAGGACGTGTCATGTGTTCGCCTTTGACGAAAAAATGCGCCAGCACCATGGTCGCCAGCGGCATCACCGCCATCAAGATGCCCGCCAGCGCACTGTCAGTGCCGTGCTGGCCCCAGGTGATCGCGGTAAATGGTATGCAGTTGCCGAGCAGCGCCAGTATCAGGTAGTTGCCCCACACGCGACCGAACGGTGGCAAACGTGCACCACGCAGGTACATCATGGCGAGCAAAATCAGTGCGCCGAGTATCAGCCGTGCCGCTACCAGCGAAGACGTCGGCACGGTGGCAATGCCGAGCTTGATAAACATGAACGACGAGCCCCACATCGCCACCAGGGCGGCCAGCAACGCCCAATCGAGTGCGCTGCGTCGCGGGTTCATAGCCCTGCCTGCAGGAATACGCGATATGCTTGGATGGCCGATGTGAACATTGCGCCGCGAGGATACCGCATGCCGCTGAATTATCGTAAGCATTTGTTTTTATTATGTTTATTTTCGCTGGACGTACAGGCGCAAACGGTTGCACCGCAATTCGGGGCGGTGCCACCGCCCGCGCCGGGGCGCAGCGCTACGCCCGCGCAAGAACTTGCGCCCACAGCACTGTTCGGTGAATTAAGGCGCGGTGGCTACACCATTTATATTCGTCACACCGCTACCGACTTCAGCCGCGACGACGTGAAATCACGCAGCGACGATGACTGCGCCAACCAGCGTCCGCTGACCGACCAGGGTCGCGACGAAGCGCGGCGCATCGGCGCTGACATCCGCAAACTCGGCCTGCCCATCGGCGACGTGCTGGTCAGTCCGCGCTGCCGCACGGTAGAAGTCGCCAAGCTGGCGTTTGGGCACTACAAAATCGCACCCGAAGCACGCGGCGGCATTATCAGTAAGGAGCCAATCACCCGTTACGATGGCCTGCGTGCGTTGTTCGACAGAGGCCCGCTCAAAAATAAAAACACCATCATCGTCAGCCATGGCAATCCGTTTTATGCCACCGCCGGTGCGCCGTATCTGGGCGAAGGCGAAGCGGCTGTGATTAAATCACTGGGCAACGATTTTGAAGTGATTGCGCGCGTGCGCTGGGATGCGTGGGGCGAGTTAGCGCAGTGATTGGCGGCTGGCTGCGCGGCGTCATTGCAACTGCTAAAGACAAACAATTTGCCACAGATTAACGCAGATTCACATCAACACCTCGACTGGGTTTTAATCTGTGTTCATCTGTGTAAATCTGTGGCTAAAAAGTCTTTGAAGTCGCTATCAAGCATACGGCGCAAGCTGTCCCTCCGGCACCGCCAGCAACGCATCGTAAATAAACTTGTCGATAACGATGCCCTCGCGCAGATGTTTTTCGCGCTCCTTGAACGAGCGCTCCCCCGGCAATCGAATTTCCTCGACGCCGGGCTGACGCGGTGTCGATTTGATGCGCGCCAGATTTTCAGACAGCTGCCTGCGATAATCGGCCAGCGGCATCAGCAAATCCGGCTTCATCGCCATCATCAGGTAACCATAGTTTTTTTCCTGATCGTTACCCGAGCCGGCGAACACGCCCAGCGCCTGCGCCGCCATGGCCATCGCAAAGCCCTTGTAGCCGCCGAACGCCAGCAGCGCGCCGCCTTCGCGCATGTCCGTCGGATTACGCGTGGGTTTGCCCTGCGCGTCGATAGCCACCCCTTCGGGCAACAACTCGCCGCGCCGCTCACGAAACTGCAAATCGGTGGACATGAAAGCTGAAGTACCCATATCAATCACGAAAGGTTCACCGGCCGTCGGGAAGCCGAATGACAACGGATTCGTGCCATACGCGGCCTTGGACGCGCCGGGTGGGGCAACGTGCCGCGTGGAACTCACCGTGTGAATGCCGATCAATCCCGCACGCGCAATGGTCTCGACGAAAATCGCCCCGCGTCCGCTCATCCAGCTGTTGTTCATGCCCACCACACCAAAGCCGTGCTTTTGCGCCTTTTCTATGGCGATTTCCGCCGCACGCATCAGCGTATACATGCCACAGTTGTTGCCGCCGTCCATCATGGCCGACATCGGCGTTTCATACACCGCCTTTAACTTCCGGCGCGGCTTATGCAGGTTCTTGTGTTCAAACACATTCAGCAGCTTGGGCAAGCCTGAATACTCGTAGCCGCACAACGCCGCATCCATTACATGCCCGGCAATCACGCCGGCTTGTTCGTCGTCGTAACCGGCTTTTTTCAATGCACTGACGGAAAGCGCGCGGGCTTCGTCCGCGGTCAGGTGCACGCGGTCAGGGGAAATCATTTTCATGGAGAGTCTCGCTACGTGAAGTGGGTGTGGCAAAATCCGTGTTGTCGAGTGCCGACAATAGCAAGGATAACAACGTGGAACAAGAACCACGTCTGTCGCAATAACCCAGCGGAAACACATCATGGATTTCGAACTGCCCGAAGAACTGCGCATGCTGCGCGAGAGCGCTGCCCGTTTCACCACGCGTGAATTAATCCCGCACGAGCCGCTGGTGATCCGCCGCGATGCCGAGCGCGGCTATACCGACAACCCGCTGCTGCCGCCGGAACTGGAAAAGCAGATCACGGACAAAGCCAGGGCAGCAGGGCTGGTGGGCCTTGAAGTGCCCGAAGAACACGGTGGAGCCGGCGCCAGCATTCTCGCCAAATGCATCGTGGTTGAACAGCTCAAACACAGCATCCTGTTCCCGTTTGGCTTCGCGCCGAATTTCCCGGATGTATTCATGCTGCTTGAATCGTGCAAAGGCACGCAGATCAACAAATACCTGAAACCGTTTTTGCGCGGCGAAACCCAATCCTGTATTGCCATCACCGAACCCAGTGCCGGTGCCGACGTCTCCGGTATGAAAATGCGCGCAGAGCGCAAGGACGGCAAGTGGATATTGAATGGCAGCAAGCAGTTCATTACCCATGCCCGTTACGCCGATTTCATGATCGTTATCACCGTGACTGATCCGGCCAAGGGCTCGCGCGGCGGCATGACCGCCTTTTTGCTGGATGCAAACCAGCCCGGTATTTCCGTGCCCACCACCTACCCGATGGGCGGCGACTACGCGCCTTACGGCATCAACTTTGACAACGTCGTCGCGACCGACGATCAAGTGCTCGGCGAAGTCGGGCAGGCATTTGCGCCGCTGCAAAGCCGGCTGGGTCTGCGACGCATGGAGATTGCCGCAACCTGCGTGGGCCTGGCCACGCGCTGCCTGAAGATGATGATCGAACAGGCAAAACTACGGCACACCTTCGGCGCACCCCTCGCTGACCGGCAGGCTGTGCAGTGGTGGATCGCAGACAGCTATCGCGAGATCGAACTGACGCGACTGGCGCTGTACAAGCTCGCCTGGGACCTCGACCACAAAAACGATGTGCGGCGCGATGCGTCCATGGTCAAAGTGCAAGCCACCGAAATGGCCGGTTTGGTGGTGGATCGCGCCATGCAGTTGTTTGGCGGCATGGGCATGTCCAAAGCGCTGCCGCTGGAATACATCGCGCGCGTGGTGCGCGTTTACCGCATTGTTGAGGGACCGAGCGAGGTGCATCGCTGGGTGGTGGCGCGGGATTTGCTGAAAAACGGGTTGCCGTTCTGAAAAAATATACAATAAAATCAAATATTTAAAATAGTAAATTTCCGTAGCCCGCAAGAAGCGCAGCGCATTACGGGAACGTACTCCCCGCATTGCGGCTTATGGCCTTCATACGAGCTACGATTAGCCAAGGACACCAATATGAATCTAGGCATCACAGGTAAAACCGCCATCGTCACCGCCTCCAGCGGTGGCCTGGGTGAATTCGCCGCACGCGCGCTCGCAGCGGAAGGCGCGAATCTCGTGCTATTCGCCCGATCAGCAGATACGCTGCGCGCCAAAGCCGCAGACATCGCCAAACAACACGGCGTGCGCGTGCTGCCGGTCGCAGGCGATATGCGCATCGCTGCCGACGTCAATCGCTTGCTCAGTGAAACGCAACGCAAATTCGGCGGGCCCGACATACTGGTACTCAACACCGGTCGGCCACCCGTACCGATGCGCGAAGTGCTCGACGAAAACGATGATGAGCGCTGGCAGGACGCCTACGAAACGCAGTTACGCGGCGCGGTCAGAGTGGTTGCCAAAGTCGCCCCGTTGCTGGTCGCACGCGGCTGGGGACGCATCGTTGGCATCACATCAGCCAGCGTCAAACAGCCGATGACCAAGCATGGTTTATCCACGGTATTTCGCGCGGGGCTGACCGGCTACCTGCGTCATCTGGCCAACGAAATTGCTGCGACGGGTATCACGGTAAATACCGTCTGCCCGGCATCAGTCGGCACCGAAGCCATGGAAAAAAGTTATGACCTCAAGCTGCGGGCGCAGCAAGTGCCCATGCGACGCATCGGCCGGCCGGAGGAGCTCGGCGCGATGGTGGCTTTTTTATGCTCAGACCTGGCGGGGTTTACCACCGGCGCCGCGATCCAGGTGGATGGCGGCATGGTGGCCTCGCTGGCGTAACCACTTAAACCGTTTCCAGCAGATTCTAATACGCGCCGCCGCTGGGGCCGCGATACGTGCCACCCTCGCGCGTGACGAAATATTCGTCGTAGCGGTGTACGAAATCCACTTTCGTCAGCGGCAAATGACATGAACGGCAGGCTGCAGCCGGTTCCGGTGCACGGGTCACGCCATCGGCCATGTACGCAGCGTAAACCCAGTCGCCGTTCTTCAAGCCTTGCGGCGCACTATCGCCCCAGCCTTCACCCTTGCCCATGACGAACACGCGTAGCAATTCGCCCTTGGCGAGCTTGCCATCGGCACCCGGTTTTGCCGCATAGTTCTCCATCACCATAGTGGTGCCATTGGCGAAAGGCTGGCCCTTTTGAGCGCGGGCCCCGATGGGGTTGATGTAGATATCGCGCACCTGCTTGGCGTCACCGCGCTGCACATTCATCAGAAATTTCGGCCAGCTTTTGTAACCCGCTGGCACCGCCTGTTCGTTGTCCTTGAGCTTGACCACAGGGCCGCTGTCCGTGGTGGAACAGGATGTCAGGATCGCTGCGGTCAAAATAGCTGCAATAATTTTCAACATGCCATCTCCTTGATTGGTGATTGTTGATACGGATCATTGATACGCTTTACGCAGGAATTTTAGCACGTCTCACCACCACCCCAACCACTCCTACATATTCCTACCCATCATCAGCCAGACTGCGGTGTCGTCGTCACTCCGCCCGCATCCCCGAAGCCCGCACCACTACCGCCCAGCGTTCAATTTCGCTTTTGATAAACGCCTGAAATTCCTGCGGTGTGCTGCCCACCTGCTCTGCACCTTCCGCCACAAACCGCTCCTTCATATCCGGCGACTGCATGGCGCGTATCAACGTCGCGTGCAAACGGTTGATGATCGGCATCGGCGTGCCTGCGGGCGCCAGCACGCCGTACCACAACGTTGCTTCAAAGCCGGGCAAGCCCGCCTGTGCAACAGTCGGCATGTCGGGGTACGCGGCAATGCGGGCAGCACTGGTCACACCCAGGCCACGCAATCGTGCACTGCGCACGTAGGGGCCAACGCCGGGCACCGCGCCGAATGACATGGTGATCTGCCCCGCAAGCAGATCAATCATGGCAGGCCCCACGCCTTTGTACGGAATGTGCACCAGATCAATTTTCGATTGCAGCTTGAACAACTCCATCGTCAGGTGACTGCCGCTGCCCCCGCCACCCGTGCCAAAGGTCAGCCATGCTGGCTGCGCACGCGCCAGTGCAATGAGCTCTTTGATGTTTTTCGCTGGCAATGAGGGATGCACCACTAATATGCTCGGCAGCTTGGCCATCAACGTGATGGGCTGCAAATCAGTGACCGGGTTGTAGCTGAGCTTGCGATACAACGTAGGATTCACCGACAGATTCGCAATATTGCCCAGCACCAGCGTATAGCCATCGGGCGGCGCTTTCGCGGCCAGCTCCATGCCGACAGAACCACCCGCACCGCCGCGATTTTCAACAATGACCTGCTGGCCGAGCGCCTCGGTAATTTTGATACCGGCGAGGCGACCGAATACGTCGTTCGCACCACCGGGCACAAACGGAATAATCATGCGAATGGGCTTGGATGGATACTCCTGCGCCTGCGCCGCGCATGCCACCACCGCCAATCCCACAATAGCCAGAATCTTCATAAGTATTTGTTTTTATTATATTTTATTGCTTAACACTGATACCTGCTGCGGTGATGATCTTTTGCCATTTAGCAATTTCCACGCGCAGCATCTCCTGAAATTTCTCCGGCGTCGTTGGCTGCGTGGTAATGCCCGCAAGCTCCAGCCGCGATTTCGTATCGGCATCCAGCAGCGCCTGTTTATAAAGCGCGTCAATCCGCGTCACCAACGCGCGCGGCGTGGCACTGGTCAAAAAAACGCCAAACCAGGCCACGTAGTCGTAACCCGGCAATCCACTCTCCGCGATGGCCGGCACCTCCGGCAGCGTTGCAGCACGCGACGTACTGGAAACGCCAAGGGCGCGAAGCCTGCCACCTTTTACATGAGGCAATGCGCCGGGTGCCGTGGCGATCATGAAGCCGATTTGCCCGGCGATCACTTCGCCCAGCGCAGGCCCCGCCCCCTTGTAAGGTATGTGATTGAATCGCACACCTGCAAGGCTTTGAAACAGCGCCACCGCCAGATGCGATGAGCTGCCGATGCCGCCTGTGCCATAGGTGATCGCACCGGGCTTTTGTTTGGCCAGCGCGAT
>CANKUB010000015.1 GCA_947486575.1 Betaproteobacteria bacterium | reverse complement strand
TAAAGGTCGTGACGGCAAAGCTGCGATTGGAACTTGGAAATACATCAAACGTGAAATGGTTTGGAGGAATCGGTGAATACATCATTGACTGGGGGCCAGGTTACCGCATCTACCTGGCGCGAGACGGAGAAGCGCTAATCATTTTGTTTGGCGGTGGCACGAAACGCGGTCAGCAAAAAGATATCGACCAGGCCAAAGTGTTGCACGCCGAATACAAAGAACGGAAGAAAATCCTGACCAACGCGAAGAAAGTAAAAAGGTGACCCAATGGCACTGACTCGTAACTTCAAGCAAACTGTGATTGAGCGCGTTGAGCGCGATCCCCTATTTGCCAAAGCGCTTCTCGATGAAGCGGCAACACTGTTTCTGAGCGGTGAGCCAGAAACTGCACGGCTCATTCTTCGTGATCTGGTTAACGCCACCATTGGGTTCGAACAACTTGCCGAAATCACAGATAAGCCAAGCAAGAGCTTGCATCGCATGCTATCCCAGAGGGGAAATCCGAGCATGGACAACCTTGCCGCGATCTTCGGTGCCGTGCGTCATTGGCTCAAGGTTGCCTTTGATGTTCATACCATCGAAGCGGCGTAGCCGCGGCTAAAATTGCTCATCGGTCGTAATCTCCAGCGAAATCGAGGATTCGACATCTTCATTGCGATTGATGTTTTGCGAAGTACAGTGTGTGTGCCAGGCAATGTTAGTGCGCTCGATGAAAACACACGAGTCATTCACTTAAAAACGCTGTTTCAAACATTGGCGGCGCAATGAAACCATTTCATTGCGGGGTTTTTCAACAGAATAGGTCGAAACCAGAAATTACCAGTCATATCAAGTTACGATTTCCAATAATCAAGCCCCCAACACCCGATTCTTCCCCGCACGCTTGGCCAGATACATCGCCTGATCGGCGCGCTTGATGGCGTCCTGACCAGACTCACCTGAGGCAAGCTGCGCGACACCGGCGCTGAAGGTGATGAGAATTTTTTCCGTGCCTGCGAGAAAAAAGCTTCGCGTCAACGCTCGCTGCAATCGCGTTATGGCATCGATACCTTTATCAAGCGCGGTGTCGGGCATCAGTATGACAAACTCTTCGCCGCCATAACGTGCCAGGGTGTCTTGCACGCGCATGCTTTCGCGCGTCACGCTCGCCAGGTGAGTCAGCGCGGCATCGCCTGTGCTGTGGCCTTTGCTGTCGTTGAGTTTTTTGAAATTGTCGATGTCGAGCAGGGCCATGCACAGCGGCGTCTCTTGGCGTTGCACGTTGGCGATTTCACGCTCCAGCGCTTCGTCCAGCCCCTTGCGGTTCAGCGCGCCCGTCAGCGTGTCGTGCCGCGCCTGTGCGCTTACGGTATTCAGTTCCTGATGCAGCTTGGCAATTTCTGTTTCAGACGCGTTGACTTTCTCGCGCATGTCCTGCAATTCATCGCGCGTGGTTTTCATGTCGCGGGCAATGGTGTGCGTGGAACTGATGACATCCTTCAGTAGCGGCGCTATTTCTTCGATGGTTTTCGCCTGCTCCATGCGGCGGGCGCTGGCTTCCATTTTGTTGTGGTAGCTGCTGGTGGATTCGGTCATCTGTCCCAGCCGCTCGATGAAGGTTGCCAGCATCAGGCGCATCTCCTCCTGCGCTTCTAGCGTGCGCCCCTTGGCTTCGATCTGCTTGAACATCACGTCTTTGAGGCGGCGCTCCAGATCGTCTAACCGACGCAGCGTCAGGGGCGGCGTCGCAGCCAGCATCAATGCATCGATATGGCGCTTCAGCCAGCCATCGTCCATGCTTAACTCACCGATGTTCTCGATGATCAGGTGCAGCAACTTGAGTAGTGTGGTCTTGATTTCTGCCTGATCTTCGGCTGCAAACGATAGGCGGTGGCTGACATTCGCCAACTGCGATTTCACCTTGGCAATCTCCACGACAGGCTCACGGATTGCCTTGATCAACTGCTCTATCTGTTCGGAGAGCCGGGTGTCATCAGAGCCAAAGGCTGGCAAGGTGTTTTCGATCAACCGCGCCAGCGGCTCAAGCATATCTACTGAAGACGACGGTAACGTCCCAATAGCAGTCGAACGAGCCCCACTTGCGGTATCAGTGTTGGCATATGTGGCCAAGGCAACCAGTGATTTTTGCACGGCTGCCCAGTTGTTCTCGTCTATGGCGCGCTCAAACAGTGCCTTTTGCTGAATTTGCGACGGGGTTTTGGCGAGCAGTTCCCGCGCAATGCTGCGTAACGCGTCCTCTGGAAATGGCGGGATATTCGGGATGCCCGCAATCTCGTTGTAAACCGCCGCATAGTTGGCTGGCGTAGGCGCGAGCTTGCGCGACGTAAGCTGCATAAGCGCTTCGCGCACGATTTCAAGCGGTTTTTTTTCTGCTACGGGATTCAATTTCAGGCCTGTCGTGCGCTATGCGCCCATGGTCAATAGTTACGCCTGTACCGGCATGGCTATTGTTCCCGCTTGGCGCGCGGCGAAAGCCCAAATAAGAGGGTGTTTTCCCGTGCGTATCACACGGCTCATGATGATGAGACGTGTGATTATCTTTTTAAATCAAATACTTAGATTCAATATCACTTACAGTGCGTTTACTTTACTTTTCTCAATTTTTGCAACGACCGCAGATTTTTGGGAATCGGCTCATCTGGATGCGTGGTCGGCCAATCGGTAAAGCTCACTTCGCCCACATAAATGTCACCGTGCTGGTCGAGCGCGACGCCATGCGGGGCGATGAACTTGCCGCTTTCATTGCCTGGGCCGTCTTTGCCGCCCAAACGCGAAATCACCGTTCCGTGCTTGTCGACGATGCTGATGCGCGGGCCAATGTTCGGATGCAAACGGTTCACGCGCGCGCCGGAGCCCAGTTCGCCGATGATGAATTCCGGTTGCGCACCGTGACTGCCGCGATTGCAGAACAAGCCGCACGGGCGGTGCATGTTGTTCCACTGCGCTTCGTATTTGCCGTTGCCATCGAACACCTGCACGCGATGGTTTTCGCGGTCAGCCACATAAACCCAGCCATCGCGGTCGGTCACGATATTATGCACAATGTTGAACTGGCCGGGATCGGTACCAGGCTCGCCCCACGACATCAGCAGCTTTCCGTCCGGCGAATACTTGTGCACCTTGGCATTGCCGTAACCATCCGACACATAAATCTCGCCCTTGGGCGACAGCGCGGTATGGGTGCAGCGGTGAAACGGCAGACCACTCATATATGGCGTTGGCTTGCCGGGTGTGCCGATCTCCATCTGGATTTTGCCCATGGTGTCGGTTTTGCGCACCACATGGCCGCCATCATCGGTAAGATACAGCGTGTCGTCGGCGTCGATATGCAAGCCATGCGCGCGGGGATACTGCCCCTCGCCCCACGAACGCAGAAAATTGCCGTCGCGATCAAACACCATCATCGGATGCTCGCCGCGGTTGAACACGTAAACCTGATCCTTGCTATCGACGGCCACTGCGCCTACATCCTTGAACGACCAACCATCAGGCAGTTTCGCCCAGTTGTCGATCACTTCGTAACGATGCTCTCCACTACCCAGAATGACTGACATTGCGCGCTCCCTATTGTTTGAGTACTGCTTCGATTGTAACGAATTGCCGTAAGTTGATATGATCGCTTCATGAACACACATCGCCTCAAGGTAACCCTCGTCATTTCTTTCATCGTCACGCTCGCATCTGCGGGCGCGCAGGCGCAAAACCCTTCGACAGGCTCGGGACAGGCTTTTCCATCGAAGCCGATACGCATCATCGTGCCGGCTACACCGGGTGGCGGCACCGATATTCTGTCGCGGCTGTTGAGTCCAAAGCTCACCGAAACTCTCGGGCAAAACATGATTATCGAAAATCGCGCGGGCGCTTCCACCAACATTGGCACCGAATTCGTGGCGCGTTCCGCACCCGATGGTTACACGGTGTTGATGGCCACCACGCCGCACGCAATCAACCCGAGTTTGTTCGCAAAACTCAGTTTTGATCCGGTGCGTGATTTCACCATGATCAGCCAGTTGGCGCTGACGCAGAACGTGGTGCTGGTACATCCATCACTGCCGGTCACGAACGTAAAGGAATTTGTGGCGCTGGCGAAGGCGCGCCCAGGGCAATTGACGGCTGGCACGTCCGGCGGCACATCGGCGTATCTGGCCATCGAAATGTTGCGCGCGGCAGCCAAAATCGATGTGCTGAATATTCCCTACAAAGGTGCTGGCGCAGCGCTCAACGATATCATCGCCGGCCACTTGCAGTTTCAGGTGAACACCACGCTCGCCACGATACAGTTTATACAGGCCGGTAAACTACGCGCCATAGCAACCTGCGGTGCCAACCGTACGGCTACATTGCCGCAAGTGCCCACTGTCGCTGAAACCTTCCATGGATTTGAATCGAGCGGATGGTACGCGCTAATGGGGCCGGCAGGTATGCCGCGCGATGTGGTAATGAAGCTGCACGCCGCCTTCAGCAAGTCGATTCAATCGCCCGATATGGTGCGGCGGCTCAGCGAACAGGGCGTCGACATCGTTGCCGGTTCACCCGACGAGCTGACCAAACTCATGCCGCTGGAAATCAGCAAGTGGGCAGCGGCGGTCAAGGCATCGAGCGCGCGCGGCAATTAGCGCGCTTGGCGTTTAGAACGCCCGGTATTTTTCTGTCGCGAGCAATCGCACAATCTCTGCCGACAGCGCCGCCACATCAGCTGCGGTCAACGGCTGCTGCGGTGCTTGTGTCTTGAATGCCTGCGCGGTGGGCGGCAGCGCCAAGTAGTGGCCATACGGTTGCGCCGGTGCGCTGCGCGCGCGTCCATACAGATGCACGTGCAGTTCATGCCGCCAGTTGCCGTTGTCCTGATAATTGATGCGTCCGATATCGATGCCGTGTTGCGTGAGCACGGTTTTCATTGCCGCGCCCGCCACCATCGTCAGCTTCATCAATTCAATGGCGCGCTCGCGGTCAAGGTGTGTGCGATCCGCTACCGCAACTTTCGGATTGATGATCAAATGACCGCCGTCGCTGCGCGATACATGCGGCTGCTCCGGCGTGATGATATTGAAGTGCCTTGATTCAAAAATATTCATGACGGCGCTTGCAGCAGATCAAGCGGGATGAATACGTAGCTATTGCCGCACGTCTCTGATTTCCGAAGGCAACCAGAAGGGCAGCCCGGATCCTGCGTCAGGCTTGCGCGCAGGATCCGCACGCACCGGTTCAGCACTACGGGCTGTGTTTGGCGCGGGGCGCTCAGTCCCGTTCACGACGGATTGCGGCGCACTAAGCTGAGTCGCTGCTGTGGCTGCGGTTTGCGTCGTTTTGTAGTCGGTCAACACGCCACCGGAATCAAAGTAAAAAATGACAGAATCCGTGCCACCGCCGCCCACTACGGCACCCATCAGTGGCAACAAGCTCGCGGCATCTGAGCGCCCTTCAGCGGTTGCGTACGCTGCCGTCTGCGTGCCATCCCAGTTCTTCGATAGCAGATTCGGCCGACCAAACTTTTTGATGATCTCGGTGACCGTGGTTTGGCCTTTGCGTATCTCATTTAACTGGCTGGAATCAATGCGCGTGCCACTGCTGGCGCAGGCGCTTAGCACCAGTACCAAAACTGCTGTCAGACCCGTTTTCATATTCAATTTGCGCTTCCACAGTTCACAGGATTTAGATTCAACACCGAAGCTCATTTAATAGCAAGCGGGACGCCACGGTGACACACATGTCTACGCATACCGCTCAGATGCGCAGGCAGCGAACTCCGCATAGGAGCGCACACCTGCTGTGCGTGGTGACGCCTGATAGCCCTATCGTGGGGCGTTGCAGGCAATTGCGACCGGGCGGGCTGAATCACAAAATCACATAATCACGAAATCACGAAAAGGGCCCAATCACTGCCAATCAGTCATTTCACGCCATGCCCACCAAAAGTCACAAGTATTTGTTTTTATTATATAATTTAAAAATAAGCTAAAAAATTGCAACCCTTCTGACGATGGTGCGTTGTGCTGTTACGCAAGGTTTATGGCGCGGTGCGCCCAGCCTTACCTTGCGTCACATTGCACCTTTATCTTCATCGCTTGTCTGAAACGAGCGGATTACATCGTTGGCACATTGAAGGGCCTGCGCTCTTGCGATCTGTAAACTTTTAGTGAATCAGGCAACCAGTGAACCGAATCGGGGTATATTGGAATGAATGATCCTTCACCGCGTGCAGCATCGCAGCCTTAGCAGGGCAAGCCCCACGCCACCCATGAGCCGCCAGCACATTCGCAATCCTCTCCCTCTCCATCGCGTAGCAGCGTTGCTTATCGCTGCTGCCTGCGCCATGCTCGCCGGGTGTGCAACCACTGGCGAAGATAGTCCGTCAATGTTCGCACCCACGTCGGTCAGCGAGCTTTATTCGCAGGCAACACTACGTGTCAAGCTGGCTTTTACGCCCGGCGAACGTAGAGATCATTTTGAGAATCCGGAACGGGAATGCGCTGGCCCCACTGCGTTTGAGGAACGTGTGGCGCGCATTGGCGCCAGGCTGGCTGTCGCGGCCTATCGCACGCATCCCGGCCTTGCCGAACGGTTGCCGCGCTTTGTGTTCGCCATTTCCGACAAGCTTGAGCCGGGTGTGGCTTCCACCGCGGGCGGACTTATCGTCGTGCTGCAACCGGTGCGCGATATTTCGTTGTCGGACGATGCGCTGGCCTTTGTGATCGCACGCGAAATGGGGCACGTAATTTCAAGGCATCATGAACAAAACACAGCGGCCAGCATTGCCATTTCTGTGGTAGCCACCGTGCTGGCGCCCGCGCTGAATGTTGCCCGGCTGCTAGCGTTTGCTACCTCCAGTTCAGGCAGCGCCGCCGCCATCAGCCAGGCAACCAGCAGCGCAGCGTCATTTGCCGGCTCGCAAGCCGTGATTGCATCGTACGGCGGGCGGCAACGCCGTACCGCTGACGCCGTAGCGTTGCGCTTGCTGCCATTGGCCGGTTATAACAGCAGCGCGATCGCCGCCGGATTGGTGCCCAATTGCCCGCAAACGCCACCCACCAAATGGCTGCTCGAATTGCAGGAATCCGTAGCGCAGCTTGCGCCGCCTGTTGCACCTGACGCTGCCCCCAGCGCCAATACTCTCGCTAATGACACCAGTGCCACCGACAGTACAACGTCACTGCCGACAGAGCAAGCTCGCGCACCGGTCAATTAACCTGCACCCCCGTCAGCGCGATCCGTTTCACATACCTGTCGATGCGCAGCGCCGACGTTGCAGCACAATTATTTGTATGCGCGGGGATCGTTGCATTTTTAATTGCCTTTTAACCCCACGGCCTTCACCACACGGCTCCATTGCTCGTTCTCGGCCTTGATATGAGCCGCCAGATCAGCGGGTGAACCGGTCACAGCCTCAGAGCCATCCGCGAGCAGACTTTTCGTCATGTCGGGCAAGCGCATGGCCTTGTTGGTTTCAGCAGCCAGACGGTCGATGATCGCGGGCGGCGTTTTTTGCGGCGCGATCAAGGCGTACCAATTGACCACCACCACGCCTTTCACGCCAGCTTCGGCAAATGTCGGCAGATTTGGCACAGCGGGCACACGCTTGGCTGTGGTGACGGCCAGCGCGCGCAAGCGGCCAGCGTTGATGTACGCAATCGACGACACAATAGTCGGGAACGACGATTGCACCTGCCCGCCGACGAGATCCGCGTACGCCGTGCCCATGCCTTTGTAGGGCACGTGCGTCATGCGCGTGCCCGTGGCAATCTTGAATAACTCGCCGCTCATGTGGATCGGACTGCCAATGCCCGACGAACTGAAATTGACTTTATCCGGGTTGGCCTTGAGATATTGCACGAAATCCCCCACTGTTTTCACCGGCAATGCGGGATGAATAACCAGCACATAACCTTGCGCAGTCATCTGCGCCACAGGCGCAAAATCGCGCAGAATATCAAAGCGCGATTTGTAGAGCAGCGGATAAACCACGGTGGTTGCGCCAAGTGCCATCAGCGTGTGACCATCCGGTGCCGACGACGACAAGATATCCAACGCAACATGACTGCCTGCACCGGGCCGGTTGTCGATCACAACCGATTGTCCCAGCGCATCGGCCAGTTTGAATGACAGATTGCGCGCGATGGTGTCCATGCTGCCACCCGCCGACAGCGGCACCAATATGCGCACGGGGCGCTCGGGATAGGTCTTGGCAGATTGCGCAAGCGTAGGCACGCTGAAGGCCGTGCACAAATACAAAACAACCAGGCGGATAATCTGATTCATGCCAGTCCGTTATGAAAAAATTAATTGTACACGATGCCCTCACACCATTCACACCATTCACACCATTCACACCATTTTACTATTACCATGCGGTGATGATGCACATGGCGCACGCAGTTATTGCGGCCCGCTGTCCGCAAACGCCCTACAATGACGGCTGGAGGAGAATCCGTAATGATTGCGCCAGGCAAAAAATATCAAGCACTGATCATCGCATGGATGACGCTGATGGCATTGGTCTGCCATTTCGCGACAGCCTCTTTCGCGCAAAATTATCCCGTCAAACCCGTGCGTTACCTCGTGCCCTTCCCTGCCGCAGCCTCGCCGGACATCATCGCGCGCCTGATCACCGAGCGGCTTAGCCGCCTATGGGGCCAACAGGTGGTGGTTGATAATCGGGCAGGCGCTGGGGGCACACTCGGCGCCGCCTTCGCCGCCAAATCGCCTGCCGACGGCTACACGCTGTTTCAATGCAATATCGCTTCCAGCGCCATCGCCGAATCGCTGTACGCGAAAATGCCCTACGACCATCAACGCGACTTCACGCCGATCGCCCTCATCGGCAAGACGCCCAATGTGCTGGTGGTGCATCCGTCGATGCCGGCGCGTACTGTCAGGGAATTCGTCGTTTACGCCAGAGCGAATCCGGGCAAGCTGAGCTATGGCACCTCTGCCGCAGGCTCGTCGCAGCAGCTTGCGATGGAGTATTTCAAACTCACCACGAAGATCGACGTCGTGAGCATCGCCTACAAAGGTGCGCCACAAGCGCTGACAGACGTGATGGGAGGGCAGATACCGGCAAGCGTACAGTCAGCACCGGGAGTGCTGTCGTCGATCCAGAGCGGACGCGTGCGGGCGCTCGCGGTGATGAGTCAGACACGCATCGCGCAAATGCCCGCCGTGCCGACGGTGCACGAAACGGTAGCTCCCGGTTTTGAATCGAGCTCATGGTATGGCCTGTGTGCGCCAACCGGCACACCCGCCGCCGTTCTCGACAAAGTGCATGCCGATCTCACTACGGTACTGCGCATGCCTGAGATGCAACAGCGATTTACCGAAATGGTCATCGAATACACGCCAACCAGCCGCGACGAATTCGCGCAGTTCATGCGCACAGAAACCGCGCGCTGGGCGCGCGTGATCAAGGAAGCGGGGATACCGAAACAGTAGCGATGATCTTTACATCGCGATATCGCAAATGCTGCTGCACGAAAAACTGCCACCGGTTTTGCAATGACGCCGCAAAACTCGTGGTAGCATGATGCGCCGCAACTATCTGTTTTTATTGAATTTTTACAGACGACGCTTTGGGTTGCTGTTAACTCGTGAGCGTCAACTTCTGAAACGTGTGGCAATCCTCCGGCGCGCGGCCACGGCTCACTGCAAACGTCCACGTTACCTCGCTGACGTACACATCGCCTTTTGAATCTACGGCCAAGCCGTGCGGCGCGGCGAAACTGCCGGGCGCGGTGGCTTCCGGCGTGCCCAAACGCGACAGCAATTTGCCGTCTTTGTCGAACACCGAAAGCCGCGCGTGCATAGCCTTGGTAATCGGGCCATGCGTGTAGGAATGGTCGCCAATGTGCCACCACAGTTCGGTGACATACGCGTTGCCCTTCGCGTCGAAAACCAGATGCGTCGGGCGCTGCGTGTCTGTCCACTCGGTTAAATATTCACCATCGGGACTAAAAATCTGGATGCGGTCGCTTTCGCGATCACACACAAACACGCGGCCATCGGTGGCGCACGCAATGCCGTGCGGCAAATGAAACTGCCCCGGCCCGCGCCCCGGCGTTCCCCATGAGTGCTTTAATTCGCCCTTGGGTGAAAAGCGATGCACGCGCGCGTTGCCGTAACCATCCGAAATGTAATAGTCGCCATTGGGGCCGACCGCAATATTGGTGGGCCGGTTGAACGGGTCGGCTGCACGTTTGATGGAACCGGTGTTCTTGCCATCGTAGCCGGTGTCGGAAGGCGTATTCATGATGCCCATGGTCATCAGCAGTTTGCCTTCAGGCGTAAACTGCCGCACCGTGTGATTGCCGTCATCAGTGCAGAAAATCGTACCGTTGGGATGAACGCTGATGCCGTGCGTACGCATGCTGAAATCACCCTTGCCCCAGGTGCGAATGAAATTGCCTTTCTGGTCGTAAATGATCACCGGGTTTTCGCCACGACAAATCAGATACACGCGGTCTTCACCGTCCACCGCCACGCCCGCGACATCGCGATGTGCAAAACCCTTGGGCAATTGCTCCCAGCCTTCGACCACGGCATATTTGAGCGCGCCTGCATCAGCCATTTGCTTCTCCCTTGCTGTTGAGTGAGTATTGCCTGTGCGTTATCGACGGTTAATCGCAAACCGCCCGGGGCCAATCAACAGAATCACCAGCCCGGTCAGCAGAAAAAACCCCTGCAACTCCAGCGCCCAGCCGCCACTTTTACCCAGATCAAGCAGCTGTTTTGAATGCGATAGCGTGATCGCAAAGATCATGTTGATGGCGATAATCGCGCCACCGACACGCGCGTAGTAACCCACAATAATTAACAGTGGCGCAAAGACTTCGCCGATATAGACGCCATAAGCCACCCATGCAGGCAAGCCCATCGTGACCAGCGAAGTCTCTATCCCGCTCACGCCCTTGGTAATTTTGGCGTAACCATGAAACAACATAAAACCGCCCAGCATCAGGCGCAGTAGCAGTTTACCGGTGTCGTCGGTCACGGAACCTGCGGCTTGTTTTGCCATGGGGTTTTCTCCTGTGTCACACTGGTAAGTGAAAAGTACGCGAAAAGTGTGCGGCTACCTAATTCACGCCCTGCCGGTACTGTGCTGATCCAAACAGAATGTCGCGTTCGGCATCTGTGGGTGCACGCTCATGCGCCTTCCGCTCGTCCGCCAGCAATGCCAAACCACGCTGCACCGCCGGACGCGCGAGAATTTCCTCGAACCAGCGTTGCACGTTGGGATAAAGCGCCATATCCACGCCACGCCGCTCGGGGTTGATTATCCACGGCCAGGTCGCGATATCGGCGATGCTGTATTTATTGCCCGCGAGATAGGCCGTCTGCCCCAACTGATGATTCATCACCTTGTGCAGGCGGTTCACTTCATTGGTGTAGCGATCAATGGCGTACTGCTGCTTTTCTTTGGTGTAAGTACGAAAATGTCCGGCTTGCCCGAACATCGGCCCGACGCCACTCATCTGAAACATCAACCATTGCAGCGTGGTGTATTTCGCAGTGGGTTCGTAGGGCAAAAACTTGCCGGATTTCTCCGCCAGATAAATAAGAATCGCACCGGATTCATACAAGGTAAACGGCCTGTCACCGGGGCCGTTACGATCAATGATTGCAGGAATTTTATTGTTTGGGTTGATCTTCAGGAATTCAGGCTTGAACTGATCGCCCGCGCGCGTGTTAACCGCATGCACGGTATACGGCAGGCCGGTTTCTTCCAGCATGATATGAATTTTGCGGCCATTGGGTGTGGGCCAAGTGTACAGGTCTATCACAAACTATCCTTTTAAAACAATTAGTTATGATTTTACTTAACGGTGTAGCGTTTCACTTGCGCTTCATCAACCTCCACCCCATGCCCGGCGCCGGTAGGGCGCGCCATCATGCCGTTACGGATCACAATCGGATGCTTAACAATATCATCGACGAGATAATGATTGGTGATGGAAACGCCCCAGTTCACGTTGGGCGCGACACAGCCCAGGTGAATAATGGTTGCCGCGCCAACGCTGGTTTCGGCCACTTTGCAGGCGAGATTGATGTTCAAGCCCAGTGCCGCGCACACCGACATCGCATGCACCGTGGCACTCACGCCGCCGAGTTTGATGGTTTTGAGGTTGGCACCCTTGATAGAGCCTGCGCGCGCCATTTGAATAATCGTGGCAACGTTACCCAGCGACTCGTCGCCGTTTAACGGGATTGACGAAATACGCGCGAGCTCCGCCATGCCGTCGAAATCGTCATCACGCAGCGGTTGCTCCAGAAACAGCAAATCGGCCTCGCGCGCACGTTCGACAAAGATGCGCGCATTGCGAAAATCCATCCCCATATTGGCGTCGGCACACAGCACCACGTCACGGCCTATCGCGCTGCGTATGGTCACGGCGGCGTCCGCCTCATCAAACGGATTCTTGATGCCGACTTTGAGCTTGAAGAATTTGTAGCCTTCAGTAATTTTTTTATTCGTTTCGGCAATGTCGTCTTCGATCTTCGGATTGCCCAGCAGATACATCGCGGTAATGGTGTCGCGCAGCGCGCCGCCATACATGTCCGCAAGCGATACATTCAGATGCCGCCCAGCGAGATCGGCAATCGCTGCATCTACTGCGCATTTCGGCCCGCCGTTGTGATGCAGCGCATGCGCGCATATATGCGCGAGTTCAGCGCGTTTCAAGGCATCCTTGCCCATCATCAGCGGCGCAAGGTGTTCATTCACTGCGGCCACCATGCCGGGCAGCACGTCGCCCGTCATCGTCGGCGCGACCGATGCCTCACCCCAACCCACAAGCCCGTTAGCCGCTTCAACGCGCACCAGCAGGTTATACGAAACCTCAAGTCTCACACCCGCCATGATCACCGGCTTCTTCAGCGGAATCGCTATCGGGATTGCATCAATACGCTTGATGATCAGCGGCTTTGCTTCCGTGCTTTTTGCGAATGAGGCTTGAGGTGCGGAATCAGGAACCATGAAACTTTCTCCAGAAAAATAATGCTGACGCGGGCCGGATTATAGCCCTGTGACGGCTAACGGCGGCAGCGGCTGCAAGGCATCCAGCGCCACCAGCGGCAGCACCACATGCGACGCACGTGCGCTGTCCACATACACCGTATTGGTGGCTATGCGCCGCGTGCGGGCGCGGCCTTCGGGTTCGCCAGTGTTCCAGTTGACGTCGTAGCGCGGAAAGTTACTCGACGAAATATCGATGCGTATGCGATGGCCAGCCTTGAACAGATTGCAGGTGGCAAACGGTTCGATGGCAATTTCATACACTGAGCCCGGCGTCATCATCTCCGGCTTCTCCCACGAATTGCGGTAGCGGCAGCGCAAAATGCCATCACACAGATTCATCGCGAAACCGCGCGGGTAGTCTTCGTTGGGCGGATACACGTCGATCAGTTTGGCAGTGAAATCCGTATCGATGCAGTTGGACGACACATGCAGCTTGACCGTGATCGGGCCGGCGATTGCCACATCCTGCTGCAAGGGCGGCGTTTCAAACACCATCACATCTGCGCGCGCGGCAAGCGGCATGCCGGGATTCTTGCAGCCGAAGAAACGTTCAGCCTCGCGCTGATCGAACGCCCCACCTTCGAACACTGGCATGCCGGATGTCAGTGGCCCCCCGATGGTAGGCACGGGGTTCGAGGGATCATAATCAAACGACACTGGCTCGCCATTCCCGGTGGGCTTTTGCGCCGACAAACCGCCATCGGCGTGCAAATAATACGGCGTGAACTTTACTGCAGGTAGCGGCCAATCGTCACCCACAATCCAGCGTCCGCCATGCTGCATCCGCCCCGCGGTATTCTTACGCCCGGAGCCGCCGCCCATCAGAAACAGTCGCACCGCCGGTTCCTGATCCACGCCGTTGTCCACGCCGCGCACCCAGCGGTCAAACCAGCGCAGCCGCAGATCACGCCAAGTCTTGGCCAGATTCCCATCAATGGTGGATGCCTCGCCAAAATCCACATCACCCGACCACGATTTCGAACGGTCGCCATGCGTCCACGGCCCCATGATGAGGCGTACCGGGCCGCGCTTGCGTTGCCTGAGACCCACGTAATTGTCGGTGGCGGTGCGGACGTAGGCGTCGTACCAGCTCGACATATGCATCTGCGGCACGTCGGCGAATTGGTCATACCAGCCTTCGGTATAAATGCCCAACTGCTTCCAGTATTCGCTGAATTCACCATGCGTCCACTGCTCAAACAAATAATCTTCGTATTCGGGCGCCCATTTCACCGGCGATTGGCCCGGCTTCCACGGCATGCGCTTGAACCATTCACGCAAATCTTCCGCAGCCAACGCCTCGCGCACACGCACGTCGTTATGCGCGAGCAAACTCTCCTTCGCCTGATTGAATGCCCAGGTCACCTGCTTCATTTCAAACGCACCGCCGCTGCGAATGCCGGATTGATACGCATTTGAAAAACCACCGCAATCAATGACCATGGCGGACAGCGCTTTCGGTGCCAGGCAGGCCAGCGAGACCTGCGTGTGTGCTGCGTACGACAAACCGATGGTGGCAACTTTGCCGTTGCACCACGGCTGCTGTTCTATCCATTGCACGGTGTCGAAGCCGTCTGCACCATCACTCAGATATTTAACGAATTCGCCTTCGGAGGCGTGTCGCCCGCGGCAATCCTGATAGATCACGATATAGCCTGCGCGCACAAAATGCGCGGCGACATCGGGGCGCGGGCGCGGCTGCGTTTCGCCGCGATCGACTTCGGAGCGCGACGCGCGCGTCTTGCCGTACGGCGTGCGTTCGAGGATTACCGGAAATTTGCCCTCGGCTGACTTGCCATCCTGCGCCGGACGGTAAATATCGGTGGCCAGCTTCACGCCGTCACGCAAGGTGATCATGATACTGCTTTCGACAATAACCTGATAATCAAAACGCTTGTTCATGGGTTGATGGATACAACGCGGCATTGAAAAGCGGATTCTACCGCGCAACCTGCAACGGCTGGCCGCTCTGCAAGGCAACACTGAGGCGCAGCAACAGCGCGCGGTCAAGCGCTTACACCGCTAGCGCACGGGGTAAGGGTAAAATGCGCCGTCTGCAAAAAGGGCGGGGCAACGGGACGGCTGCATAGTCCGCCATCGCCTTGTAAAGCGCACGGCCCAGGCTTCAGGCTCCGCTCACATAAATAAATTAATTCATTTAAAACAATAACTTACATATATCATCATGATTCTCTACGCGCTCACGATTTTCACCAGCGCCTTCCTGCTGTTTCTGGTGCAACCCATCATGGCGAAGCAGGTGTTGCCGTGGTTTGGCGGCTCGGCGGCGGTGTGGACGGTGTGCATGGTTTTCTTTCAGTTCCTGCTGCTGTTCGGTTATGCGTATTCGGATTTCACCACGCGCAAGATGACCCCGCGCAATCAGTTGATTCTGCACGCGGTGCTGTTGACGTTAAGCCTGATTTCGCTGCCGATTATTCCTGACGCAACGTGGAAGCCCGCAGGCGACGAAGACCCCACCTGGCGCATCCTCGGCCTGCTGACCTTCACCATCGGGCTGCCCTATTTTCTGCTGTCGACCACCGGGCCGCTGGTGCAGGCGTGGTTTGCACGGGCGCATTCGTCGGGCACCGTTTATCGATTGTTCGCACTGTCGAATTTTGCCTCGCTACTGGCGCTGATCTCGTATCCGTTCGCAGTTGAGCCGTGGGTCACCACGCGTGTGCAATCCTTCGGCTGGAGCGCGGGTTACGTGGTGTTTGTGGTGGTGTGTATTTGCGCAGGCGTCTACAGTCTGCGTGCGCACACGGCAGCGCAGTCCGAAGCCACCACGCAAAAAGTTGACGATAGTCCGCCACCCACCTGGGCGCACTATGGCATGTGGCTGCTGCTATCCGCCATGGGCTCATTCATGCTGCTGGCGGTGACCAACCACATCACGCACGATGTTGCCTCGGTGCCTTTCCTGTGGCTGCTGCCGCTGACGATTTATCTGATCACGTTTATTCTGTGTTTTGAAGGGCGCGGCTGGTACAAGCGCATTTATTTCATCGGCCCGTTAATCGTGGTGGTGTGCGCGCTGGCGTGGTTCATGCACGAAGAAGGCGGCATCATGGATTTCAAAGTCGCCGTGCCGCTGTTCAGCGTTGGGCTTTTTGTGATGTGCATGTTTTTTCACGGCGAACTGGCGGCAATGAAACCTGCGCCGCGCTACCTCACCACCTTCTTTTTGATGGTGTCGCTGGGTGGCGCGCTGGGCGGTGTGGTGGTGGGATTTATTGCACCGAAGTTCTTCAACACCTATTACGAATTCGGCATCGGACTGGTGTTCACGTTATTGCTGGCGGCATGGCTTGCGCTGAGCAATGTCGCGCATTCTCAGTTGGCACGCCTGGTGCCAATGGTCCTGCTGATGGCCACCGGCTTTACCGGATTTCATGTCTATCACTACATACACGCACTATCGAACGATGCACGTTTGATGAGTCGCAATTTTTACGGCACGCTGCGCGTCAAGGATACCGGCCCCGACACCAGCGAGACCGCCATGCGCCGCCTGATGCACGGTGTGATCATGCACGGCGAACAGTATTTGCACAAAGATAAACGCGGGCGCATCACCACCTACTACACCGAGTCGAGTGGTGTAGGCCTTGCCGTGAAGTACTTTCAGGCGTCTGGCGCAACGCGCGTAGGCGTGGTGGGCCTGGGCACCGGAACGATAGCGGGTTACGGTCGCAACGGCGATGTCACACGCTTTTATGAAATCAACCCGCAGGTGATAGAAATCGCACGGCGTGATTTCAACTACATTTCGGACAGTATCGAGCGCAAAGGCCAGGTAGATACCGTACTCGGCGATGCGCGACTGACCATGGAGCGTGAAGCACCGCAGCAATACGACGTACTGGCCATAGACGCATTTTCCAGCGACGCAATCCCAGTGCACTTGATCACCAAAGAAGCCATGGCGATTTACCTCAAGCACATCAAACCTGACACCGGCGTGGTGGCGTTTCATGTCACCAACCGCTTTCTGAAACTCGCGCCCGTCGTCGAACAAATTGCCAAGACGTATGATTTGCAAGTCGCACTGGTGAGCGACGACGACACCGGCGGCGACGCTTCGCGCACGGATTGGGTGCTCGTCACGCGCAACAAGAAACTCCTTGCGGACAAAAAGATCAAAGAAAACACCAGCGAAATATCGCCGATTCCACGCTTGCGTTTGTGGACCGATGACTTCAATAATCTGGTGCAGATATTAAAATAAATTGTCAATAAATATTTTTTAAAAATAAATAGTTATGAGAAAACCTTCTCGCCTCATCGCACTACTGATCGCAGCCATGCTGTGTGCCGTGGCCCAAGCGCAACCGCTGTCCTTCACCGACGCACGCGGCCTGCCCACGCTCGCGCCACTGGTCAACGACGTAACTCCCGCCGTGGTGAATATCTCGGTGGTCACGCGTGCACCAATGGAAAACAACCCGTTGTTTCGTGACCCGTTCTTCAGGCGCTTTTTTGGCATTCCCGAACAGCAACAACAACGCGAACAAGCCGCCGGCTCCGGCGTTATCGTTGACGCGGCGCGCGGCTATGTGATCACCAACAATCACGTGATCAAAGACGCCGAGCGCATGATTGTCACCCTGAAAGACCGCCGCCAGTTCACCGCCAAACTGGTGGGCACTGACCCCGGTACCGACATTGCCGTGCTGCAAATCGAAGGCAGCGGGTTGAGCGCGCTTAAAATCGGCGACTCAGACAATCTGCAGGTGGGTGATTATGTGCTCGCCATCGGCAACCCTTTCGGCATCGGGCAAACCGTGACCTCCGGCATCGTCAGTGCACTGGGACGCAGCGGCCTCAATATCGAGGGCTACGAAGACTTCATCCAGACCGATGCTTCAATCAATCCCGGTAATTCCGGCGGTGCGCTGGTCAATCTGCGTGGTGAGTTAATCGGCATCAATACCGCAATCATCGGGCCGTCGGGTGGCAATGTCGGTATCGGCTTTGCGGTGCCTGCCAACATGGCACGCGCGGTGATGAACCAGATTGTCCGCTACGGCGAAGTACGGCGTGGGCGACTCGGTATTGAAATGGCTGATCTGACGCAAGAGCTGGCAAAAAAACTGGGCGTCAGCTCGCTGGAAGGCGCAGTCATCGCCGTGGTGCAGGCAGCCTCGCCCGCCGAGAAATCGGGCATTCGTGAAGGTGATGTCGTTACCGCCCTGAACGGACGCGTCATACGCAATGCGGCCGAGCTGCGTGCGCGGCTGGGCCTGACCGCGATCGGTGAAGAAGTCGACATGCGCATTAACCGCAGCGGTAGCCTGCGCAATGTGCGCACCCGCATCGCACCACCGGATGTCTCCACCGGAGAAGGACTGGCGATACCGCAACTGCCCGGCATGCGCGTGATCGAAATTCAGCGTGGCAGCCCATTGTTTCAACGGCTGCAGGGCGGCGGATTGGTGGTTTCCGCGGTCGAACAAAACAGCGCAGCCTGGGTCGCCGGATTTCGTCCCGGCGACATTATTTACGCCGTGAACCGCCGCCGCATGAACACGGCAACCGAACTGCAAGCCGCGCTGCGCGGAGCGCAAAGTTATGCGGTGGGATTACTGCGCGGGGACTTCAACCTGACGATCATGCTGCGCTGATTTTCGCCAACGCGTTAACGTACGGCGCGCAACTACTCCGCACGTATGCCGGTATCGCGAATAATTTTGGCGAAACGGTCGATCTCAGCGCGCGTAAAACTTGCCAACTCCGTTGGCGAGCCTTGCAGGACATCAATGCCCAAGTCTGCGAAGCGCTCTTTCACGTCAGGTAGTTGCTGAATGCGGCGCACTTCGGTGCTCAATGTAGTGATAATGGGCTGCGGCACACCAGTGTTGGTGACCAGGCCCCACCAGGTATCAAACGCATAGCCGGTTAGTCCCGACTCCGCCACCGTGGGCAGATTCGGCGCCAGCGGTGTGCGCTGCGCACCCGTCACCGCCAAAGGGCGCAAACGGCCCGTCTTCATGTGCGGAAACACCACGGGCATACTGGCGAATACAAACTGAATCTGGCCCGCCATCAGATCGGTAACGGATTGACCCGTGCCTTTGTACGGCACATGCGTAATGTTGACCTTTGCCATTACACGAAGCATCTCTCCACAAATGTGTGCCGGTGTGCCAACGCCGCCGGAGCCGTAATTCAGCTGGCCAGGGCGCGACAGCGCGAGCTTGATGAACTGCGGCACGTTTTGCACGGGTAACGATGGATGCACCACCAGCGCGGTGGGGCCCACCGCGAGCTTGGCTATAGGCGCGAAATCCTTCATCAAGTCATAGCCCGGATTCTTGAACAGCGTCACATTAATCGCCGCAGTCACGCTGGTAATCAAAAGCGTGTAGCCATCTGGCGCCGCGCGTGAGGCAATCTGCACACCGAGGTTACTTCCCGCACCCGGCCGGTTTTCGACAATCACCTGATTGGGAAAACCTTCCGACAAGCGTTGCGCCACAATGCGCGCGATCAAGTCGCTCGAACCGCCTGCGGGAAACGGCGCAACCAGCCGCACCGGTTTCACGGGATAATTCTGTCCTGAGCTTGTCGAAGTGGTCTGCGCAGACGCAGGCAAACTGAGTGCCACGCCCAGCGCCATGAATAATCCCAGTGTGCCATCGCGTACGTGTGCTAAACAAAATGTGCGTGACTGCATATCCCGACCTCATTAAAATTAATGTTTAAAAACAATAACTTAAAATACATTCCTACTTGCTTGATTTCCACTGTATCACGCAGCGCAAACCCACAGCGTTCACACCGGCCACCTCCATGAATATAAAATCCAACGGCATCGACATCCACTACCAGATTGAAGGCGTAGACAACGGCCCATGGCTCACCCTTAGCCACTCACTCGCGTGCAACCTGCACATGTGGGACGACCAGATGGCCGCGCTCACCCAACAATACAAAGTGCTGCGCTTCGACACACGCGGTCATGGACAATCCAGCGCACCTGCGGGCGACTACACACTCGAACAAATGGCTGACGATGTAAAAGGACTATTCGACGCACTCCACATCACGCGCACGCACTGGGTGGGATTATCCATGGGCGGCATGATCGGACAAACCTTTGCGCTCAAATACCCCGACGTATTCCAGAGCCTGGTGTTAGCCGACACCACCAGCCGCCGCCCGCCCAACGCGGCGCAGATGTGGGGCGAGCGTGTTGCTGCGGCACGCGCCAAAAGCATGGCCGGCGTGCTCGATACGACACTCGCACGATGGTTCACTGAGCCGTATCGCAACACCCGCCAAGACGTCATGGCGCGCATCGGCGAACAAATACTGTCCACGCCTGTTGATGGCTTCAGCGGCGCCTGTGCCGCAATTGCCAGGGTAAACACACTCGATCGGTTGAAAGAAATTCAGTGCCCAGTCTTCATCATCGTCGGCGAAGAAGACCACGGCACCCCGCCCGAAATGGCGCGCACGATCCATGAGAATTTACCCGGATCGGAATTACTGATCATTCAATCAGCGGCGCATTTGTCGAACGTGGAGCAAGCGGAGGTGTTTAATCGGGCGCTGATGGAATTTCTCAGGCGTAGCGGGTAGCCTTGACTACGGTGAGGCTCCCGCATTCTTGCGCCGCATCAATACGCCACCCGCCGCCAGCATCACCGCATTGGACACAAATACCGGCACAAAGCCAAACGCTGCACCCACGCTGCCGAAAAACAGTGGGATAAAAAGATGCGCGACGTTATTGACCATGACTCGCAAGCCCGCGGCCTCGGATGTGCGCCCACTGGGCGCGAGTGCGTAGATCAGCGACATCGACATCGGCTGGCCGCTGCCCACACCTAGGCCCAGGATAAAAGCCACCATCGCCAGCAGCCACGGGTTCGCAAAAAACGGAAACAGCACGAACGCGAACGCGGCGGTGAATACGCCGTAGACCAGTATCTCCGCTTCACTTGAGCGCCTGGCCCACGCCGGCAATACGATGCGCACCATGAATGTCGCCAGCGCAAAGGTGGCGAGTACTGCGCCGATAACCGATGCCGACAGGCCAATGGAATGGCCGTAGATGGGAAAATAAAACTGAAACAAATCCCACGCTGCCGACAAGATGCCGCTGGCAATGAATGCGCCGCGCAGCTTGGGCATCTTCCACAGATCGAGCACACGCTGCTGGGTTTTGTCCGTGTTTGATTTTGCCGCCTTGGGTAAAAAGCCGGGCTTGAGCCACAGCAGCAAAAACGGAATCAGCGTAAACGCAGACAGCACCGTGAACGCTTTCAAGTGACCCAGATGATCGATGGCAAAACCGCTGACAAAAGGCCCGATCAACCCAGCACCTGAAAACCCCAGACTCACCAGCGAATAATTACGCGCGCGATTTTCCGGGCCACCCACACCGCCTGCGGTACCATGCACCGAGACAAAAAAGAAATGGAACGCCGAGCCAATGAGCAGCGCCGAGATATACAACGTCGTCATCCCCGGTACGAGCGGCGGCAACAGCATGGCGATGCCCACGCCCGCGGTGCCTGCAAGCATCGGCCCGCGCGGGCCGATGCGGTCTACCAGGCGGCCCGCATAGATGGCAAGGAACAGCGGGCAAATCGCAAACAGCGCCATCAACACGCCGATGGAGAATTGGCTGGCGCCGAGTTCTAGCGCATAGAGCGACATCACCATGCGGCTGCCGCTGAAGCATGAATGGTTCAGCAGGCACAATAAAACGATTAAATAGATGGGCATGACTACGGTGGCTGTTGCGACAGCGGATGCGCGAGATGCCTGCGATTGTACACGCGCGCGGCAGCCACTACTGGGTTATTCCGTATTACGGAATAAAAATATTACATAAAAACAATTACTTACAATTTAATTCGCTTTACGATACCACATAATGATTACACGGTATTCAGGTAACAATCAGGTCGCAATCAGATAATGCACTGAAAACAATCGCTCGGCATCGCACCAGCACTGCGCAGGTGTGAAGCCTGCGTCACGCGCAAGTTGCTGGAACTCCTCCACTGAATATTTACAGGAATTCTCGGTGTGTATGGTCTCAGCGTTGCCGAATTCGAACGTTTGCCCCGCGATGTGAACGCTTTGCTCACGCCGACTGCGCAAATGCATTTCGATGCGGCCTTCGGTTTCGTCATAGAACGCATGATGCTCAAACGCTGCCACATCAAAATTGCCATCGAGTTCGCGGTTAATGCGTGCAAGCAAATTAAGATTGAATGCAGCGGTCACGCCCTGCGCATCGTTGTAAGCGGCGTGCAATCGCGCAGGGGCTTTTTTCAGATCTACACCCGCCAGCATCGCGCCATTAGCCCCTGCTAGCGCATGCGCGTGGCGCAAAAAGCCCAGCGCATCCGCGCGCGTAAAATTGCCGATGGTCGAGCCGGGGAAATAAATCACGCGCCGCTGCGGTGTGATGCCTTCGATAACGGGCAGATTCATCGGCCTGGAGTAATCCGCACACACAGCTGCCACGTTGACTTTGGGATACGCTGCCGCCAATTCCGCCGCGCACTGTTGCAGCGCGGTGCGCGAGATATCAATCGGCACATATGCCGCCGGCGCCAGCGCTTCAATCAATACGCGGGTTTTGCGGCCTGAGCCCGCACCGTATTCGATCAGCAGGCAATCCGGCCCCAACAGGCGCGCCATATCGTGTGCGCTGGCCTGCATCATCGCAAGTTCGGTACGTGTGGGGTAATACTCCGGCAGATCACAGATCGCTTCGAATAACTCGCTGCCGCGCGCGTCGTAAAAATATTTTGGCGGCAACGCTTTGCGCGGCTGCGCAAGACCGTTCAGCACGTCGTCGCGAAAGGTCTCGGTAGCCGGATGAAGATCGTGAAACTGAAAGGCCGCGCGATTAATCGATGTCGTTGTGGACGTCAATGGTATGAGGGACATGGGTATATTTACCACGTAAACGCACAACTGCAAACTGCACGACGTGCTTAGCCGATACGTCCTGCGTGATACTCAATCCATTTTTTGATGCGGTTGGCATCACCCGCACGACTCAAGCGGCCCCATGAATCCAGCAAAACAATCACGATCGGCGAGCCGGCAATGGTGGCGTGCATCACCAGACAACGCCCGGCTTCGCGAATGTAACCGGTCTTCGAAAGGCTGATATTCCAATCCGGACTGACGATCAATGAATTGGTGTTCCCGAATTGCAACGCGCGGCCATTGTGCGCATGCACCGCATGGGCGTTGCCGGTGGAGTACTGGCGAATCAGCGGATATTGATAGGCAGCCGTCACCATTTTTGCGAGATCTTGTGCAGTGGATACATTGCTGCTTGATAGCCCTGAGCTGTCCACAAATGATGTGCGCATCATTTCGAGCGACAGCGCTTTGAGATTCATTTCCCTGACAAATGCCGCCATACCGCCAGGATACGCGCGCCCCAGCGCTGAGGCAGCACGGTTTTCGGAAGACATCAGCGCCAGTCGCAGCATGTCATCACGCGTCAGCGTGGTACCGATTTGCAGACGCGAGCCGGTATTTTTGACGAAATCGAGATCGTCTTCGGTGAGCGTAATACTTTCGTCGAGCGGTAATTTAGCGTCAAGCACAACCATCGCCGTCATCAACTTGGTAATTGAGGCAATCGACGAAACGGCCGTGATGTTTTTGTCGTAAACCACTTTGCCGTCACCGGTATTGACCACCAAAGCGGCGGTGGACTGAATATCCAGCACGTCAGGATTGAAAACCTCGGGCGCTGGAGGTGCAATAGCGCGCCGCACAATTCGATGTTTGCCGCCCCCCTGCCTCACCGCGACCCTCTGCACAGGCTTGTGTATCGATTTGGCGCTTGCCACCGCTTTAGCCACGGTATTGCGCTGATGCGGCTGCTTTTTCGCCACTGCGTGGGCGTTACCGATGCACAGAGATAGCACCATTATGGCCAAGTTTTGCAGCAATATCCGCACGCACTACCCTCCAGTAATTTTGAAATTATCCCTTAAAAATACAGGGTTACGACAGTTATTTCAAGTATATTTTAACAGTCATGCGGATATTATTGCAGCGCGCTTTAAATCCGCTGCCTGAACTGGAAATGGGCTTCAACGCAAAGTGGGCCACAAAGCGGCGCGCAAAAAAAACTCCGCCCGGGGAAACCCCGGCGGAGTGGAAAGAGGCCATACAATCATTCGCTCAGCACAAATAACTGTTACTGACGGCCTCCGAGGAGGAAAATCGTTACATGAATCTCGCGCAACCCGTTGTTACGCAACACCTTGCACAGTGCACATTCCGCTACCATCGCCACCGCCACCGCCACTGTGCAAGCTAAACTGAACAATCTATATTTTATAAATACCAGCGGTAGCTTACGTATGGCTTACGACAGCCCTACGTACATACGTAATTTCACATAGTAAACTTCCAATCCCATGCGCATCCTTATAGCAGAAGACGATCCCGTGCTGGCAGATGGACTGACGCGCTCATTGCGTAGCGGTGAATACGCTGTCGATTGTGTTACCGATGGCGTGGCGGCCGACCATGCGTTGTCAACGCAAACGTACGATCTGGTGATACTGGATTTGGGCCTGCCGCGCATCGATGGATTTGAAATAATCAAGCGTCTGCGCCGCCGTTCGCCGACACCGCCGGTGCTGGTGCTCACCGCCCGCGATGCGTTGCAGGATCGCGTGCGCGGCCTGGACCTGGGGGCGGACGACTACATGACCAAACCGTTTGAGCTACCCGAGCTTGAAGCGCGCGTGCGGGCGCTGATACGACGCGGCATGGCAGGCGGTAACTCATTGATAATTAATGGAAAATTAAACCTTGATACCACGGGTCGCCGGGTCACCGTGGATAATCTGCCGCTGGATTTATCCGCACGTGAACTGGGCGTGCTTGAGGTGCTGATGATGCGCAGCGGCCGCGTGGTCAGCAAAGACCAGCTAGCCGAAAAACTCTATGGCTGGGACGAAGACGTCGGCGCCAATGCCATTGAAGTCTGCGTGCATCGCCTGCGCAAAAAAATTGAACCGTCGGGTGTGGTCATACGCACCATACGCGGGCTCGGTTACCTGATGGAAAAGAACATGGAGAAATCCGGCGCATGAAGCGCAGCACCACGCTGCGCCGGCAAGTACTGGCGTGGGTGTCCATTCCGCTGGGCATCCTTTGGTTCGTCAGTGCGTATATCGATTACGACATTGCCAAACGCTACGTCAACGTGGCGTACGATCGCGCCCTGCTCGAATCTGCACTGGATATCGGCCGTCAGGTGCGCGTGTTGCGTGGGCGCATTTACGTAGATCTGCCTGAGGTCGCGATACAGATGCTGCGCACGCGTGAGACCGGACAACTCTATTACATGGTGACCGGACCGGATCGCGAATTCATCACCGGTGAACCGGACATCAAACCGGCGCAGCCCTCCACCACCGGGCAAGCGCTCTATTACGATGACACCTATCGCGATCAGGCCGTACGCGTCGCCGCGATTCAATTGCCCATTGAAACAGAAGACATACGCGGACAAGTCACCGTCTACGTGGTTGAAACCCAGCGCGCGCGCACTGATCTCATACGCGAGCTGTCGATCGGCTTTGCGCTGCCGCAGGCGCTAGGGGCATTCCTTGCGTTCATTGTCATCTGGTTTTCGGTCACGCGTGCACTCGCTCCGCTGTCGCAGCTGCGTCAGGAAATCGAACAACGCTCGCATCGTGATCTGTCGCCGCTGCCCGCAACCCATGTGCCTTCAGAAGTGCGCCCACTCGTCGAATCCATGAACGCCCTGCTGCACCGCTTAAGCGCCGCGCTGTCGTCGCAACAGCGCTTTATCGCCGACGCAGCGCATCAACTGCGTACGCCCATTGCAGGCCTGCGCACACAAACCGAGCTGGCGCTGCGACAATCTGATCCGCGCGAAACGCACGACACGCTCAGGCAAATTCAAACCGCCGCAGACCACACTACGCACCTGGTCAATCAACTGCTGTCTCTGGCGCGCGCCGAACCATCTGCCGAGCACACGCAGGCCGTGGAGCGCCTGGATATTCTGGCACTCGCACGCGCCACTACCACCGAGTGGGTGCCGCGCGCACTGCTGCGTGGCATCGACCTGGGATTCGAGGGCTCCGAACGCCTTGATGCACCAACGCATGTGAATGGTGACAATTTTTTGCTGCGCGAAATGCTCGGCAATCTTATCGACAATGCGCTACGTTATACGCAGAACGGCGGTCACGTCACGGTGCGGCTCACCAGCACGGCCGACACCCTTGTCATTGCCGTAGAAGACAACGGCCCCGGCATTCCAGAGAGTGAGCGCGACGCGGTGCTGGAGCGTTTTCACCGCGTGTTAGGAACGGGCGTAGAAGGCTGCGGGCTGGGACTCGCCATCGTGCGTGAAATTGTTTTGCGCCACGGCGGGAGCATCAAGCTGCTTGCGGGCGCAGGCAATCAGGGTACGCTAGCACAGGTTTCACTGCCAGTGGCGGCATAATAAAATCAGGAATAGTTCGTTACGGATGCACGCTCGCGCCCGATTCGTTCTTCTCGTTTTCCTGCTGTTGCAATGCCCACATCTGCGTGTAAAGGCCACCCTGCTCCAATAGCTCGCGGTGCGTGCCGCGCTCGATGATGCGCCCGTGATCCATCACCAGAATCTGATCAGCGTCCATCACGGTCGATAGGCGATGCGCGATCACCAGCGTGGTGTGGCCGTGCGCAATGCGCGTGAGTTCTTCCTGTATGGCTTTTTCGGATTTGGAATCCAGCGCAGAAGTCGCTTCATCAAAAATCAGAATGCGCGGATTTTTCAGTATCGCGCGCGCAATCGCCACCCGCTGCTTTTCGCCACCGGACAATTTAAGCCCCCGCTCACCCACCGGTGATTCATAGCCGTCAGGGAGACTCACAATGAAATCATGAATATGCGCGGCACGCGCTGCCTCGAACACTTCCTCGTGCGCGGCACCAGTACGGCCGTAATGAATGTTGTAAAAAATCGTGTCATTAAACAGCACGGTGTCTTGCGGCACGATGCCGGTGGCTGCGCGCAAACTCGATTGCTGCACTTCACGGATGTCCGCGGCGTTGACGCGAATTGCGCCGCCGCCAACGTCGTAAAACCGGTACAAGAGCCGCGCCAAGGTTGATTTGCCAGACCCACTGTGGCCCACCACGGCCACTTTGTGCCCGGCAGGAATTTCAAAACTCACGCCAAACAGAATCTGGCGCTCCGGCTCATAGCTGAAATTCACGTTTTCAAAGCGCACGGTTGCGGGCCCATCGGCAAGCGGCTGCGCACCAGGCTTATCCTGAACCTCGCGGTTTTCTTCGAGCAAGCTGAACATACGATCCATATCGATCAACGACTGCTTGATTTCGCGATACGCCATGCCCAGGAAATTCAGCGGAATATAAAGCTGAATCAGCAGCGCATTGACCAGCACCAGATCGCCCAGCGTCAGGTGTTTTGCCGCCACACCCTGTGCAGCGAGCACCATCAATGTCGTGGCTGCGACGGCGATAATCGCGCTTTGCCCGATATTGAGCAGCCCCAGCGACGCCTCGGTCTTAACCGCTGCCGCTTCATAACTCACGAGGTTGGCGTCGTAGCGTGTCGCCTCGAATTCCTCGTTATTGAAGTACTTGACGGTTTCGTAATTGAGCAGGCTGTCCACGGCGCGTGTATTCGCCTTCGAATCCAGCTCATTCGCGCGGCGACGTATCGCAGTTCGCCACTCGGTAATCGAAATCGTAAAGGCGATGTAGGCGATCACCGCGCCAAACGTTACTGCGACAAAGCGCCAGTCAAAGCGCGCGAACAGCACCGCCGCCACCAGCAAAAATTCCAGTATCACCGGAATTATCGAAAACAGCATGAAGGTAAGCAACGTGGAGATGCCGCGCGAGCCACGCTCGATATCGCGCGTCATGCCGCCGGTTTGGCGGTTCAGATGAAACCTCAATGACAGGCTGTGCAGATGGCGAAACACATTCAGCGCCACGCGCCGCACCGCGCGCTGCGCCACACGCACAAACACCATATCGCGCAACTCGGCAAACATCGTATTCGCAAAACGCAAAACGCCATACGCCACCAGCAGCAGCATTGGCGCCGCCAGTACTTGTTGCGTAGGCGACAAGTCATCAACGATGCCTTTCATCAGCAGCGGCACGCCGACGTTGGCGAGTTTTGCCGCCACCAGAAAGGTCAACGCAATCGCGACACGCCCTTTGTATTCCCACAAAAACGGCAGCAGCGTGGGCACCACGCGCCACTCGTTACGCTTGCCGGTTTTCGCGTCTGAAGCATCCACTTCAGTGACGCCGCTGGTTTGATGGATGGTGCTCACACGCAGCCTTTGCGCGTAGTTTCAACGCAGAGCATGATTAAAATTACCCAATAAAAACAGATGGTTACAATAGGCTCAAATCACAGGTCAAAGCACGATGATCGGAGCTGTGACGCCAGCCGCGACCACGCTGCACGCTGGCGCTACGCACGCCAAAGCCCCGGACATATATGCGGTCAAGACGCAAAAAAGGCAAGAGCGCCGGAAAGCTGCGCGCGGGCCGGCCACCGTCTGCTTCAAACACTTCGTGCATGTTCAGCGGATGCGCGAACTCGTGCGTGGCCCGATGACGCCAATACCAGTCATTGAAATCGCCCGCGACGATCAGCGGCGCATCGGCAGGCACCATGCGTTCAATGCGCTGGCGCAGACGCTCCATTTGTCGGCTTCGGCCACGCGCGGTAAGCGCGAGGTGCACGCACACGCAGTGCAATGCCTGTGACCAGCCAGAGATTTCAATTTCAGCATGCAACAGTCCGCGGCTTTCAAAACGGTGCGACGACACATCCTGATTCTCCCACCGCACAATGGGAAAGCGCGAGAGTATCGCGTTACCGTGCTCGCCGTTGTCGTCAATCGCGTTGCGGCCATAGGCGTGAAAATAGGCATGATCCTGCCACAGCGGATCAGCCAGAAATTCGTGCTGCGGCTCGCTTGGCCAGTTGCCATGGCGATGAGCGTGCATGTCGTTGCGTCCAGACACCTCCTGCAAAAACACCAGATCCGCGTCGAGCGCACGCAACTCATCGCGCAGCGTGTGAATCACCACGCGCCGGTTAAAAATCGACAGGCCTTTGTGAATGTTGCAGGTGGCGATGCGCAGTTGCGTAATGGGCGCTTGCTGAAGGCTGTTCATCTATAAAAAACGGCGTGCCACTTTCGCGGCACGCCGTTCCTTAACTCATCAATCTCAGGAAACCGCCAGCATACGATCCAGCGTCACACGTGCAAGATCAGCCTCGCGCTTCGGCACTTTAATCGGGTTAACAACTTTTCCCGCAACCAGATTTTCAAGAGTCCATGCCAGATGCTGGGGATCAATGCGCGCCATGGTCGAGCACATACACACCGTGGGCGCCATGAATTGCACTACCTTGCCCTGCGGCTTGAATTCATCCGCAAGACGGTTCACCAGGTTCAATTCAGTACCCACCAGCCAGCGCGTGCCCGGTGCGCTCGACGCAATGGTTTTGAGGATGTAGTCCGTGGAGCCCACGTAATCCGACAGTTTGCACACTTCAAAATTGCATTCCGGGTGACTGATCACAGCACCCGTCGGGTTTTGCTGACGCCAGCGCAAAATGTGCGAGGCCTGGAACATCTGATGCACCGAGCAATGGCCTTTCCATAGCAGCACTTTTGCCATTTTAATTTGCTGCGCCGTCAATCCACCCATTGGCAAATCAGGGTCCCACACCAGCATTTCTGCCAGGGGAATATCCATCAGATAGCCCGTCCAGCGGCCCAGATGTTGATCCGGGAAAAACAACACTTTTTCGCGCCGCGCAAACGCCCATTGCAGAATTTGCCGCGCATTGCTGGAGGTGCATACGATGCCGCCATGTTCGCCGCAAAACGCTTTGAGATCGGCAGCAGAGTTGATGTAGGTAATCGGCGTAATCGTTTCGTCGGGATTCAGCACTTCGCCGATCTCACGCCACGCGCGCTCAACCTTGGTGAGATTCGCCATGTCGGCCATCGAGCAACCCGCGCTCATGTCGGGCAGGATGACCGTTTGCTCAGGCTTGGACAAAATGTCCGCCACTTCGGCCATGAAGTGCACGCCGCAGAACACCAAGTAGTCTGCATCGGTACGCGACGCGAGCTTTGACAGGCCCAGCGAGTCACCCACCAGATCGGCATGACGGTAAACGTCGGCGCGCTGATAGTGATGCCCGAGGATAGATACGCGCTTACCCAGCGCCTGTTTGGCAGCCAGAATGCGCGGCTGACAGGCATCATCGGCCAGCGGCTTGTATCGGTCAAACTTGATCGGACTAGCGATTGCGTTTTCCATATTGCCCTTTCAATGGTGTTCGCGTTGCAAATATTCAACGGCGAAGCACACGAAGATTTGGAAAGATATCACATTAAGACACGTTTTCGTCTGCGGAATTCCCACAACCGATGCAGCATTAATGTGCGTACGCACAAATGGTTTACTGACGGATCAACGCAGTGCGAGGTTTAACACATTATTTTCACGGATTCTGTGCGGTAGCTCACGTATCGCAGCGACGTTGCTCCAGGAAAAACATTTCTCAGCTGCCTCCTGCCACGGCAGCCACACGTATTGCGTATGCTCCCTGGGTGCCAGCGTTACCGGCAATGGTGCTGGCAGTTCCAGACTGAAAACGTTTTCCAGATTGTGTGTGGTGCCCGGCGCAAAACGTCCGCTCCAGCGCGAAAAAATCTCGAATGTGTTCTGTTTATGCCAGTTGCGCAGCGGGTAGCGCGCGGCGTCAAGCCCGGTCTCTTCGCCCACCTCCCGCATCGCCGTGACCTCCAGCGGCTCATCCTCGGCATCTACACTGCCGGTTACGGATTGCCAGAAACCGGGCCGATCAGCTCGCTCAATCAGCAGAACTTGCAAGTCAATGGTGTATATCACCACCAATACCGATATGGGGATTTTGTAGGCCACAGCGGGCAGCCTAAAACAGCGGGAGTTCCTTGGCGCCGTCTACCAAAACCACAAACGGCGTGCCCTTTTCTTTCCAGAACGCGGCAGCCTCGGCCAGAACGGCCAGCGCTGTTTCGTAATCTTCCGGTGCGGCGTTAGCGAATTTTTCGCGCCCTGCGACGTGCAACACGAAACCCGCGCCCTTGAGCCAATTGAAGTCACGCACGCAATCTGCCAGCGCATCCCAGTTACCACCAAAGTACGATGGCAGTTTGAGTTGCTTCGTACACACAGCGAGAAACTGTTGCTTGCCCGAAACGGCATAGAGCGGCAAATCCAGCCACAACAAGCCAATCTGTTTGGCCTGATCGCGCAGGCTGTCCACGGATGCCGGTGCGCGGTAAACACCGGAACGTTTGGCTTCGATAGCGACTTTAGCGTTCATGGCACTCATGGTACTACGCGCTTGAAGGTTTTGTAGTGATCGTCACTGTAATATTTTTCGCCGCTTTTCCCCGTCACGATGCGCCGCGCACCACGATGCTTGATGCCAGGCGTGGGAACGGTGAACTCGTGGTAGTAGCCACGATCCTTAATCGGAAGGCGCTTTTCGAAATTGCCAAACACAATTCCGTCGCGGTCGTACGGATAGGGGCCGCCTTTGTCGATGAGCCTTAGCGTATTGATTGCTTCCGTCGGCAGCGATTTAACGCTGACATCAGCGAGACTTAATTGCACGCGCTGGCGCGACTCGCTGGGCGCATTGTCACGCTGCGCCACTGCGGGTGAGCTCAACGCCAGCACGGCCAGAATACAGCATAACCTATTGATTATATTTACTATTTTTTTCACTGGTCTATGGCCTGTTATTCCCTGTTTGCGCAATTAACGCACAACAGTTGGCTTGCGATGACGTAACAATAGCGCAATAGTCATGATGCCGCCGTTTCGGTTTTGCGTAAGCGGATGTGCAATTCCCGCAACTGTTTTTCATCAACCACATTCGGCGCCTGCGTAAGCAGACACTGCGCGCGCTGCGTTTTCGGGAACGCTATCACGTCGCGTATCGATTCCGCACCCGCCATCATGGTGACAATGCGATCCAGACCGAACGCGATTCCGCCATGCGGCGGCGCACCATATTGCAGGGCTTTTAGCAAAAATCCGAACTTCGCTTCGGCCTCTTCCGCGTCAATGCCCAGTGCAGTAAATACTTTGGACTGCACTTCCTGACGGTGTATCCGTACCGAGCCTCCGCCTATTTCCCAGCCGTTTAGCACCATGTCGTGCGCGATGGCGCGCGCCTTGCCGGGATCGGTGGCAAGAAACTCTTCGTGCCCGGCGGCAGGCGAGGTGAATGGATGGTGCATGGCATTCCAGCGTTTGCCTTCTTCGTCCCACTCAAACATCGGGAAATCCAGCACCCACAGCGGTTTCCATTCCTTAGCCGCAAAGCCGCGTTCGTGACCGATTTTTGCGCGCAATGCGCCAAGCGCCTCGTTGACGATTTTCGCTTTGTCCGCACCGAAAAAAATCAGATCGCCATTCTTTGCCCCCGTGCGCTCAATGACTGCCTTCAACGCGCTTACCGAAAGATTTTTTACAATGGGCGATTGCAAACCGGTTTCGTTCAACTGCGTAACATCATTGATCTTGATGTACGCCAAGCCTTTTGCACCGTAAATTTTGCTGAATTCGGTGTACGCGTCAATCTCGCCGCGCGTGAGCGTGGCGCCACCCGGCACCAGTAAGCCCGCCACGCGTCCCCCCGGGGTGTTAGCGGGGCCGGAGAATACTTTGAACGCGACCTCTTTCATCACGTCGGTCAGTTCAGTAAGCTTGAGCGGCACACGCATGTCGGGCTTGTCAGAACCATACAGCGACATGGCATCATCAAACGACATGCGCGGAAACGGCTGCGGCAGATCAATGTCGAGCACGTCTTTGAACACGCTGCAAATCATCGCTTCCATCATATCGGTGATTTCGACTTGAGTGAGGAACGAAGTCTCGATATCAATCTGCGTGAATTCCGGCTGACGATCGGCACGCAAATCCTCGTCGCGAAAACAACGCACGATCTGATAGTAGCGGTCGTAACCTGACACCATCAGCATCTGCTTGAACAACTGCGGCGACTGCGGCAACGCAAAAAACTCACCGCTATGCACGCGTGACGGCACCAGGTAATCGCGCGCACCTTCAGGCGTAGAACGTGTCAGCATCGGCGTTTCGATGTCGATAAAGCCGAGTTTATCCAGATAGTTACGTATCGCCATCGCCGTGCGGTAGCGAAGGCGCATGTTTTTTTGCATGGCGGGACGGCGCAAATCAAGAAAGCGATATTCAAGGCGCACGTTTTCCGACAGATTTTCGTCGTCCATCAAAAATGGCGGCGTCAACGATGGATTCAAAATCTCTATCGACTGCGCCAGCACCTCGATTTCACCGCTCACCAGATTGGCGTTCACCGTGCCGTCGGGACGCGGGCGTACTTTGCCGGTGACGCTCACCACGAATTCATTGCGCAGCGTTTCCGCCGTTTTGAAAGTGGCAGGGTTGTCCGGGTCGCACACAATCTGCAGCAGGCCTTCGCGGTCACGCATATCAATAAAAATAACGCCACCGTGATCGCGCCGACGATGTACCCACCCCTGCACGGTAATCACTTCGCCTAAATGTTTGCGGCTGATCAGCCCGCAATAATCGCTACGCATGTTTTAAACCCAGGTTTTTATTTATTCGTTTGCTGCGCGCACCGTAACGGGCACACCTTGCGGTAGCACACCGATGTCAGCGGCCCTGCGCTCCTTGCTACTACGGCTATCTGAAGTCACCACGCCCATGGAGATGATGTATTTCAGCGCTTCATCGACGCTCATGTCGAGCTCAATCACTTCGCTGCGCTTCACATAAAAATAAAATCCGTTCACTGGGCTTGGCGTGGTCGGAATAAACACGGCCACATGCTCATCAGGAAAATGGCTGGTGAGTTCAGAGGGCATATTGGTCTGGAATGCCAGCGACCACGCCTCCGGGTGCGGATAACGCACCAGCAACACTTTGCGAAAGGCCTGACCCTGCCCCGAAAACAGCGTGTCGCTGACTTGCTTAACCGCTTTGTAAATGGAATTGACGACGGGGATGTACAGCAATACCCGTTCCCACAATCGCACCAGTTTCTGCCCGATAAAATTGGCCGCCAGCACGCCGGTTAAAAACACCACCGCCAGCGTTAAAATCACGCCCAGGCCGGGGATATGCATACCCAGCCAGCTCTCGGTACGCAGCGCCAGCGGCAACAACAGTAACGATTGATCCATCGTGCTCACCAGCAGGTTAAGCACCCACACGGTGATGACCAGCGGCACCCAGATCAACAGGCCGGTTAGCAGGTAACGCTTGAAAAAACTCTTTTTGGGCATGTGAATCAAAAAATAGTTACTGGCTACACTACCGTTACTGCTGTTGGCGAATTGGCGTCACTTTATTATGCAATTCCTGCGCGCTTGTGAATGATCAGGCATCAGCGCTAACGCCTCTCGCTCACGCCACGCACACTCCCAATAAAGCTAACGCGCACCCGCCTGATTCGTTACAGGCAGCTTGCAGATTTAGATTCCTGATCAACTGCCGCTGGAGGTTGCGGGTGTGCTGGAGGACGCACTGGACGTAGCAGGTGAAGCAGACTTACCAGGCGTGCTGGCCGCAGTGGGTGTCGCCGCTGCCGCTGGCATTGACGCCGCACCGGTAGTGGCGGAAGCACCGCCAGACGCAGCCGACTCTGATTTAGCGGACTCGGTCTTACTACCGCTATCTGCTTGTTTTTCTGCAGTTTTCTTGGCAGCGTTGGTGTTGCTACCGCCGCTTTTGAAATCCGTCACATACCAGCCGCCACCCTTTAGCTGGAACCCGGCTGCCGTCACCATTTTGCTGAATGTCGCCTTTTTGCACTCAGGACAATCGGTCAGCCTCGCATCGCTCATGCGTTGAATGTATTCTTTTTGAAAGCCACAACTATCGCAGCGATATTCGTAAATCGGCATGATAAAAATACTCAAAAAATAGCGGAAAATGCAAAAAAAGCATTATACACCAAGCATTTAGCTCGGCCTGCCTGCTTTGGACGACGATTGGCTAAAACGGAATATCGTCATCCATTTCGTCAAATCCGCCGCCTTTTTTTGCCGGTGAGCCACCAGATGAACTTGCAGACGAACTCGCCGGGGGGCGCTTTGCGCCGCCACTGGAAGCAGGCGCAGAGTCAGGTTCCCCACGCGCCATGTTTTCGGTGCCACCACGACTGCCCAGCAATTGCATGCGATCGCCGATGATTTCTGTGGTGTAGCGGTCCTGGCCCTCTTTGTCCTGCCATTTACGGGTGCGGATACGGCCTTCGATATAAACTGGCGAGCCCTTTTTGAGGTATTCACCTGCAATTTCCGCGGTGCGGCCAAATAATGATATCCGATGCCATTCCGTCTGCTCCTGCTTGGCGCCGCTTTTATCCTTGAAGGTTTCCGTGGTAGCAATGTTGAAATTGGCGACGGCGTCACCATTCGGCAGGTAGCGTGTTTCCGGATCTTTGCCGAGGTTGCCGACGAGGATGACTTTATTAACTGATGCCATGTTTGACTCCTGAATAAATTATCGCGCTGGCTCGCCAAGCGCTGGTGAAGCCGCATTGCCGGTTGCGCCATCACAGATCTGTTCGCTGACCTTTGCCCTTGGCGGCGGCTCGCGCATGCCTAGCGCAAGTATAAGCCAGATTGCCAATAGCACTACGCCCGGCACGACGATTCCGGCGATGCCCCAGCGACTATACAAATAGCCGCCCGCTGCAGCCCCCACAAACGCGCCAAAAAATTGCACGCTGCTGTATACGCCGATGGCAGCGCCCTTCAATTGCGGCGGCGCCATGCGCGATACCAGCGACGGCAGCATCGCTTCAAGCACATTAAACGGCGTAAAAAATATCAATAAAAACAATACGATAGCCCACATGCTGCTGGTAAGCCAAGGCATCGCTATTTGCACCAAAAGCAGCACCATCACGGACGCGACAAACCAGCGCTTAAGTCGCCCAGGCGCATGCGCGCCCAGCACCGCTGGCAGCATCAGCACAAACGATGCCAGCATTACCGGCAGATATATTTTCCAGTGCTGACTCAGCGGCAGTCCCGCGTCTCGGAGCGCAAATGGCACCGCAATAAACAGTGCCATCAACACGGCGTGCAAAGCAAAAATGCCCCAATTCAGTCGCATGAGCTGTGCGTCGGCAAGCACGCTTTGCATATCTGCCAACAGATTGGCATCGCGCACTGGTGGCGCTTCAATCACCGCAGGCACGATACGCCACACCACACCCATCGCAGCAATGGCCAGCACACCGGTCAGCGCAAATATGCCCGGCACTCCGATCAACTGACTCAGCCACGGCGCTGCCACCAGCGACATTGTGAATACCAGACCGATAGTCGAGCCGATCATCGCCATGGATTTCGTGCGATGCTCTTCGCGCGTGAGGTCGGACGCCAGCGCCATAACCGCCGCTGAAATGGCACCCGCGCCCTGCAATATGCGGCCCGCAATCACCACGTAAATATTGGGTGCAGCCGCAGCGACAAAGCTGCCGATGGCGAACAGCATCAACCCGCCATAAATCACCGGTTTGCGGCCGCAGCGATCTGACAGCCAGCCAAAGGGAATTTGCAGAATGGCCTGCGTCAGCCCGTAGGCGCCGATGGCAATGCCCGCCAGCGTGAGATTGCCACCACCCGGCAGCGTCTCAGCGTAAATCGCGAATACCGGCAGGATGACAAACATGCCAAACAGCCGCAGTCCGAATACGCTGGCGAGCGCAAGACTGGCACGCAGTTCCAGCGGGCTCATGCGGTTGGAGGAGGACATGGGAAAGCAGATTAAAACGGGAAAGGCGGGTATATTAGCAGGTTTACATTTACACACTGGTTGCAAATTGGCTATTAGTTCAAACATCAGCAGTAACGTAATTCGCCTGCCGGCATCTGCTACGGGGGCCACGGAAACATCCTTGGAAATCCCGCCAAAAAGCGGTGAATACATTCGCGTGCGCGGCGCACGCACGCACAATCTGAAAAACATTAACGTCGATCTGCCGCGTAATCGACTGGTGGTGATTACCGGCCTGTCGGGTTCCGGTAAATCGTCGCTGGCGTTTGACACGCTCTACGCCGAAGGGCAGCGGCGCTATGTTGAATCGCTGTCCGCTTACGCGCGGCAGTTTTTGCAGATCATGGAAAAGCCCGATGTCGATTTAATCGACGGCCTGTCACCGGCGATTTCCATCGAGCAAAAAGCCACCAGCCACAACCCGCGTTCCACAGTCGGCACCATCACGGAAATTCACGATTACCTGCGCCTGTTGTTCGCGCGCGTGGGCAGCCCGCACTGCCCCGATCACGGCAAGCCGCTTGAAGCGCAGAGCGTGGCGCAAATGGTTGACCATGTGCTTGCGTTGCCCCCCGACACGCGCATCATGATCGTGGCGCCGTTGATTGCCGGGCGCAAAGGTGAGCAGGTAGAACTGTTCGACGAGCTGCGCGCGCAGGGTTTCACGCGGTTGCGCATCGACGGCAAAGTGTATGAAATTGATAACTTGCCCAAGCTCAAAAAGAATTTCAAGCATACCGTTGATGTGATTGTTGACCGACTCAAAGTACGTGAGGACGCCAAACAACGGTTAGCGGAATCATTCGAAACCGCGTTGCGCCACGCCGATGGCCGTGCGCTGGCGGTTGAAATGGATGGCGACAAAGAGCATCTGTTCTCCGCGAAATTCGCCTGTCCGGTGTGCAGCTATTCGTTGCCTGAACTCGAACCCCGATTGTTTTCGTTCAACAATCCGATGGGCGCGTGTCCGCGCTGCGACGGCATCGGCAACGTCAGTTTTTACGACCCCAAGCGGGTGGTGGCGTTTCCCGATTTATCACTTGCCTCCGGTGCGATCAAAGGTTGGGACCGGCGCAACCAGTTTTTTTATGACATGCTGCAAAGTCTGGCGCAGCACTACGGCTTTAATCTCGAAGCGCCGTACCGCGAACTGACGGACGAAGTTAAAAACCTCATTCTGCACGGCTCTGGCGGCGAAAAAATCGCCTTTAGCTATGTCGGTGAACGCGGCAAGACTACGGTGCGCGAACACACGTTTGAAGGTGTGCTGCCTAATCTTGAGCGCCGCTATCGCGAAACCGATTCGGTGCTGGTACGGGAAGAGCTCGCCAAATACCTCAACACACAAACCTGCCCGGAATGCGTCGGCACGCGCCTGCGACGCGAAGCACGGCACGTCACCGTTGGCGATAAAAATATACATGAAATCAGTAACTTGGCGCTTGATCAGGCAGTCAAGTTTTTTACTGAAATGGACATCACGGGTTCCAGACGCGCGATTGCCGACAAGATCGTGCACGAGATCGGCAACCGCTTGCAGTTTCTGGTGAACGTAGGCCTTGATTATTTATCGCTCGACCGCGCCGCAGATACATTGTCAGGCGGCGAAGCGCAACGCATACGCCTGGCGTCGCAAATTGGGTCAGGCCTGACTGGCGTGATGTATGTGCTCGATGAACCCTCGATCGGCCTGCACCAGCGCGACAACGCGCGGCTGATCGAAACCTTGAAGCGCCTGCGCGATATCGGTAATTCAGTGATTGTGGTTGAGCACGATGAAGAAGCGATCATGAGCGCGGATTACGTGATTGATATGGGCCTCGGCGCAGGCATACATGGCGGCTGCGTCATCGCCGAAGGCACCGCTGCGGCAGTGTGCGCGCACCCGGAATCACTTACCGGACAATATATTTCAGGACGTCGCCGCATTGCAGTACCCGCGCTGCGCCATCCGGTGAACAACAAACGGCAACTCGTGGTGCAAGGCGCCAGCGGCAACAATCTCAAGAACGTGACTGTGGGTATTCCAGTAGGCCTGTTCGTGTGCATCACTGGCGTGTCAGGCTCCGGTAAATCGACACTGATTAACGACACGCTCTACACCGCCGCTGCACAACATTTATACGGCAGTGCTGCTGAACCTGCCCCGCACGAAGCCATTACCGGCCTGGAGTTCTTTGACAAAGTGGTTAACGTCGATCAAAGCCCGATCGGCCGCACACCGCGCTCCAACCCTGCAACCTACACGGGCCTGTTCACGCCGATACGTGACCTGTTCGCTGGTGTGGCCGCCGCGCGCGAACGGGGATACGGCGCTGGCCGCTTCTCGTTTAACGTCAAGGGTGGCCGCTGCGAAGCCTGTCAGGGCGATGGCATGCTGAAGGTGGAAATGCATTTTCTGCCGGATGTTTACGTGCCTTGCGATGTATGCGCCGGCAAACGCTACAACCGCGAGACGCTGCAAATTCTCTACAAAGGAAAAAGCATCAACGACGTGCTCGGCATGACGGTTGAAACCGCCACCGAATTTTTCAGCGCCGTGCCGGCGATCTCACGCAAATTACAAACGCTGCTGGATGTCGGTCTGGGCTACATCAAGCTCGGGCAGAGTGCGATTACGCTCTCTGGCGGCGAAGCGCAGCGCGTTAAACTGGCACTGGAGCTTTCCAAGCGCGACACCGGACGCACGCTCTATATACTCGATGAACCGACCACCGGGCTGCACTTTCACGATATTGATTTGCTGCTGCATGTACTGCACCGGCTGCGTGATCACGGCAACACCATCGTGGTGATCGAACACAATCTCGATGTGATTAAAACCGCCGACTGGATTATCGATCTCGGCCCTGAAGGCGGCAACGGCGGCGGACGCATACTTGTCGAAGGCACGCCCGAAGATGTCGCACGCCACAGCGAGAGCCACACTGCGCGCTACCTGAGTAAAGCGCTGCAACAATGACACCGCGCGAGTTACTGCTCGGTAGTTTTCAGGCGGCGCTGGCGGCAGCGGATCCGCTGAAAATTGTTGGTGCGCATTTGCCCAAACTGCCGGCATCACGCAAAGGCAAAACGCTGGTGGTGGGCGCAGGCAAGGCTGCGGCAGCAATGGCCCTTGCGGTAGAACAACACTGGCCTGCCGATGCACCACTGGATGGCCTGGTGATTACGCGCTATCAACACGGCCTGCTGACCAACCGCATCACAGTGATCGAAGCCGGGCATCCCGTGCCAGATGAATCGGGCGAAAAGGCTGCGGCAGAAATTCTGCTTCGCGTGAAAGCGCTTACAGCGAACGATTTGCTGCTTGTACTGGTATCCGGCGGTGGCTCCAGCCTGCTCACGCTGCCCGCGGATGGCCTGGTGATTGAGGATATAAAATCTCTTACAAAACAATTACTTGCGTCAGGCGCACCCATTCAGGAAATGAATGTTGTGCGTAAACATCTGTCTGCAATTCAAGGTGGTCGCTTGGCCGCCGCGTGCCGCGCGCCCGTTATTGCGCTGGTGATTTCGGATGTTACCGGCGACGATCCGACGCACATCGCATCCGGCCCATGCGCGCCAGACACCAGCACCTATCAGGATGCGATTGATGTGATATCGCGCTACGGCGTAAAAGCTCCCAAAGCCATCACTGCGCATCTTACGCGCGGCGCAGCAGGCGAAATCGCCGAGACGCCCAAGCCGGGTGACGCCGTTTTTAAACGCGTGGAGAATCGCGTAATTGCTACAGCGCATGGATCACTACAGGCGGCCGCGAAGTACTTTGAAGCGCAAGGCATACCCGCCGCAATACTGGGCGATTCAGTAACCGGAGAAGCGCGCGAAGTAGCTAAAGTCTACGGCGCAGTAGCGCGCGAAATTCAACATCATGATGCCCCGTGGCGGGCGCCTGTGGCATTGATTTCCGGTGGGGAATGCACGGTAACCGTCAGGGGCAAGGGGCGTGGCGGACGCTGCGCGGAATTCTTGTTGTCGCTCGCCGTTGATCTCAATGGCGCGCCCAATATACACGCTCTGGCATGCGACACCGATGGCATCGATGGCTCGGAAGACAACGCGGGCGCAATATTGACACCAGACGCGTTAAAACGTGCGGTAGCAAAAAACCTAAATGCTGCGGACTTGCTTGATAACAACGACGGCTACAGTTTTTTTCAGGCGATTGACAGCCTGGTCGTAACTGGCCCCACGCGCACCAATGTCAATGACTTCAGGGTGGTGCTGATACAGTGAAAATACTATTTAAAAACAAATAGATACCAAGCGTATTCTCGATAATAAACAAAGCATCTTCTCAATAAAAAAACCGACCCGTAAAACACGTGGTCGGCTTTGAATCAGCGTAGTAACGCAATATTTCCGCTACTACGCCGTTGCCTCCTCCTTGGCTAGTTCTACTTTTGTACTGGGTTCCGGGCGATCAACCAGCTCTACAAACGCCATGGGCGCGTTATCGCCTTTACGAAAACCGAATTTCAGAATACGCAAATAGCCGCCGTTACGCTTGGCGTAGCGCGGCCCGATTTCTGCGAAAAGCTTGGTGACGTTTTCACGATCACGCAGGCGGTTAAATGCAAGCCGATGATTGGCAAGCGTCGGCTTTTTGCCGAGCGTGATGATGGGCTCAACCACGCGGCGCAACTCTTTGGCTTTGGGCAACGTGGTTTTGATGGCCTCGTGCTTGAGTAATGAGTTGGTCATGTTGCGCAGCATGGCCAAGCGATGGCTGCTGGTGCGGTTAAGTTTTCGTAATCCCAGGCGGTGACGCATTTTATTTCCTTAGTTTCTCGTGCAGCCGTCTAATGGCAGCCCTACAACCCTGTTATGGCTTTTCCAGTCCGGCGGGCGGCCAGTTTTCGAGCCGCATGCCTAAAGTCAGACCGCGCATGGCGAGCACTTCTTTGATTTCGTTAAGTGATTTACGGCCCAGATTCGGCGTCTTCAGCAACTCCGATTCAGAACGCTGAATCAGATCGCCGATGTAATAAATATTCTCAGCCTTGAGACAATTGGCCGAGCGCACAGTGAGTTCAAGATCGTCCACCGGACGCAGCAACACCGGGTCAACTTGCGTTGCGCGCTTTTCTTCGATCAGAGCAGGCGTGCCGGTGAGATCAGAGAACACGGACAACTGCTCAACCATGATCCGCGCGGCGTAGCGCACGGCTTCTTCAGGATCAATGGCACCGTTGGTTTCGATATCCATCACCAGCTTGTCGAGATCAGTGCGCTGCTCAACGCGCGCGGATTCCACAGAGTAACTTACACGACGCACCGGGCTGAACGAGGCGTCCAGCAATATGTTGCCAACAGTACGGGCTTCGTCTTCCACGGCCTTGCGGCTGGTAGCAGCAATATAACCACGGCCTTTCTCCACCTTGATCTGCAACTCAATCTTGCCGCCCGTGGCCAGATGCGCGATCACATGTTCCGGGTTGATGATTTCCACGTCGTGGTTCGGTTCAATATCGGCAGCAGTGACAACGCCCTCGCCTAATTTCTTGAGTACTAGTGTCGCTTCGTCGCGGTTGTGCAGTTTCAGCACCACGCCCTTGAGATTCAGCAGGATATCGACTACGTCTTCTTGCACGCCATCCAGCGTGGAATACTCGTGCAATACACCGGCGATGCTGACTTCTGTCGCCGCATAACCAGGCATGGAGGACAGCAATGTACGGCGCAGCGCATTGCCTAACGTGTGGCCATAGCCTCGCTCAAACGGCTCCATCGTGAGCCGCGCGTGATGCGTCGAAAGGTTCTGAACGTCGATAATACGCGGTTTCAGAATTGCGGTGCTTGACATGGTAGTGACGCCCCTTCGCTAAAATCGTGACAACTGCGCGTGAATCTCTGGATTCGTAATACGCTTCGCGCTTGATAACTGTGTTTTACTGCAAGTTCATTACTTCGAATACAACTCGACCACCAGCGACTCGTTAATGCTGGACGGCAGCTCAGAACGCTGCGGACGCGCTTTGAACGTGCCTTTCAGAGCCTTCGTATCCACTTCGATCCATTCCGCACGTCCACGAGACTCGGCGGCTTCGGCGGCGGCTTTAATGCGTAATTGCGTCTTGGATGCTGCGGCGACTTCGACCACATCGCCCGGACGGCATTGATATGACGGAATATTCACACGCTTGCCGTTCACCAAAATGCCATTGTGACGCACAACTTGCCGTGCCTCAGTGCGCGAGGCACCGAAACCCATGCGGAACGTCACGGTATCCAGACGGCCTTCGAGCAATTGCAACAGCGCTTCGCCGGTAACACCTTTGCTCGACGCTGCTTCTGCGTAAACACGGCGAAACTGGCCTTCGAGCAAGCCGTAAATACGGCGGATTTTCTGCTTTTCGCGCAGCTGCACGCCATAACCAGACAGACGCGCCTGCTTCTGGCCGTGCTGACCCGGCGGATAATTACGGCGCTCAATCGCGCACTTGTCGGTAAAACATTTTTCGCCCTTGAGGAACAATTTTTCGCCCTCACGACGGCATTGCCTGCACTTCGGATCGAGATTCCTTGCCACGGTGGGATCCCCTTAGACGCGACGTTTTTTCGGAGGACGGCAGCCGTTGTGCGGCACTGGTGTCACATCCGAAATGCTGGTTATTTTGAAACCCACGGCATTCAGCGCGCGCACTGCAGATTCGCGGCCAGGGCCGGGACCCTTGATGCGTACTTCAAGATTTTTAACGCCACATTCGACAGCAAGCTTGCCGCACTGTTCAGCAGCAATCTGCGCGGCAAACGGCGTGGATTTGCGTGAGCCTTTAAAGCCGTTGCTGCCCGATGTTGCCCACGCCAACGCGTTGCCTTGGCGGTCGGTGATGGTCACAATGGTGTTGTTGAATGACGCATGTACGTGGGCAATGCCCTCGGCGACATTCTTCTTGACCTTCTTGCGCACTCGCGTGCTTGCTTTTGCCATGTGTTGTTACCTTAACTGAGTACCTTGAACTGAGTACCTGTGAACTAATTACTGTAAACCGAAGAAAATCAAATTAAGCCGTCGTTCCTTTTTGCAGCTTCACTGCTGCCTTACGCGGGCCTTTACGCGTGCGCGCGTTGGTGCGCGTACGCTGACCGCGCACTGGCAAGCCGACGCGATGCCGCTTACCCCGCCACGTTCCCAAGTCCATCAAACGTTTGATGTTCATGGAAACTTCACGACGCAAATCACCTTCGGTCGCCACCTTGGCAACTTGCTCGCGCAACTTATCCATTTCACTATCGGACAAGTCTTTCATCTTGCGCGTAACTTCAATACCCGCCGCGACGCAAATTTTGCGCGCGCGGCTGCGACCGACACCATAGATCGCGGTCAGCGCTATTTCAGCATGCTGATGATTCGGAATATTTACGCCACCAATACGAGCCATACTATTGCTCCGCTAACTTAACTTGTTGTTTTTAAAAAATAATTTAAAAACCCAATTCTGGTTCTCTTAACCCTGGCGCTGCTTATGGCGCGGATCTTTGCAAATCACTCGAACCACACGCTTACGCTTCACAACTTTACAGTTGCGGCACATCCGTTTTACCGATGCCTGCACTTTCATTTTCGGGCTCCAGTTTTTCTTTTACTGAGTTTCTACCACTGCGTTTACATCACTTCGCGCGGAACACAATCTAACTGCGCGTTAAATCGTTAAAGACATCAAATCTTCGCCCTGTTGACTTTTTGTCGTCAACGTCATGCTCTAGCGCGTCGGAAACATTCCACCCTTGAAATTGGCCTTCTTCAACAAACTCTCATACTGATGCGACATGATGTACGCCTGAACCTGTGACATAAAATCCATCGTCACCACAACAATAATCAACAGTGATGTACCACCGAAGTAAAACGGTACTTTCTTCCACACAATCAAAAATTCCGGCAACAGACAAACCAGCGTGACATACACTGCACCCACCAGTGTCAGCCGCAAGGTAATTTTCTCGATATAACGCGCCGTTTGATCGCCCGGACGAATTCCTGGAACAAACGCGCCGCTTTTCTTCAGGTTATCCGCAGTTTCATTCGGATTGAATACCAGTGCCGTATAAAAAAAACAGAAAAATATAATCGCTGACGCATACAACAAGGTGTAAACCGGCTCACCGGGATGCAGCGTTGCCGCAACATTTTTAAGCCACGTCACACCCGTTGAGGTGCTTGTACCTTCACCAAACCAGCCGACTATTGTCGCTGGAAACAGAATAATCGACGACGCAAATATCGGTGGAATCACACCGGCCATATTCAACTTGAGCGGCAAGTGAGAGCTCTGCCCACCGTATACCTTCCGACCTACCTGTCTCTTGGCGTAGTTCACCAGAATCTTGCGCTGCCCACGCTCAACAAAACACACAAATGCCGTCACGCCAACCACCAATACCCCGATAAACAACACCACCGGAATGGACATTGCACCCGTGCGAACCAGTTCCAGCGTGCCACCCACTGCTTGTGGAAAACCCGCTGCGATCCCCGCAAATATCAGCAAAGATATACCATTGCCGATGCCGCGCTCGGTAATTTGTTCACCCAACCACATCAGGAACATCGTGCCTGTAGTTAACGTCACCATTGCCGTCAAACGAAACACCAGGCCCGGATCAATCACCAAGCCACGCTGGCTTTCCAGACCAACCGCGATGGCCATACTCTGGAACAGCGCTAACCCTGCTGTCCCATACCGTGTGTATTGCGTAATCTTGCGGCGGCCTGCTTCGCCCTCTTTCTTTAACGCTTCCAACGTTGGCGACGCCACTGTCATCAACTGCATGATAATCGACGCCGAAATATACGGCATGATGCCCAACGCAAAAATCGAAAACCGCTCCAGCGCACCACCCGAAAACATGTTGAACATGTCAAGAATGCCGCCGCGCTGCTGATTGAACAAACTGGCCAGTTCGTTCTGATCAATGCCTGGAACCGGAATAAACGACCCTACACGGAATACGATTAACGCACCGATCAAAAACAGGAAGCGGCGCTTCAAATCGCCGAGCTTTCCTGACGCCAGTAGTGAATCGTTAACAGCCAATGCGTATCTCTTTAACCTGTCGCTAAACGATTAAGCCTGCACCGACACCGCAGGAGCCTCAACACTGCCGCCCACTTTTTCGATGGCAGCACGGGCACCTTTAGTCACGCCCAACCCCTTGATGGTTACTTTGCGCTCAATGGTGCCCGCAAGAATAATCTTGCCGCCCAACGCTGTTTGATGCGCCAACCCAGCTTGTTTCAACACCGCCAGATCAATGGTCTCAGCACTCAATTTCTGTAAGTCACCCAGCCGAATCTCAGCTGTATCACCCGACATCGGCGAATGAAAGCCGCGCTTCGGCAAACGGCGATGCAACGGCATTTGGCCGCCTTCAAAACCAACTTTATGGAATCCGCCCGCGCGTGCCTTTTGGCCTTTGTGACCACGCCCCGCTGTCTTACCGAGCCCGCAGCCCGTACCACGGCCCACGCGCTTGATTGAGTGCGTCGAACCTTTGGCCGGCTTGATGGTATTCAGTCTCATAACGTAATCTCTTATAACCTTTTGTTTCTAAACAGAAACTCTAACCATGTACGACACTTTATTAATCATGCCGCGATTTGCCGGCGTGTCGATAACATCAACGGTATGGTTGATACGACGCAATCCCAAACCACGAACACACATTCTGTGTTCGCCCTTGGTACCGATCAAACTTCTGAACAGCGTTACTTTAATTTTCTTGGCATTAGCCATAATATTTTCCCCGGCAGTTTCCCAAGTTAACCCGTGATTTCTTCAACCGTCTTACCGCGCTTGGCGGCAATTTCGGCCGGGGTGTTCATGCTGGTCAAACCGTTTATGGTGGCACGAACCACGTTATAGGGATTTGTCGAACCCAGGCACTTCGCCAGAATATTGGTGACGCCCATCACTTCAAGCACCGCGCGCACCGGTCCGCCAGCAATAATGCCCGTGCCTTCGGAAGCCGGCTGCATCAAGACACTTGCTGCGCCGTGACGTCCAATAACTGTATGTTGCAAAGTACCGTTTTTCAATGACACCTTGACCATTTTACGACGCGCTTCTTCCATGGCTTTTTGCACGGCTACGGGCACTTCTCGCGACTTGCCTTTACCCATACCTATGCTGCCATCGCCATCGCCCACCACCGTCAACGCGGCAAAGCCCATGATACGCCCGCCTTTAACCACTTTGGTTACGCGATTGATCGCCACCATTTTTTCACGCAAACCGTCGCCACGTTCTTCGTTGCCGGTTTGCATTTTCGATGCTTGCATTTTCGCCATAGGGAATTCCTGATCCTAAAACCGCATCTAAAACTTAAGGCCGGCTTCGCGCGCGGCTTCCGCCAACGCCTTGACACGACCATGAAACCGGTAACCCGAGCGGTCAAACGCTACCATCTCGACACCCGCTTTTTTCGCTTTTTCCGCTATCAACTTGCCGACCACCGAAGCCGCTTTGACGTTGCCACCATTTTTCAATTCGCCACGCAAAGCTTTTTCTGCCGATGACGCACTGGCCAGAATTATGCCGCCAGTGGCATCGATAACTTGAGCGTAGATATGCGTATTCGAACGGTTGACGGTCAAACGAACCGCCTTCAATTCCGCAATTTTCGCGCGGGTACGGCGCGAGCGCCGCATGCGTGATTGTTTCTTTTCTATCATGGCTTACCTGGCTCCTAACCCGCCTACTTCTTCTTGGTTTCCTTGAGCACAATTTGCTCGCCGACGTAACGCACACCCTTGCCTTTGTACGGCTCAGGTTTGCGATACGCACGAATATCTGCTGCCACTTGACCGACTTGCTGGCGATCAGCACCTTTGATGATGATCTCAGTTTGCGTCGGCGTCTCAGCCTTTACACCGACAGGCAGCTGGTGCACAACCGGATGCGAAAAACCCAATGTCAGATTCAGTTTGTCGCCCTGCGCCTGGGCACGATACCCCACGCCTACCAGCGCCAGCTTCTTCTCAAACCCTTTGGATACACCAACCACCATGTTGGACACCAGGGCACGCATCGTTCCTGACATCGCATTGGCCAAATGTGAATTGTCATTAACCTTGAATTCAAGGCGATTTTCAATCTGTTGCACCGATACATTCGGCGACAACTTGCGGGTCAAAGTACCTAACGGCCCTTTGACTGAAATATCAGTAGCGTTTAGTGTGACATCCACTTTTTCAGGGATGAACACCGGATCATTTGCGACTCTGGACATGTTAAAACCTCGTTCTCGTTAAGCGACGATGCACAGCACTTCGCCGCCCACGCCCATACCGCGCGCCTTACGATCCGTCATGACGCCCTTGGATGTCGACACGATTGCCACACCCAAGCCATTCATCACTACCGGAATTTCCTTGCTGGGCTTGTAAATACGCAAACCCGGCCGGCTGACGCGCTCAATTTTTTCGATAACAGGGCGACCAGCGTAATATTTCAGACTGATATCCAGGTGCGATTTGCCATCCTGACTACGGACGGCGAAATCCTCGATATAGCCCTCGTCTTTGAGCACTCTGGCAATGGCCGCCTTGAGCTTGCTCGTCGGCATCGCTACCGATTGTTTCTCCGACTGCTGCGCATTACGAATGCGCGTCAGCATGTCAGCGACCGGATCACTCATACTCATGCAATCTTCTCCTGCTTCCTGGCACTAAAATATCACCAGCTACAAATAGTTACGATTGGTACAATTAGGTACGATTACCAGCTCGCCTTGATGATGCCGGGAATTTCCCCGCGCATCGCGATATCACGCAACTTGCCGCGCGCCAGCCCAAACTTGCTAAACACACCGCGTGGACGCCCCGTCAATGCACAACGGTTGCGCAATCGCACCGGACTTGCATTACGCGGAAGCTTTTGCAACTTGAGGCGCGCCTCATAACGCTCTTCCGGCGACAACGACTGGTTATTCGCGGCCTCCTGTAATACCTTGCGTTTGGCAGCGAACTTCTTGACCGTTACCTTGCGCTGCTCATTACGATTAATGATTGACTTTTTTGCCATGAAATACCTCAGTTCCTGAACGGAAATTTGAAGGCGACCAACAAGGCACGCGCCTCATCATCCGTCTTGGCTGTAGTCGAAATCGTGATATTCATACCGCGAATCGCATCAATTTTGTCGTACTCGATCTCGGGGAAAATTATCTGCTCTTTGACGCCCATGTTGTAGTTGCCCATGCCGTCAAAGCTGCGTCCGGAAATACCGCGAAAATCGCGAATACGCGGCATTGCCACATTCACCAGACGATCAAGAAAGTCATACATTCGCGTACCACGCAGCGTAACCTTGCAACCCACCGGGTAATTTTCGCGAATCTTGAACGACGCTATAGCCTTACGCGACTTGGTCACCAGCGGCTTCTGTCCGGCGATTTTAGTCATGTCAGAAACAGCATGATCCATGATCTTCTTGTCCGCAACCGCCTCGCCCACGCCCATGTTAAGCACAATTTTGTTCAGGCGCGGCACCTGCATCACGGACTTGTACCCGAATTTCTGAGTCAAATCCTTGACCACAGTATCCCGGTAAAATGCGTGCAGGCGGGCTGGGCCAGCAGGCTTTGCCGTTGACGCCACCTTAGACGCAGATTGGTCGCCAGCTTCGCTGCCGCCAGCACCTCTCTTACCGCCCGCCTTACCTTCAGTTTTCACCTTGGGTTCGCGCGCTGGTTTAGCCTTCTTTTGCTCTTTCTGTTCGCTCATACGTCAATGACTTCGCCATTGGACTTGAAATATCGCACGCGCTTGGCACCACCATCAATCACCTTGATGCCCACACGGTCGGCCTTTTTGGTTGCCGGATTGAACAAGGCAACATTAGAAATATGCAGCGGCATTTCTTTTTCAATAATGCCGCCTTGCGTATTTTTCATCGGATTCGGACGTTCGTGCTTTTTGACTTTATTCACGCCCTCAACCAACACATGGCTTTCGGACACCAGATTCAACACCGTGCCCCGCTTGCCACTGTCGCGGCCCGTGATAACTATAACGTCGTCACCCTTTTTAATCTTTTTCATACCGCGCTCCTTAGATAACTTCCGGGGCGAGTGAGACAATTTTCATGAACCGCTCGGTACGCAACTCACGCGTCACCGGCCCGAAGATACGCGTACCTATCGGCTCAAGCTTGGCATTAAGCAACACAGCCGCATTTGAGTCGAATTTCACCAGCGACCCATCGGACCGACGAACACCCTTGGCAGTGCGCACGACAACTGCGTCGTATACCTCGCCCTTTTTGACGCGGCCACGAGGCGCGGCATCTTTGATGCTGACCTTGATGATGTCGCCAATGCCCGCGTAACGACGCTTTGAGCCACCGAGCACTTTGATACACATCACGGCGCGGGCACCAGTGTTGTCAGCAACATCCAATACGGATTGCATCTGAATCATGATTCGCTTCTCACCTGTTTAACACTATCGCGCCCAAATACTTTTTGGTACTTTTTGGCGCCTCTCCAACTTGATCCGGCAGCGGGTAATTATGTTTCTAACTACATCAAATCTACCCAAAGCATCAGATCAGTATTGGAGCCCGTGGGGGCTGATACGCTACAATTTATTTATCGCAGATAATCAATAACTAACCGCGTAACTCTAAAACTGTAACTGTAAAGACTGTCGATTATAACTGGTTATTTTACTTTTGCCAAGCAACATAACGTTTTATTTCTACGTGCGCTACACTGCGCGCGACTTTTCCACCAGATTCACCACACGCCACGCTTTGGTTTTAGCCAAGGGACGGCACTCCTCGATAGTCACAGTATCACCTTCGTGAAACTCGTTCTTCTCGTCATGCGCGTGATATTTCTTAGACAACGTCAGGTATTTTCCATAAAGCTCGTGTTTTACACGGCGCTCGACCAAAACGGTGACCGTTTTGTTCATCTTGTCGCTGACCACGCGACCAGTGAGGGTACGCTTATTCGCAGTTTCGCTCATGCTGTTTTACCTATTTCTTTTTGCGTCAACACGGTGCGCACACGCGATATATCGCGACGCGTCTTACCAATCTGACTGGTATTCGCAAGCTGCTGAGTCGCTTTTTGCATGCGCAACGAAAACTGCGCCTTGAGCAACGATTGCAATTCCTGCTTCAACTCGTCAACGGACTTTCCACGTAATTCACTAGCTTTCATGTCTTAGCCTCCAACTTGACGATGCACGAAAGTGGTCGCTATCGGCAACTTTGCCGCCGCGAGTCTGAACGCTTCTTTGGCGATCACTTCGTTTACACCGTCCATTTCGTACAACATTTTTCCTGGCTGAATCTCGGCAACCCAGTATTCGGGATTTCCCTTGCCATTGCCCATGCGCACTTCGGCAGGTTTACGGGATATTGGCTTATCCGGGAATATACGAATCCATATCCGTCCACCACGCTTAATGTGACGCGTCATCGCTCGGCGGGCCGCTTCGATTTGTCGCGCGGTCAAGCGGCCACGGCCTATCGCTTTAAGCCCAAAGTCACCGAAGCTGACTTTGGCGCCACGGGTCGCAACACCTTTATTGCGGCCCTTTTGTTCTTTACGGTACTTACGTCGTGATGGCTGTAGCACGTTTCACTCCTGGCTTACTGCGCGGTTTGCGCGCGGGCGGCGGGGTATCGGACGGCGCACCGCCGGGTGCCGCCGCCGGCTGTTCGTTCTTGCCCAAGATTTCGCCTTGATAGACCCAAACCTTGATACCAATGATGCCGTAGGTCGTTTTGGCTTCTGACACGCCATATTGAATACCAGCACGTAACGTATGCAACGGCACACGGCCTTCGCGATACCATTCAGTACGGGCAATTTCTATCCCATTCAACCGTCCTGCGCTCATGATCTTGATACCTTGAGCACCCAAGCGCATCGCGTTGGTAATAGCGCGCTTCATGGCACGGCGGAACATGATACGTTTTTGCAATTGCTGCGCAATGGAATCTGCAATCAGTTGCGCATCCAGCTCAGGCTTACGCACTTCTTCAATATTGACATGCACCGGCACATGCAGCATTTTCTGCAGTGCTGACTTAAGCGATTCAATATCCTCACCCTTTTTACCGATGACAACACCAGGCCGCGCACTGTAGATCGTAATGCGTGCGTTCTTCGCAGGCCGCTCAATCACCACTCGTGACACCGCCGCATGCGAAAGCTTTTGCTTGAGGTAATCGCGAACCTTCAAATCCTCAAGCAACATGCCGGAGAAATTGCGGTCGTTGGCATACCAGCGTGAAGACCAATCGCGCGTTACTGCGAGTCGAAATCCTGTCGGATGTATTTTTTGACCCATGACTAGCTGTTCCTTCCATCGCCAACCGTCAGAAATATATGGCAGGAGTGCTTGAGCACTCGCACACCGCGACCCTTGGCACGTGCGTGAAAACGCTTCAGCACTGGCCCCTTCTCCACATAAATACTGGTGATTTTCAATTCATCGATATCCGCACCGTCATTGTGCTCGGCATTGGCTATGGCCGACTCAAGCACTTTACGAATAATGACTGCACCTTTCTTGGGAGAAAACTGAAGAATATTCAGGGCGTTTTCCACGGCCTGCCCACGAACCATATCCGCAACCAAACGGCCCTTTTGAGCCGACAGTCTGACACCACGCAGTTTTGCTGTTGTTTGCATTCTGCTCTCCGTTATTTGGCCGCAGGCGTGGGTGCGGATTTTTTGTCCGCTGGTGCCCCACCCGCTTTGGAGTGGCCCTTGAACGTGCGCGTATGCGAAAACTCGCCCAGCTTGTGCCCGACCATATTCTCAGTGATGTATACCGGGATATGCTGCTTGCCGTTATGAACCGCAATTGTCAGCCCGATAAAATCCGGCAACACGGTAGAACGGCGTGACCAGGTTTTGATTGGTCGCTTATCCGATACCGCGCGCGCTGTCTCCACCTTGTGCATCAAGTGGTGGTCGACGAACGGGCCCTTTTTAATGGAACGTGCCATATGTTTCCCTTATTCCGTTTCCGTACTAGGCCGTGGCCTTGGAGTTACGACGGCGCACGATCATGCTATTTGTGCGTTTGACCTTACGAGTTTTGTAACCCTTACACATCACGCCCCACGGGCTGACGGGCGCTTGCGCAGCAGCCGTTCTGCCCTCGCCACCGCCGTGAGGATGGTCGATCGGGTTCATAGCGACACCACGCACTGTAGGACGCACACCGCGCCAACGTACACGCCCGGCCTTACCAATCGACTCAAGTGAGTGCTCCTCGTTACCAACTTCACCGATCGTTGCGCGGCAATTGACGTGTACTTTGCGAATTTCGCCAGAGCGCAAACGCAGTTGTGCGTAATCACCTTCGCGCGCCAGCAATTGCACTGAGGTGCCAGCCGAACGGGCTAGTTGCGCTCCCTTGCCTGGCAGCATTTCAATACAGCAAATCGTACTACCCACGGGAATATTGCGCAGTGGCAAGGTGTTGCCCGACTTGATCGGCGCTTCGGCGCCTGACACCAATTGCGCGCCCGCGGCAAGCCCTTTGGTCGCGATAACATAACGGCGCTCACCATCTGAATAACACAACAACGCGAGATGTGCGCTGCGGTTTGGATCGTATTCAATGCGCTCAACCTTGGCAACGATGCCGTCTTTGTTACGCTTGAAATCAACGATACGGTAGTGCTGCTTGTGCCCACCACCCTGGTGACGCATGGTGATGCGGCCATGTTGATTGCGGCCTGCTTTTTTGGATTGGCTATCGAGGAGTGAGGCCACCGGCTTGCCTTTGTGCAAACCTGGCGTGACCACTTTGACCAAGCCACGGCGCCCCGGTGAAGTCGGTTTAACTTTAACCAGCATTATTTGTTCTCCCCTTCAGCGAAATTGATGTCCTGCCCGGCTTTCAGGCACACATACGCCTTTTTCCATCCACTACGGCGACCTACGAATTTGCCCATGCGCTTTTCTTTGCCTTTGACGTTGACAATGTGCACCGCTTCTACTTCGAGCTTTTTGTCTGTTGGGCTGAACAGCAACTCCACTGCCGCCTTAACTTCGGGCTTGGTCGCATCGGGCGCAACACGGAAAACAAACTGGTTATTCTTTTCACCAACAAAGGTGCTCTTTTCCGAAACAACCGGTGCGAGCAACACTTGCGTCAATCTTTCTTGGCTATAAACTTTTACTTGAGTCATGCCAGCATCTCCTCAATCTTGGCAATCGCGCTTTTAGTCACCACAACCTTTTCGTGACGAATCAGCGTAACCGGATCGGCATCATTTACCGAAGCAACACTAACGTAGTGCAAGTTGCGCGACGACAAACGCAGATTGTCATCAATGGCATCAGTAATAATCAGCACGTCATCAAAGCCCATGCCTTTCAATTTCTGCACAAGCAACTTGGTCTTGGGCGAACTCAGCGTAAAGCTATCAATAACTACCAACCGGTCCTCACGCGCAAGCTGAGACAGAATCGCGCACACACCCGCACGATACATCTTGCGATTGACTTTCTGGCTGAAATTCTCGTCAGGGCGATTCGGAAATATCCGTCCGCCGCCACGCCACAATGGGCTGGATGTCATACCCGCGCGTGCACGGCCCGTGCCCTTTTGACGAAATGGCTTTTTGGTAGAGTGCCGCACTTCGCCACGATCTTTTTGCGCACGCGTACCACTACGACCATTGGCCAGATACGAAGTCACCAATTGGTGCACCAGCGCTTCGTTGAACTCGCGTCCAAACGTAGCATCAGACGCGGAAACCTTCGCCGTCGCCTTGCCTTGATCATCTATCAGATTCAGTTCCATGATTTATTCCGCCCTTACTTCTTTGCGTTTGCAGCAGGAGCCGCAACGGGCTTAGCCACAATTTTCTTGACGCGCTTGGACGGGACTACCACCACGTCGCCACCGCGCGAACCGGGCACTGCGCCACGGATCAGCAACAGTTGACGCGCTTCGTCTATACGCACGATTTGCAGGCTTTGTACGGTGCGTTTGGCCGCACCCATGTGACCGGCCATTTTTTTACCAGGAAACACGCGACCAGGATCCTGCGCCATGCCGATAGAGCCGGGCGAGTTGTGCGAACGCGAATTACCGTGGCTGGCGCGATTGGACGAGAAATTATGACGCTTGATAACGCCCTGAAATCCCTTACCCATGGAAATTCCCGTCACGTCAACCATTTGACCGACCTGGAACAGGCTTGCAGCAACAACGCCACCCACTTTGAGGTCGGCAAGTTTAGCCGGGGTAACGCGGAATTCACGCAGCGTGTGCCCAGCTTCAACACCAGCCTTGGCAAAATGACCTGCAGCGGCCTTGACCACGCGGCTGGCGCGACGCTTACCGAAAGTCACCTGCACACCCGCGTAACCATCGGTCTCGGGGGTCTTGAGCTGAGTGACGCGGTTATTCGACACATCCACTACGGTCACCGGGACAGAATCGCCGTCTTCGGTGAATACGCGGGTCATGCCGACCTTACGGCCAACAAGTCCTAAGTTCATGTTTTATATACCTTTTTTAAAGGCGCCCGTTACAATTGACAGGCCACTCTTATCAATCAAACACGCCCGAAGTTTTCTCCGTAACGCGTTACAGCAAAACACTTTACAGCTTGATTTCTACATCTACACCTGCCGGTAGATCGAGCTTCATCAGCGCATCTACCGTTTTATCTGTTGGGTCAATAATATCCATCAAACGCAAATGCGTGCGAATTTCCATCTGATCGCGTGACGTTTTATTAACGTGCGGCGAACGCAGCAGATCGAAACGCTCCTTACGCGTTGGCAAGGGCACGGGGCCTTTAACTACCGCACCCGTACGCTTAGCCGTCTCCACGATTTCCTGCGCTGACTGGTCGATCAGACGATAGTCAAACGCCTTCAGGCGGATACGAATTTTTGAGCTTTTCAAAGCGGCCATGAATATATTTACTCTATGTTTACTCGTAATTACTCGATAACTTTAGCAACGACACCTGCGCCGACGGTTCTGCCACCTTCACGAATCGCGAAGCGCAGACCTTCTTCCATCGCAATCGGCTGGATCAGCGTCACGGTGATCGAGATGTTGTCACCCGGCATGACCATT